>NZ_LT615367.1:4200000-4501560 GCF_900095885.1 Dickeya aquatica
TGCGTGGCAAACGAGTGGCGTAATTTATGCGGATGCACATGGCTGTTCAGCCCCTGTTTCACGCCCCATTCGGCAAAACGCTTTTGCACATTGCGCATCGAAATCCGTCGTCCAAGGCTTGAGACAAACACCGCATCGTCATCCGGTGCATAAATATCACGAATCGCCAGCCAGTGACGCAACCAGGTCACGGCTGTCGCGCCAATCGGCAGTTTGCGCTCTTTGCTGCCTTTTCCCATCACCCACACTTCGCCGCTGTCGAGATTAACGTGGGCGCAATCAAGCCCGACCAGTTCAGCCAAACGCAGGCCCGCACCATACATCACCTCCAGCATGGCGCGGTCACGCACGGCCAGCGGGTCGTGATTTTCTATCTCCAGCAGGCGACTCATTTCATCCACATCCATGTTTTTCGGCAAGTGACGACCGGCTTTGGGGGCCGCCACCCCACGCGCCGGATTCGCCTGAAGCTCACCGCGCCCCACCAGCCAGTCAAGGAAGCTGCGTAACGCCGACAGGCGCTGAGCCTGGCTTGCCGCATTCAGCCCGTCACGTTTACTGCGCGCCACCAGCGAGCGCACTACGGCGGCGTCCAGCGCCCGCCAGTCCGTCACGCCGGAAGCGGTCAGCATCGTGGTGATGGTGTGCAACTGATGGGCGTAGCTGCGTTGGGTCAGCGGGCTTAACTGCCGCTCAACCCGCAGATAACGCAGGAAAGCATCAACCGGTGTTATCAGGGCGTCGTCGCAACTCATAGGCGTTCAATCCAGCGCGCCAGCAACAGCGGCAACAACGTCGCCAGGTGCGCGAGCAGGTCTGTGCCCATCCCTTCCTGATAATGATGGCTGTCGCGGCTGCTGAAAATAAGCAGCCCTAAATCGCCCTGTTTGCCCAGCAGCGACAACGCCACTGACCCGACGTGGCGCGCCTGCGGCATGAGGAACAATAACTCAGGGCCATTAAGCGTACCCAGATAGTGCGCACGATCGCCCAGGCGGTGGATACGTAGCGGCTCAAACAACGTCCGGTTTAAGGCCAGATGGGTAAAATCAGACGGTGCGCCAATGCGCCAGCGATCGACAAACAGGCGAATAGATGCGCCAGCCAGCCCAAGCTGACGTGCCCAGCGGTTCAGTTGGTCAAGCAAATCCTGCAATGAAGTGGCACTTGAGAGCGTCAACTGAAGTTGCAGTAACTGGTTGAACAACGCCTCATTGCGGCTCGCCTGCTCCGTCAACAGGTGAATTTCTTCTTCCAGATAGGTAATACGCTGGCGCTGGCGGGCCAGTTGCCACTCCACCAGCGATACACAGCCGCGCACCGGATGCGATACCCGCAGCGTTTGTGCCTCTCGGGCATGATGAATGAAAAAGTCAGGATGCCGATGTAAATACGCTAACACCTGATCGTCAGTCAGTTCCTGACGCTCAACCTGCTCTTCCAGACGTTTCATAGATGAATAAATCCGTCATAAACGTGTGTCGTCGGGCCGGTCATAAACAGGGGATGACCCGGGCCATCCCAGTGAATATCCAGTACACCGCCCGGCAGTTTGACTTTCACATCGGCGGCCAGCAACCCTTGCTGAATCCCCACCGCAACCGCCGCACATGCACCGCTGCCACAGGCCTGCGTTTCTCCGGCACCACGTTCAAACACCCGTAGCCGGATCTGGTTGGGGTTCACCACCTGCATAAAGCCCACATTGGCGCGTTCGGGAAAACGCTCATGGTTTTCCAGCAACGGCCCGAGTATCTCTACCGGTGCGCTCTCAACCGCATCAACCTGAATCACGCAGTGGGGGTTCCCCATGGATACAACCCCGCACAACACGGTGTGCTCACCGGCACGCAGGATGTAGGTTTTCTCCGCTTTTGTGGCACGAAAAGGCACCTGCTGCGGCTCAAAATTGGGCTCGCCCATATTCACCCGCACAGATTCATCTTCTGTGACCGACAGTACCATACGGCCATTATGGGTACTGACATGGATCTCACGTTTGTTGGTCAAGCCTTTGAGACGCACAAAACTAGCAAAACACCGGGCACCGTTACCACACTGCGCCACTTCGCTGCCATCGGCATTGAAGATGCGGTAGTGAAAATCGAGCTCGGGATCGTAAGGCGGCTCGACTATCAACAACTGATCGAACCCCACACCGCAGTGCCTGTCCGATAACCGGCGAATCAAATCCGGTGAAAAGTAGATATTCTGGGTGACGGCATCAACAACCATAAAGTCGTTGCCCAGGCCGTGCATTTTGGTGAACTGCATTTTCTGACCCCGCTACGTTAAGCGGGCATGCGCGGCGTCCTGCCGCTGCCCGCGCTATTTATTTATCACCTTGCCTGACACACCGGTTGCTTACCGTACAGGCGCAGTTTGCGGGGCCTTGGTCTGTTGTGGCTGTGTTTTTTTAACCGGTGCCGGTTGCTCCGGTGGCATATACAGCGGGCCTTTCAAACCACAGCCAGCCAGTGACAACACCAGCATGGCCAGTGCGCCCTGACGAAAAATTGTTTTCATGTCGTTAAAACCTGTTATTCAGCTACCTATGCTCTCTATAATCGCAGGTGGATCTTGAAAATCAATAGGAATCGAATATGAACGATAGCGAGTTTCACCAATTGGCCGACGCGCTGATGCTCAAGATAGAAGAAACGCTGGACCACTTTGAGGGTGATGCGGACATTGATTATGAAACCAATGGCGGCGTGATGACACTCAGCTTTGAAAACGGCAGCAAAATTGTTGTTAACCGTCAGGAGCCGATGCATCAGGTGTGGCTGGCAACCAAGGGCGGTGGCTACCATTTTAACCATCAGCAAGGTCGCTGGCTGTGTGATCGCAGTGGCCGGGATTTTATGGCCTTACTGGCTGAGGCTTGCTCGGAGCAAAGCGGCGAACCCGTCCATTTTGAATAACGGGTTTGCATCATTGACGGAGTAACGACGCGAAAATATCAGGCTGACTGCCGGGTTCTCCGGCAGTGACTGGCGCACCAGCGTTACTGCATTTGCAGGCGTTGGTTAAGAATCAGGCTTTTCTCTTCCGATGAAGGCGTGACACACAAATGCGATAACGCGCTGCTGCGAAACGGAATCACCTGAGTGCGGCCATCAAGCTGTACTATCTGATAAAACTGCGGCAGGTTGAAATTAATAAAGCTGGAGCCGTAAGTGAAACGATCGTGCGAGGACGAATAGAAACGGCTGACATCACGCACCAGATCCTCTTTGCTGCCTTCACAGTGGTGATAAACCTCAACACGGTTAGACTCATCCAGAATATAGATATTGAACCCTTTATTATCTGCCTGATCTTCAAAGAAGAACTGAATAATCCCTTCGCTGGCAACCCCATCCACCACCGGCGGCAGATGGATGTGATTGGTTTCTACCTGAATAGGCAGCCCCTGACGTTTGTTATTCGAAATCGCCCCGTAGAACTCCACCGCGTTTTCCAGCTTTTGCGCTGACACGCTAAGACGTTCAAAGAATAAACCCCAGGTTTCACCCGCCACTTTCACCGCTTTAAAGCGCCCCGGCTCCTGACGCGTGCTCGACAAGCGCAGTTCAATGCACTCCGACACCAATTGCTGTACCCGGGTACGTATAAGACCGCGCAGATGCTGGCTGTAGCAGAGCACTTCCAGCGATTCAGGCAACGCTGCATCCTGATGCATCTTGCCAAGAATGGTCTTCAGTGCTTCCAGCATTGCCTGCTCACCGCTGAAATGCAGTGTTCGCACTTCGTTCCACGAATTGCGATACAGCAAGTCAATGCTCCCCACCAGGCATTGCTGCTGCTGGCCGAAGCTAAATACGTCGAGCTGGCGGAAATCAAAATGAACCACCTGATTGCGGAACACCGCCGTCGGGTCATGTTCCAGGTTGACGATAATCGCCAGATGCCGAATTTCACACGGGCTATACAGCGCCTTCGGTGTCGGTGCGGGCACACGCAGCGGGAAATGACTGGAAACGTCTGACACCAGTTCCTGTAGTTTTGCGATATCGCACAACTCGTGACCCTTGATGTGCAAGCGGGTTGCCGGGGCCAGCAAACCGTTGAAATACGCCCAGGCCACCAGTTTGTTGAGGTAACGGTTATATTCCAGCGGTTGATGGCTGACAATGGCATCCATAGACGGAGCCTGATTGTACAAGTACCAGCCGGAACGATTGGCTCGCCCGGCTGGCACGTAAATAAAGGTCAGATTCGGCTCGGACAAATCGGGGGAGATCTGCGGGTTCACCAGCGTCACCTTACCCGGCAGCGCTTCGAATGCAGCATACAGTTTGCGGGTTAACACCCCGATATCCTGCGGGCTGGCGCTCACGCTCAGGTTATTACGGCGCGCAAAACGAATCAGGTTACGGTAGCTTTGCATCATCGCATCCAGCAACTCGTTATGCGCCTCGCGCACCTGCCCGATTTTCCAGTTGGCCCGGTTATCCAGCATCACCAGCCGCTCGCGGCTCCATCCCCACGCATCAACCATCTGCGTCAAAATTTGCCGACGCCATTGGGTGCAGGCTCGCTCGCGGGAAAGCTTTTCGCAGACTTTAAGATAAAAACAGCGCCGCACCAGATCAAGCCGGGTCGGATCATTAATGGCGTTGAGATAATGGGTGACGCGCTCTAGCATCATGCAGTAGGGGTCAAGCCCAAATGAGACTATCTCGCCATTGTGCAAACGGGATTTAATCTCGCTGGAGAGCAAGCGGGTATTCGGGTATTCCCATGAATACGCTTCCAGCAACAAGGTTTTCAACACCGCCTTGTAAGGCGAGTCGATACTTTTATAGAGCTGCCACAGGCTGGCACCGAAATACTCTTCTGCCGAAAGGGCACCAAGCCCGCCAAGATCGAGCCACTCGTTGGGTGCGATTGCGCCACGGGCATAGAGCGACAAGACGAACTCATCGTAATGCGCTTCTTCTTCCTCAGGCACCATGTTCCATAGAATACGTTTACCCGCCATGCGCACGGCAGTACGGTAAAACTCATCCAGCAACAGAATATGCTGGGTAGAGCCGCAATCCTCTCCCCCCAGACTGCCGCTTTCATTGTGACGAAAACGGTTTTCATCCATCAGGAAAAAGCTGACATCTACGCCGTGACCGGCAGCCCACTTTTCCAGCAACGAACATTTCTGCTGTAAACGCTGGCGCTCTTCGCCATCCAGCCAGGATTGATGACACACCCAGATATCAAGATCCGAGCTGCAACTCTGCCCAATCGACGAGGTACTGCCCATAGAATAGACGCCGGTTATCGGCAACTGGCCTTTACGGTCAGGCGTGGTAAGTTCGCCCCAGCGCAGCTCGACGCTATCAAGATAATGTTGTTGTTTTTCGTCCGGTGAGAAAAGACAAATGCCGTGCGGCACCTTGCCTTCCAGATAACCGGGCATGAGAGGATGGTGGTGATGTAATAATACTGGCAAAAGACTGTACACCTGCTGAAAAGCCGGTTTCATTGCTTCCAGAGCACGATCCACACGCAGTTGGTTGATCGCATCCAGTCTTTGCTTCAGGGTCTCGATGTAGAAGTACAAGACGTTTCGCCTGCTTATCCCAGTGCCGATAAAAGAGCCATTATTTCCGAACCAGCCCTGAGTAGATATTGGAAGAATGGCGGGCCGATGATTGCTGGAAACGTGATCAATTTAACACCTTGCTGAAAGAGCGTAAAGAAACTAAAGAAAGTTAGAGGTGATTAATGATGCTTCAGCGCTGTATAGATTATCGCCGTTTTTTACGCTGGCAGCCATCCCCCCACCATCGATTTATCGCAGCCGTTACCCCTGCCCATTTCAGGGGGATTCCACCGGCTTACCTTCAACGCTCAGGGCTTCAATGGTACGATGAAAAGAAATGGTACGATGGAAAAAGGACCAAAACGGTATCAGCATGGTAGACACGACTCTGAGAATTGCCACCCGACAAAGCCCGCTGGCGTTATGGCAGGCCCACTTCGTCAGACAACAATTGGAAGCCTGCCACCCCGGATTACGGGTGGAACTGGTTCCGATGGTCACACGAGGCGACGTACTGCTCGATACTCCGCTGGCAAAAGTGGGCGGTAAAGGCTTATTTGTCAAAGAGCTGGAACTGGCGCTGCTGGAAAATCGTGCCGATATCGCCGTACATTCGATGAAAGACGTGCCGGTGGAATTTCCCGCCGGGCTTGGGTTAGTCACTATTTGTGAACGTGAAGACCCGCGTGATGCGTTTGTCTCAAACCAGTATGCCAGCCTTGAAGCGCTGCCGCAGGGGGCCTGCGTCGGCACCTCCAGCCTGCGTCGGCAGTGCCAGCTGCGCGCCAGACGCCCGGACCTGGTTATCCGCGATTTGCGCGGCAATGTCGGCACCCGCTTGTCGAAGCTGGATAATGGCGAATACGATGCCATTATTCTCGCCGTTGCGGGTCTCAAGCGCCTTGGCCTTGAAGCGCGCATTCGTTGTGCGCTTAGCCCGGAGCAGTCATTGCCCGCGGTTGGTCAGGGCGCAGTCGGCGTGGAATGCCGTCTTGATGACGACCGCACCCGTGCGCTGCTGGCACCGCTAAATCATGCAGACACCGCAACCCGGGTACAGGCTGAACGCGCCATGAACACCCGGCTAGAAGGCGGTTGTCAGGTGCCAATTGGCAGCTATGCCGAATTACAGGGTGAACAGTTATGGCTACGTGCGCTGGTCGGCGCGCCGGACGGCAGCCAGATCCTGTATGCGCAGCGTTACGGCCTGCGTCAGGAGGCCGAACAGTTGGGAATCAGCCTGGCAGAAGAGCTGCTTGAGCGCGGCGCTCGCGACATTTTACAGGCGGTCTATGGTGGAGCACTGTCATGACCATTCTGGTGACTCGTCCCTCTCCAGCCGGTGAGCAACTGGTCGCCCGTCTGCGCATGGCAGGTCTGTCGGCCTACCATAGTCCTTTAATCGAATTCTCGCCGGGCCGGGAATTATCACAACTCCCCGGCTGGCTAAAGGCCCTGCCTGCCGGTTCACTGGTTTTCGCGTTATCCCAGCAGGTGGTGGAGTTCGCCGACCCCGAGCTCACTCGCACCGGAACGGCCTGGCCAAAATCACTCACCTATTTTGCCGTCGGCCGTGCCACCGGGCTGGCATTGCATACGGTCAGTGGTCTGGCGGTGCACTATCCGCCAGAACGCGCAACCAGCGAAACACTGTTACAACTCCCTGCATTACAGCAGGTTGCCGGGCAACAGGCGCTACTGTTAAGGGGCAACGGCGGGCGGGAACTGTTGGGCGAGACGCTGCAACAACGTGGGGCTCAGGTACGTTATTGTGAATGTTACCAACGCAGCCCGGTGCCTTATGAAGGCGCAGAGCAATGTCGGCGCTGGCAGCATTTGGGCGTGGATACACTGGTTGTCACCAGTGGCGAAATGCTGCAACAACTCTATACACTGGTGCCAGAGTATTATCGCCAGACCTGGCTGTCGGGCTGTCGCCTGATAGTGGTGAGCGAACGGCTGGCCACGCAGGCTCAAGCGCTGGGCTGGCGTGATATCTGTATCGCCGATAATGCAGATAACGATGCGTTGATGCACGCATTACAAACACATCACTGATGCTATCGGCAACAAACGAAGACCTGCAACAAGAAGCGCCTTGTGACCATTGCAGGCTGATAACCCGACTAATTAACGGCATAATAACCAGCCACATGGCGAGATGAGATAACACATGGTTTGGCATTACCCTGCCTGCCCCGGTATTTCACTGACCATAACGTCACTCGCCGCAACCCGAACAATTACCATTACCTGATCATAGGATGTACCCATATGACGGAACACATTACCCCCTCAACCTCCTCTGATACGGTGGTCGAACGGGTTAAACCCGCACATCCGCCAACGTCACCGGCCTCTCCCGGCGGCGGGCGCTATGGAATGGTGCTGGGTGCGGTTGCCATCGTGGTGTCACTGGCACTGGGCGGTGGTCTCTACTATTACACCCATCAGCAACTGGTGCGCCAAACCAGCGAACTGACGCGGCTGCAAGAGCAATTCAGTGCGCTGCAAAAACAGCAGTCACAGTCGCAACAGCAGTGGCAACAAACGCTGGAGCAACAAGCCAAAACCCTCAGTGCCGATGAACAGCGGCTGGCGACACTCAGCCGTCAGGCAGGGGAAATGCAGGAAAAACTGGCAACACTTGCCAGCAGTGACGCCAAAACCTGGTTACTGGCACAAGCCGACTTCCTGGTTAAACAGGCCGGGCGTAAATTGTGGAGTGACAAAGACGTGACAACCGCAGGTGCGTTACTGAAAAGCGCCGATGCCAGCCTGGCGGAGATGAACGACCCAAGCCTGCTTGATGTCCGCCGCGCTATCACCCACGATATCAGTACGCTGGCAGGCGTCAGTCAAATCGATTTTGACGGCATTATTCTCAAGGTCAATCAGTTAGCGGATCAGGTCGATAACCTGCGGCTGGCAGATAACAACACCGATGATGCGCCAATGGAGGAAAACGAGGCCACTCTCTCGGCTTCGCTCAGTGAATGGCGGCAAAATCTGAGCAAAAGCTGGCACAATTTCCTGTCGGATTTCATCACCATTCGCCGCCGCGATGACAGTGCCGAACCCTTGCTGGCTCCCAATCAGGACGTGTATCTGCGTGAAAATATCCGCTCGCGTCTGCTCATTGCCGCACAAGCGGTGCCTCGCCATCAAAATGAAACCTACCGCCAGTCGCTGGAAACGGCTGCCACCTGGGTACGAGCCTACTTTGATGAGAATGACCCCAGCACAAAAGCCTTTCTGGAACAGCTCGATGCGTTGAGTCAGCAGACCGTATCCATGGACATTCCCACGGAGCTGCAAAGCCAGCCGCTATTAGACAAACTGATGCAAACCCGGGTTCGCAACTTGCTGGCCCAACCGTCAGCCAAACCACAGGAGGGCTGATCAACATGCTCAAAGTCTTGCTGTTATTTGTGGTGCTAATCGCCGGGATCGTGCTCGGGCCGATGCTGGCAGGCCACCAGGGTTATGTGCTGATTCAAACCGACAGTTACAATATTGAAACCAGCGTCACCGGGTTGGTGATTATGTTGGTTTTGTTTTTACTGGTGTTTTTGGCACTTGAATGGCTACTACGGCGCGTGTTCCGTACCGGTGCGCGAACCCGCGGCTGGTTCATCGGGCGCAAACGTAGCCGGGCACGCCAGCAAACCAAAGCCGCGCTACTCAAGCTGGCTGAAGGCGACTATCTGCAAGTGGAAAAACTGCTCACCCGCAATGCCGATCATGCGGAGCAACCGGTGGTGAACTATCTGCTGGCGGCAGAAGCGGCGCAACAGCGCGGTGACGACTTCCGTACCCGGCAGTATCTGGAACGGGCAGCGGAAATCGCCGATCGTAATCCGTTGCCCGTTGATATTACGCGTGTACGCATTCAGTTAGCCCGTAATGAAGATCATGCGGCGCGCCACGGTGCTGACCGTCTGCTGGAAGTCGCCCCTCGCCATCCCGAGGTGTTACGTCTGGCTGAACAGGCTTTTTTACGCACCCATGCTTACAGTGCGTTGCTCGATATTCTGCCGATAATGCGCAAACTCCGTCTGCACAGCGAAGCCCAACTGGACGAATTGCAGCAACGTGCCACCGTGGGCCTGATGGACCAGGCGATGGCCGAAGGCGGCAGCGGCGGTTTAAAACAATGGTGGAAAAATCAACCACGTAAGGTACGGCAAGCGCTCATCATGCAAGTCGCTATGGCAGAACACCTGATTATGTGCGATGACCATGCAACGGCTCAGACCACCATTATTAATGGACTGAAACAGCAATTCGACCCTCGGCTGGTACAACTGATCCCTCGCCTTGATGCCGGGCAGCCTGAACCGCTGGAAAAGCTGTTACGTCAACGGTTAAAACAGCACAGTGATGATGCACTGCTGCACAGCACGCTGGGCCAGCTACTCATGAAGCACGGTGAATGGCAACAGGCCAGTGAGTCATTCAGCGCGGCGCTGGCACTCAGGCCGGATGCTTATGATTACGCCTGGTGCGCCGATGCGTTTGACAAGCTCAAGCGTTATGACGATGCCGCGCGTATGCGGCGTGAAGGCCTGATGCTGACACTGCAACCGCAGCAGGATGCCTGAGCCGGAACATGCGGTCACCCTATCACCAGCCAGCCGGTGCATCGCACCGGTTTTTTTCGCGCCGAATAAACACAACTAACTCACTGAATTTAAGCAAAAAAAACGCTTGCCGACCAGCGACAAGCGTGCAATAAAAATCAGGTCTGAAAGACAACATTACGGTGCCCCACTCAACGTGACGTTTAACAATGATGAATGAGCGTTACACCATCATTAAACGACAGGCACCCTAACTGGCTCTGCGTCATTCCCAGGTTTATGAAGCCGAAGCAAGCATAGAAGGTGGAATGAGCATCTACGCAGTATGTTTAGCAAATGATGTGCCAAAAAATAAATTTTGATTAAAAATAAACATAACAAAATGATTAATAATCATTTTTAATTAATAAGACCTGTCAGATGACAAGCGCAAAACCCTGGAAAACACCGGGCGTGGCAGAAACCGTCGCCAATTAGCAACAGTAATAGCAGGACAACAAGAAGGTATTAAATATCAAAAACTTAAATGTCTCCTAATGGAGACATTTAAGTCCGTGTACTGTCGCCATTTACCAACAGGTGGCCACGTTGTCAAAATATGACACCGCAACCCACCGCTGATGGCCTTTCAGCGCACTACCGATCATGCTGGTTCAGTATCCTCAGCCGGGCGCGGTAGCCATTACGAATATGCTGGCACGCTGCTGCCTGCGCAGCCTCTTTATCACGGCGAACCAATGCATCAACAATCATCTGGTGTTCCCGTTTAGCTTCTTCAACCCGTTCAGGCAGCTCATAGGTCGTGCCGCGTAACAATGAAAGATGGATACGCAAGTTATCCAGCATTTCATTCAAATAGGGATTGTGGGTCGCCCGATATATCTGGCGGTGAAACAATCGGTTATGGTCATGCAATGCCTTGCCGTCGCTGATATCCCGCTCAACCCTGACCATATCTTGTAGCAGCGCCATCTCCTCCACAGAGGCAGACGCGACGGCAAGCTCCATCGCCAGCCGCTCCAGCCCCTCGCGCACGGCAAAGAGCTGGCTTAGCCGTTCGTAGCTGAGTTGGGCAATCATCAGCCCACGCTGCGGCCCTGGCTGCACCAGCCCCAGCATCTCCAGGCGGTGCAGTGCTTCACGGATAGGCGTGCGGCTCAAGCCAAACTGCTTTGCCAGCCGGGTTTCTTGCAAACGCTCGCCCGGCAGCAGTTCTCCCCGCTCAATTGCGGCGAGTAATGTGTCAAACGGCGATAAGGCAACATTGCTGTCGTCGGTCTGTTTTAAATTCATAATCCATCATTTTCATCAACGTAATTAGCCGCGCCAATTCAGGCACCCGGTTTTCCTGAACATCAACCATGTCTAAACAAGCATGTTGCATATCATCTGCCACATGGCGGCAATCCTCCGGGGTGCATTGCGCCGACGAGGATGTGCCAAAACCGAAAGCAATCGCATGTTTGCCCGACATGATGCCATTGGCAACCTCTTGTATTGCTTATTTTGTTCATAGCTTAGCAAAAAAGCGTTTTTGTCCCGCCATAGAGGGATTGGTATGCTGCCGCCACACATTGTATACAAATGAATTCAATTGGTGACATTTAAAATCGACGGCCATATTGGCCACGTCGGGCAATAACCGCCAATGATCAAGGAGCCGTCGTCATGAGCGTTTCGCCACCGTTTCCTCGGGGAGAACAACTGTGCCAGTTTATCTGCTCGTCCTCCTCGCTCATTATTCCAGAGCAGGTCAGACACGAGGCCAAAAGGGCGCTGGTCGATCACCTCGGCGTGGCGCTTGGTGCGCTTAATGACGACGCGGTAAAGGCAGTACGGCAGGTCGCCAATCGCTGGAACGCCAGTGGCGAAGCACAAATATGGCTGGGCCGAAAAACCACGCCCGCGCTGGCAGCGCTGGTGAATGGCACCATGGCCCATGCGGCAGATTATGACGATACCCACCCTGCCGGTGCGGGCCACCCCGGCGCACCTTGCTGGTCTGCGGCGCTGGCGCTGGCTCAGGCGTATCGCGCCGACGAACAGCAAACGCTGACCGCCTTTATCATCGGCTTCGAGGTGATGGCGAAACTTGGCGGCGGCTGGGTAACGGGCGTCGGGCGTAACTTACAGCGCCGCGGCTTTCACCCCACATCGGTCGTCGGCCGGGCCGGTGCGGCGGCCGTTGCCGCCGTGCTGCTGAAACTGTCGCGTGAACAAACCGCCAATGCTCTCGGCAGCGCGGCCACCATGATGGGCGGGTTACAGAAATCCTCCGGCACACACGGCAAACCGTTCCATGCCGGAAAGGCAGCGATGGATGGCATTCTCGCCGCCGAACTGGCAGCGGAAGGGTTTACCGGTGCCCACCATTTTTATGAAACCGACGGTTGGGTAAACACCTTTATTCAGGACGGCAGCGCGGACATTCCTGCCCTGGATTTCGGGCAAACGTGGGAGCTGCCCGGTAACGGCTACAAACTTTATGCCAGTTGCCGCGGAACACATGCTTGCATCGAAACCGCCCGAAAACTGTTCCCGCAGTTGGGCGGGCGCAAGATTCAACGTATTTACGCCCGCGTACATCCGATGGGGATGGTCAACGCCGGGATAATGAACCCCGCAACACCGCTGGAGAGCAAATTCAGTATTCCACACTGCATTGCGCTGGCGCTCAGCGGCTATCAATTGCATGACGCCGATTTCACCCGGCGCACGGTGGACGACCCGGTGCCACGCCAGCTACTACCGCTGCTGGAGATCGAAGCAGTTGAAGGGCAGTCGGCCAGCGCAGCATTTATCGACATCTGGCTGGAAGATGGGCAACACCTGCACGCGCAAACCGACGTCTATCGCGGCCACCCGCAGAACCCGCTGTCAGAGCACGAACTGCGCGCCAAGTTTGATGCGCTGACCATTCCTGTTTTGGGTAAAAAACAAAGCGGCAAGCTGTATCAGGCGGCGATGCATTTCGAACACGTCGGCGCGCTCGCCACCATCAACGGGATACTTGCCGCACGAGACTGAAAACACGCGATGGCTTTCCCGTAAAAAATCTACGTATTAATTTGATAAATAACGTTTTAACCAGGAATTTTTTATGACCGTTGCCCGCCGATTCGCGCACAGCCTGCTGGCCTTTTCACGCCAGACCTTCTCGCCAGACGTTCTGGCGCTGGCACGTACTGCCATTATCGATACGCTGGGGGTCACACTGGCGGGCAGTATTCAGGATGGTGCGCACAAGTTACGCGCCGTGATAGTCCCCACGGCGGCGTCCGGCCAGAGCCGCGTACTGGGAACGTCACTGCGGCTCAACGCGCAGGACGCCGCACTGCTCAACGGTACCGCCGCCCATTTGCTTGATTTCGATGATTCCAACTCCTGGTTGCACGGCCATATTTCAGTTGCGGTGTTGCCTGCGTTGCTGGCGCTGGCAGACGAACAACACGCCAGCGGCGACGCTATCCTGCGCGCTTATCTGGCCGGGTATGAAACGGCAGTACGCATGGGAAAAGCCGTCAGCCCATTCCAGTACCGGCACGGCTGGCACCCGACCACCTCCGTCGGCGTATTCGCAGGCGTGGCCGCCTGCGCCGTGCTATTGGGGCTTGATGAGGAACAGACCGCCACGGCACTGTGTATTACCGCCTCGCTGGCCTCGGGCATTAAATCCAACTTCGGCAGCCAGACCAAATCGCTGGCGGTCGGCCATGCCAACCGCAACGCGGTGATGGCAGTTCGCCTGGCGCAACAGGGATTCAGCGCCGGGCTACAGGCTTTCGAGCACTCGCACGGGTATTTCAATGTCTACAATCAGGCACCGGGCAACTACGATCCGGCCCCGCTGACCGAGCCCTGGCTGACACCTTCGCACATTCTCGACCGGGTGAAAGGGAATAATTACAAATACTTCCCTTGCTGCTACGCCATTTTGTCACCGCTGGATGCACTGCTGGCGCTGCGGGCTGATACCGGCGTTTCTACCGATGACATCGCACAGATTCAGGTGGAAGTGCACCCTCTGCGTTTCCCGCACATTAACCAGCCGCAGCCGAATACGCCGCTGGCCGGGAAATTCAGCCTGCATTACTGCATCGCCCGTGCCTGGATAACCGGCGGGCTAACGCTGGACGACTTTATTGATGACGTCGCTTTCAGCGATCCTGCAACTAACGCACTGATGGCGCGGGTATCACTGTCAAGTCACGACGATACGGCCACCCACAGCGCACGGGTCACGCTGCACTGTCATGACGGACGACGCATTACCCACAACGTTGCGGGCGCTATGGGCTCCAGCGCCGAATTACCGCTGCCGGAAAATCTGATTGCACAAAAGTTTCTTGATTGCGCCGGGCACATTCTCTCCCCCCTGGAAGCCCAGGCACTTTATCAGCGGCTGCTGCAAGACGATTACCGGTGAGCCGGGCACAGAAAGAATCAACAAATTGAATTTATTTAAATTTTTCACTACAGAGCCGCGCCATGATCTCTCTTATTCCACCAGAAATTTCACCGCTATTCGCTGGCATATTGGTGCTATCTAGCTTTCTGACCTCGGCGCTGACCGCCGCGATGGGGCTCGGTGGCGGCGTAACGCTGCTGGCGATTATGGGGCTGGGTATGCCGGTCAGCAGTCTGTTGCCGGTGCACGGCATCGTGCAACTGGGGTCGAACCTGAGCCGCACGCTGCTGCAACGCCGCCATGTGGCCTGGAAACTGGTGTGGTGGTTTCTGGCGGGCAGTGTCATCGGCATTGCGGCCGGCTCACCGGTCGTGGTCTGGATCCCAGAAAGCGCGGCCAAAATCATGCTGGCGCTATTCATCCTGTGGTCGGTGTTTCGCCGGCCGTTACGGCCGAAGACCACCAACCGGACACTCTTTGTACTGGGTGGTGTCATCACCAGCGTCGGCACCATGATTGTTGGTGCGACCGGCCCGCTGGTGGCGGGGTTGATAAGCTCACAGGGGTTGACCAGACAACCGCTGATAGCCACCCATGCCACCTGCATGGCGTTACAGCATCTGCTGAAAATTCTGGCTTTCGGTCTGATGGGGTTTGCCTACGCCAGTTGGTTGCCGATGCTGGCGGCGATGGCAGTCAGCGGCTGTCTGGGTACCTGGCTCGGCACCCGCATTCTCGATAGCCTGCCGGAAAAACTGTTTCGCACCACATTCCGGCTCACCATGACAGCACTCAGCGCACAGTTGCTCTGGCAGGCCATCGCCCATTGAGCGGGTGACTGCCTGCATAACCTGTGTATAGCAACACGATGAATTTGGATTGCGCAATTTGCTATTTGTTTTGCGGGAAACCGGCTGAGACCATTGGTATACAAAAGAACACAAATAAGATAACCCGCTTGTTTGATGCACACACCCACACCACCACGATGATGATTAAGGATGCCTCATGCTGAAAAACACCCTCGGCTTCACGGCGGCAGTAGTGCTAACACTTAGTAGTCTGTTTTCCACCGCCCAGGCGGAAACAGCCGCCGCCAGCACAAGCACCAACGCTAACGGTGAAACGCTGAAAAAAATCAAAGCGCGCGGCGAGCTGATTTGCGGCGTACACCCTTCACGCCACGGGTTCTCTGCCATTGACAGCAAAGGGCAGTGGTCAGGTCTGGATATCGACTACTGCCGGGCGCTGGCCGCTGCCATTTTCGGCGACGCCGGTAAAGTCCGCTTCGCTGCCCTTTCCACCGCTCAGCGCTTCCCGGCCATTCAGTCAGGCGAAGTTGACGTGCTATCCCGCAACGTGACCGCCGCACTGTCGCGGGAAACCTCGCTGGGGCTGCGTTTTGCACCACCAACGTTTTATACCGGCACCGGATTTATGGTGCGCGCCAATGCAGGCGTGAAAAAGCTGGAAGACATGAACGGCGCGACGGTTTGTATCACACCGGGCAGCAGCACCGAGCAGAATGTGGCGCAGCTATTCGCCGCACACCATCTGCGCTATACGCCCGTGGTTATCGAGAACAATAAAGAGTTTGTCGCCGCTTACCTCTCTGGCCGTTGCGACGTGCTGGCCCGCGATAAAGTCGCGCTGCCGGGGGTACGGATGTTTGACGCCGAAAAGCCGACCGACCACATCATTCTGCCGGGGATTTACTCCAAAGAGCCGCTGGCGATGGCGGTCCGCAAAGGGGACGACCAGTGGTACGACATCGTGAAATGGGTGGTGTATGCCACGTTCAACGCAGAAGAGCTGGATATCAGTCAGAAAAACGTCGATAGCAAGCTCACCTCCAGCGATGCGGAAGTACAGGCTCTGCTGGGCGTTAACGGCGATTACGGTCAGTCGCTGGGGCTGGATAACAAGTGGGCCTACAACATCGTCAAACAGGTGGGTAATTACGGTGATATCTACAACCGCCACTTTGGCCCCGAGACGCCAACGCCGCTGGAACGCGACCTGAACAACCTGTGGACCAACGGCGGGTTGCTGTACAGCCTGCCAATGCGCTGATAACCGTTTACAGCCCGGTGTCGCCGTCATCTCGACGTCGGGCGCGTTCTGCCCGCATTCTTGCAGAGGAACCGTTTTGTCTGACATCAAGGCACCAACCATCGCCCCGCAGGCCGGGAAAACAGGCGCTGACGCCCCCCTCTGGTTCAGGCTCATGGGCAGCCAGTCATTGCGGGCCGCCTGTTATCAACTGCTGCTCGGCGTGCTGATTGTCTATTTCAGTTACTGGCTGTATGCCAACGTGGAAGCCAATCTTCGCACCCAGAATATCGCCACCGGATTCGGCTTTCTGGGCAATATTGCCCGCTTTGAAATCGGCGAAAAGTTAATCGACTTTACCGCCCGTGATAATTACTACCGGGCACTGGCCACCGGGCTGCTCAATACACTGTATGTGACTGGCTGGGGGATCGTGCTGGCGACGCTGCTGGGGTTTGCCGTCGGTATCGCCAGAGTCTCCGCTAACGGGTTGCTGGCGTACCTCGCCAGCGGTTATATCGAACTGATGCGCAATATTCCGGTGATCCTGCAAGTGATTTTCTGGTCGGTGTTGATCCGTAATCTGCCGTCACCACGGGACGCCATCACGCTGGGCGATCTGGCGTTTCTCACCAACCGGGGGCTGACGTTCGCCCTGCCCGCCGCCCACACTGGCTGGCGCTGGTGCGCGCTTGCTCTGTTGACGGCGCTGATCGCAAGCCTTGCACTGGCGGCATTCGGGCGCAGGCTACGAGAGCGTCGCGGCCACACGTTGCCGACGGGGATGCTGTCGGCAACGCTGATTGTCGGCCTGCCGTTACTGGCCTGGTGGTTGTCCGGCGCGCCGCACCAGCTTAACCGCCCGGTATTACAGGGGTTCAACTTTCAGGGCGGTGGTATTATCAGCCCGGAATTCACCGCGCTATTGTTGGGCATTGCGCTCTACTCCTCCGCGTTTATCGCAGAAATCGTCCGTTCGGGTATTCAGTCTATCCCTAAAGGGCAACTGGAAGCGGCCAATGCCTTGTCGCTGTCGCGCTGGCAAATCCTGAGTCATATCATTATTCCCCAGGCGCTGCGGGTGATCGTTCCGCCGCTCACCAGCCAGTTCGTCAGCCTGTCGAAGAACAGTTCAATTGCCGTGGTAGTCGGCTACCCCGATCTTACCAATATCAGCAACACATTAATGAATCAAACCGGGCAGGCGCTGGAAGTCATCGCCATCATGATGGTGGTGTACCTGACCTTCAGTCTGCTGATGTCACTGTTGATGAACGTGTTTAACCGTATTGTCGCCATTAAAGAGCGATGAAAGAGGGCATTATGTCATTCTCATCTGCGTTATCCCCGGCGGGCGGGCCGCTTCAGCGCGGGTGGCGCTGGAGCCGGGAGAAGCTGTTTAGCAGCCTGCCACAAACGCTGCTAACGCTGCTGTTGCTGGCGCTGATTATCCTGGCTGCCCAGCGGATAATTCGCTGGGGTATTATTGATGCCGTGTGGCATACCACCGATCCCGCCGTCTGCCGCGCCGCAGCGGGAGCCTGCTGGGCGGTGATTGTTGAAAAGCACCGTCCGATACTGTTCGGCCTGTACCCCTACGATCAGCACTGGCGGCTGGTGGTTGCCATGATGCTCTATTTTCTGACGCTGGGCCTGTCGTTAATGCCACGCTACTGGCGTTCACGCGTGCTGCTGCCGCTGTGGACGCTGTCTATCGTTTTGATGGCGATACTGATGAAAGGCGGCGTGTTCGGCCTCAAACCGGTGCCGTCCAGCGAATGGGGCGGGCTGCCGCTGACAATCCTGCTGTTTAGCGGTACGGTGGTTATCGGCATGCCAGCATCGGTACTGCTGGCGCTGGGGCGTCGTTCGCCGCTGCCGTTCCTGCGCGGGTTGTCGGTCATGTTTATTGAAGGGCTGCGCGGCGTACCGCTTATCACCATCCTGTTCGTGGCCGTCAACGTGTTCCCGCTGTTTCTGCCGCCGGGACTGGAAATCAACAAACTGCTGCGCATCGTTATCGGCATCGCGCTATTTTTTGCCTGCTATCAGGCGGAAGTGATTCGCGGCGGGCTGCAATCCATCCCGCGCGGGCAGTATGAAGCGGCGGCGGTACTGAATCTCGGTTACTGGCACACCACCACCCGCATTATTCTGCCGCAGGCACTGCGCATCTGCCTGCCGGGCATGGTCAACCACATCATCGCCGCCATGAAGAACACCTCGTTTGTCATCATTATCGGGCTGTTCGATATGCTGACCGCCACCAGCTCAGTGATGCAGGACCCGCTGTGGCGACGCTACTATCTGGAAACTTATCTGTTTATCGCCACCGTCTATCTGCTGTTCGGTTTTCTGCTCTCCCGTTACGCCCTATGGCTGGAAAAACGTATTGACGCAGGCCGTACCCCTGAAACATTAAACGCTGGAGCCACTTCATGACCTCTCTCTCATCTGAATCCGCCTACCCGCCGGTAATTGAAATCAACGCCGTCAGTAAATGGTACGGTGCGTTCCGGGCGCTCAATCAGGTGTCGCTGAACGTAGCCCGGGGCGAACGATTGGTGATTTGTGGCCCGTCGGGGTCGGGCAAATCCACACTGATCCGCTGTATCAACCGGCTGGAAGCGCACCATCAGGGGCAAATTCTGGTCAATGGCATTGAGATGAACGACAACATTCGCAACATTCAGCGCATTCGCGCCAGCATCGGCATGTTGTTCCAGCAGTTCAACCTGTTCCCGCACCTGAGTGTGCTGGATAACCTGATCATCGGCCCGACGCTGGCGCGCCAGATGAAAAAGCAGCAGGCCGTCGGGCTGGCGATGCACTATCTGGACAAGGTGCATATCGCCAATCAGGCGCACAAATACCCGCAGCAGCTCTCCGGCGGCCAGCAACAGCGTGTCGCCATCGCCCGGGCGCTGTGCATGCAGCCGGAAATCATGCTGTTTGATGAGCCAACCTCGGCGCTGGACCCGGAGATGATCAAAGAAGTGCTGGACGTGATGCTGGATTTGGCTGACTCGGGCATGACCATGATCGTCGTCACCCACGAAATGGGGTTTGCCAAAACGGTGGCCGACAAGGTTATCCTGATGGCGGACGGGCAAATCGTCGAATCCGCGCCACCGACAACCTTTTTCAGCCAGCCGGCACACCCGCGCACCCGCCAGTTTCTGGAGCAGATTCTTCGCCACTGAAGGTGAGCGGCAGAAACGGCAATGCCGACGACCCGCGTCGGCATTGCTTGTTTATCTCAATCAATCATACCCGTCACTGCGCTGACAACTGCTCCAGGCTCTGCGTGGCCAGTTGATACAGATAGTGCGCAGTGGGAAACAGCGCCCGGTCGTCCACCCGAAATTTAGGGTGGTGCAGCGCGTAAGGGCCGCCGGAGCCGACCATCATGAACGTGCCCGGTAGCTTTTGCTGGTAGAACGCAAAATCTTCACCAATCGGGCTCGCCTCGACACGGCGCGCCTCGAACCCTTCGGCATCGGCCACCTGTAGTGCAAACTCCACCCAGCGCGGTGTATTGACCACCGACGGTGGCCCGGCGTGCCAAATCAGCTCTATCTGCGCACCGAAGGTGCTGGCAATACCGGCAACAATCTGGCGAAAGCGCTGCTCGATGAGTTCACGCGCTTGCTGGCTAAACGTACGTACCGTCCCTTCGAGATAGGCCGTATCGGGAATGACGTTCCAGGTGCTGCCGCTGTGTACCTGGGTAATCGACACCACCGCGTTATTATCAGACGGTACGCTACGGCTGATGATGGTCTGCACCGCGCCAATCAACTGCCCCAGAATGATGATAGGGTCATTGCCTTCATGCGGCTTGGCAGCGTGGCAGCCTTTGGCGGCAATTTTGATTTCAAAGCGGTCAACGCCCGCCGTCAGCGCGCCGTCTTTACCGCCGATAACGCCAACCGGTAGCGTCGGGTCGTTATGGATACCGAAAATCGCCGCCGCACCATCGAGTGCACCGGCGGCAATCACTTCGGGAGCACCAAGGCCGGTTTCTTCGGCAGCCTGAAACAGAATGCGCACGGTGCCCTTTAATTCCGGCTCGATGCGTTTTAGCAAAATCGCCGCACCCAGTGCCGCCGAGGAGTGAAAATCATGGCCACAGGCGTGCATCACACCACTGTTTTTTGAACTGAACTCCACGCCGGATTCTTCTTCAATCGGCAGCGCGTCAATGTCAGAGCGCACCACGACCAGCGGGCCATCCTGCAAACCGCCCACTTCCGCCACCAGACCGGTTTTCAGCGGCAACGCCAGAACGCGGATGCCTTCTTTTTCCAGTACAGCGCGAATTTTACGCGTGGTTTCAAACTCCTGATTCGATAACTCAGGATGTTGATGCAAATCGTGCCGGAATGCCTGAATAAATTGAGCCAGCGGCTCGTACTGGGCATGCTGTTTCATGCAGGGTGACTCCTCTTTTTTTTCTCGCCCTGTCACTCAGGGCAGCCCGACTAATGGGGCTCGCAGGTGAATGATGTTATCGATTAAATATCGAACTCGGGTGGTTCCTGAATCTGGGTAAGCTGGCGCAGGAAACGGCGCGTTTGCGGATTATCAGAAAAGCTGATCACCTTCTCCGCTGGCCCTTGCTCAACGATATGGCCCTCCGCCATAAAAATCACCCGGTCAGCCACCTCTTTGGCGAATTGCATTTCGTGGGTGACTATCACCATCGTGGTGTTCTGCCCGGCAAGGTGTTGAATCACCTGTAAGACTTCATGCACACGCTCCGGGTCGAGCGCCGAAGTCGGTTCATCAAATAAAATCGCCTTCGGATCGACCGCCAGCGCGCGTGCGATACTCACCCGCTGTTGCTGCCCCCCGGAGAGCGTCACCGGGTATTGGTGCGCCTGTGGCCGTAACCCCACGCTTTCCAGCAGCGCCAGACCGATTTCATCGGCCTGTTTTTTCGGCATTTTTTTCACCACAATCAGCGCTTCGGTGATGTTCTCCAGTGCCGTTTTATTCTTAAACAGGTTGTAGTTCTGAAACACCATCGCCGTTTGCCGCCGCAGGGCATACTCCTCACGGGTGGTATAACGGCGCGTATCCAGTGACTGCCCGCCAATGCTGATAACGCCAGACTCGGGCTTTTCCAGCAAGTTCAGGCAGCGCAGCAACGTGGACTTGCCCGAACCCGACGGCCCAATAATCGCCACCACTTCGCCCTCAGCGATATCCAGGCTGATGTTATCGAGCACCACCTGGTCGCCAAAACGTTTGGTCAGGTTTTTTACGCTAATCATAGGGGCTCCTTAACGCTGCCGTGAGTGGCTCAGTTTCTTTTCCAACTGGGTCTGAAGCCAGGAATAAACCATAATCAGCATCCAGTAAATCAGCCCCACCACCAGGAAGGTTTCGAAGAAACGCAGTGATTCGGCAGCAATCATCTTCCCTTCGGCAAACAGTTCAGATACACCGAGTGCAAACGCCACTGACGTATCTTTAATCAATGAAATAAACGTGTTACCCGTTGCCGGCAGCGCATTGAGCATCGCCTGAGGCAGCACGATACGGCGGTAAATCTGCACTTTACTCATGCCAACCGACAGCCCGGCTTCGGTCTGGCCGAAATCCACCGATGCCAGCGCCGCACGGAAAATTTCTGCCATATACGCCGAGTTTTTCAGGCTAAAGCCGATGATCGCCGCCGTCATGGCTGACAGGCCGTTAAGCGCAGGAAACAGTTGCGGCAGACCAAAATAGATAATGAACAACTGCACCAGCGAAGGAATGCCGCGAAACAGTGAGATGTATAACTCAACCAGTTTCACCAATACGATAAAGCGGCTTTCGCGCACCAGCGCCAGCACCAACCCCAGCACAATCGCAAACAGCATTGATACCACCGCCAGTAACAGCGTGGTGGGTAAGTACATCAGTACCTGGGGAAAGACCTTTAACAGGTAGGAGAGATCGATATTCATGAACCATACCATTACGGGCGGCAGCCACACCGACGAAGATGCAGCGACCACCCGGGGAATTGAGTGGGCGACGGATTATTTGGCCGCCGTAATATCCTCACCAAAATATTTCACCGACAGCGCTTTCAGGCGGCCATCATTGCGCATTTTGGTGAGTTGGTCGTCAAACTGTTTGCGCAGCGCATCACCCTGGCTGTCCTTATGGAAAGGAAAACCAACCTGCTCGACCACCAACGGCTCACCCACCATCTTAAACGGCAGATTACGCTTATTGATTTCCGCCAGCAGAATCGGGCGCGAGTTGATATAACCTTCAACACGCTTGGCCAGCGCATCGCTCATCGCACCATCACGGGTTTCGTAAGTACGAATCGTGACGCTGCCATCAGCAAAGGCCTTTTTCAGGTTGTTGACGTGGTTAGAGCCCAGCACGCCCGCCACGGTTTTCCCTTTCAGGTCATCGAGCGTATTGATGTTGGTGTTGTCTTTGTGCGTAACAATCTGGCTGCCGTAGTAGCTATAAGGCGCAGAGAAGCTGTATTTTTCCTGACGCGCCGGCGTAATCGCTACCACATTGGCGATGGTATCAAGCTTACTGGCTTCCAGTTGCCCCATCAGGCCACTGAAATCTGCCGTCACCCATTCAACCTTGTAGTTCAAATCCTTGGCTATGGTTTCTGCCACTTCGACATCAAAGCCTACCAGCTTGTTATCCTGTTTGAACGCGCTTGGGTAGCTCTGCCCGGTCGCACCAACACGCAGCACTTTTTCACTGCTTTTCTGTCCATCACAACCCGCTATCAGGAAAGCCGCTGCTAAGGTGAGTGCTGATAAAGTTATTTTTTTCATTTAGGTCTCCGATCTTGGGTGTGTTTTTTTCCACTGGGTATAACGCTGCGGGTCGAGCACTTTTTCCATAAAGATGGTTTGGTGTCCTTTACCCAAATCAGCCTGACACACGTCCTTGAATCCATAATTTCTGTACATCTCAAGTAGCCAGGGGTGGTTTTTCGCTGTCCCCAGCGACACCGCCGGTGCTTTTAATTGCGTCAGCAGAATGTCCTGCTCCAGCCAGTTCAGCATCTGGCGGCCTAACCCTTGCTGTTTGAAGTCAGGGTGTGTGGCAAACCACCCGATGTGCGGTAATCCAAACGGCCCAGGCTCCGGGCCCCACGGATAACGAATGGAACATGAAGAGGCGAAGCGCCCCTCTTTTTCCATCACGTAAACACCGTTGTTTTGAATATGAAAACGGATCCGTTCAATATCCGCATAGGCGGCATCAAACCTGAGCCCCATCTCACGCACCGGGGCATACGCCGCCAGTGCCAGTTCGAGAAAGGCGTCATCATCCGCCAAAGTGACCTGGCGAAATACTGTGCTCATGGCCGCTCCCGTCACTCAGCCAGCAAGCCGATATCATCGGCATAGCGAATCACGTCGTCGACTTTTTGCGGCGCGCTGCCAAGATAATTTGCCGGGTCAAGCCAGGCTTCCAGGGCTTGTTCGGTGAGATGTTCAGATAATACCGGGTGCTCCAGCAGTACGCTCTTGAATGCACGATTCTGCTCAAACGCCGCCATCGAACATTCATACACCAGATGATGGGCGGTCTGCTTACCGAGAAGTTTGCCAATTTCGAACATCACTTTCTCAGACAGCAGCAGGCCGTTTTGCAAATCCAGATTGGCACGCATCTGTTTTTCGTTAACTGACATACCGCGCAAAATACCGAGCGCATTTTGCAACTGCGCCGACAGATAAATGTTGATTTCCGGCAGGGCTATCCACTCCGCACGCCAGCTCATGGCATCACGCTCATGCTCGACTTTCATCGATTCATGAATCAGCGCCGCGCTCTTGAACAAGGGAGCCGTCAGGCTCGCCAGCCCTTCGAGGGCCGCCGGATTGCGTTTATGCGGCATCGTGGTCGAGCCAATTTTCCCCTCAGAGAACGGCTCTTCGATTTCGTTGATTTCCGTGCGCATCAGGTTGTAGAGCTCGTTACCGATTTTACCGAGCGTCCCGCTGATTAACACGGTAACAGACGCGTATTCAGAAAAACGATCGCGCGCAGACTGCCAGCCGATGTTCGGGGTATTCAGGCCGAGACGGGCAAGGGTATGACGCTCAATTTCCGGCCCCAGCTCGCCAAACGAAGCATAAGTACCGATAGCGCCATTGATATTACCGACCAGCACCCGATCACGAATTTCATTCAGACGTTGCAAGTGACGGACGAACTCGTCCAGCCAGACGGCCAGCTTAAAACCAAACGTTGTCGGCAGGGCCTGCATGCCGTGGGTTCGACCGGTCATCAGAGTATATTGGTGCTTTTTCGCCAGCCGTTTCAGTTCAATCGCCACCAGACGGGTATCGCGCGCAACGATGTCAAACGCCTGGCGCAATTGCAGCACGGTAGCGGTATCCACCACATCCTGCGTGGTGACGCCGTAATGAATGTACTCTCCCGCTTCACCACACTGTTTTTGAATAGCGGCAATGGTCGGCATCAGCGAGTGCTTCATGCGGGCCGCATCTTTGGCGATATCTTCAACATTAAGCGCCGCCGCATTGGCGCGGGACGCAATGGCATTGGCAGCCTCTGGCGGAATGACACCTAATTCACCCTCAGCCTGCGCCAGCGCAATTTCCACCTCGACCTGACGGGTCAAGCGGTTTTGCTCTGACCAGACATCACGCATTTCTGGTGTACCAAAATTGTTACCAATAAGAAGAAAGTCAATCAGATGTGATGCCATAGATTACTCGTTAGATTGTAATAATGGGGGAATGGAGGCGGGCCGAGACGTCGCTGTTGTTTGTCGATAACTATAGCACTGGCGATATTCGCACCGATATATCGCTTCGATATAACATATTCTTTATGGTTTTATAATCACTATGGAAATTACTTCATTTAAAATAACCTGCCGAACGGCCCATGCGCGATGAAGGTGCCTTCATCACGACATGAAATGCATAATTAAGCAAAATAGAACCGAGCGCTGGTGATCAACCCCGCATTAACCTCAAACACAGCGATGCTCTCGATAGGCTGTTCAGCTATGCCATAAATTTTTTCATGATCAAAGACATGGCAGCCCAGCACGGTACGGGAGATCAGTTCGGCTCGTAGAGCGGGATTATTAAAACGGTGATCGCGATAAAAGCGCTCCAGGGCTGCTTTTCCGCATAGAGAGGGGTGATCGCCGGGCATGCGATACGCCTGAAAATCATCGTGAAAGCAGGCGGTGAATGCCGCCAGATCGTGTGCGTTATAAGCGGCAAACTGTTTTTCAACCGGGGTTAACACTGACATACAAACCTCATTTAAATTCTATAAAAGTGAATATAAATTCAAATGATATGTACATCAGCCGTAGCCAAAACGCAATCAGTACCGCAAAAGACGCAAAAAAAACGGCAACCTTTACGGTTGCCGTTTTTTTTGAAGAGGTGGTCGGCGAGAGAGGATTCGAACCTCCGACCCACTGGTCCCAAACCAGTTGCGCTACCAAGCTGCGCTACTCGCCGATTTTATACCTTACTGCTCCCCGTGCTTCTGGCACGGTACAAATGCCTGTGTGGTGCGAAGAGAGGGACTTGAACCCTCACGTCCTAAGGACACTAACACCTGAAGCTAGCGCGTCTACCAATTCCGCCACCTTCGCCTGACACAAACCTTTGAATCTGGGGTGGCTAATGGGACTCGAACCCACGACAACTGGAATCACAATCCAGGGCTCTACCAACTGAGCTATAGCCACCATATACCACTGCTTAACTACGTATTTCGGTACTCGATTACGGGGTACCTTCCGCAGCTCTGCGCACAACTTAATGGCGCGCCCGACAGGATTCGAACCTGAGACCTCTGCCTCCGGAGGGCAGCGCTCTATCCAGCTGAGCTACGGGCGCGTAGCGCCGTTGCGGGTGGGGATAGTACGGACTTAGGCGAAAGCTGTCCAGTGCTTTTTTACAGAAATGATGCGTTAAAGATGCGTTTGCTTATGCTTTGCTCAGTTCTGCTCAAAACCTGCCTCAATCCGCCACTATCCCCCGGTGTCATGCCGCGGTTACTCTGCCTGCGCCTCTATTTGCGCCGTTTTTTTACCCAATCCGAGCCCGACATAGCCCAGACTGACCGCCGCCAGGACCCCCCCCCGACGACCAGCGACATCCGCGTATCTTCATTGATATACATCCCCACCAGCACGCAAAGCAAAAACGCCATCGTCAGGTAGTTGACCCACGGAAACAGGACAGATTTAAACGGATGCCCCGCCATCGCCTCGCGGTGCTGCTGGCGAAAACGCAACTGGCTAATCAACACCACAAACCACGGGATCATGCCGGGCAGCACACTGGCGCTGTAGACATACACAAACACCTTCTCCGGGTTGGGGATAATGTAATTGAGCGCCGAGCCTGCTATCAGGCAAAGAATCGACACCATGACGCCCGCCGCCGGCACGCCACCTTTCGTCACGCGTCCTAACGCTGCTGGCAACTGACGGTTGTTCGCCAGCGAATACAGCATACGACCGCAACTGTACATCCCGCTATTACAGCCCGACAACGCCGCCGTGAGCACCACAAAGTTGATGATGCCAGCCGCTGCGGTAATGCCGATTTTAGCGAAGGTCAATACGAACGGGCTGCCAGACGTGCCTATTTCGTTCCACGGGAAAATGGTCACAATCACGAAGATAGCGCCCACATAGAAAATCAGAATACGCCACAGGATGTTATTGATAGCACGTTTTAACGTTACCTGCGGATTACGTGCTTCACCGGCAGTAATCCCCACCAGCTCGACCCCCTGATACGAGGCCACCACCAGGCAGAGCGCAAACAGCAGCCCTTTCCAGCCACCAGCCAGAAAACCGCCGTGTTCGGTCAGGTTGACAAACCCGGTGGCCTGGCCGTGATTGCCGATACCAAAGAAAATGATGCCCACGCCCACCACAATCATCACCACAATGGTGGTGATTTTGATCATCGAAAACCAGAATTCGATTTCACCGTATAAACGTACCGCCGCCAGATTGGCCGCCGCCACCAGCGCAACGGCCCCGATGGCAGGCAGCCATTGCGGCAACGTTGGGAACCAATACTGTACGTACACCCCAATAGCGGTGATTTCCGAAATCCCCACCGCCATCCACATAAACCAGTAACCCCACGCGGTGAGATAACCGAAGAACGGATGCATATATTTGTGTGCATACACGGCAAAAGAGCCGGTGACAGGCTCCAGAAACAGCATCTCCCCCATCGAACGCATGATGAAGAACACAAAGATGCCAGCAACAATATAGGCCAGCAGCACCGACGGGCCTGCCCATTTCAGGGCGCTGGCCGCCCCCATGAACAACCCAACCCCGATGGTGCCGCCAAGCGCGATCAGTTCGATATGCCGCGCTTCCAGCCCCCGGTGAAGGGCCTCTTGTTTCTCTGTATTTGCCATATAACCTCTGTCTGAATGGTTCCTTTTTATGCCGGCATAAGAAGCATTATGGTTTGGCCGGCTCTCGCCCGGCAAGGCATGAGCGCCTTCCGGCCGGAAAAAACGGCCGAGAAGATACCGCAATGCACGCCGGATTCCTACTTCTCCTGTACCGGTGCATGATGAAATAAACAGCGATGCCAGACCTTGATCACAACGATAAAGCGGCTAAAAAAGTGCACATTCCCCCGGCCACGGCGGCATTCTCCCCACCCAAACGGCATGGCAAACCGACAGGACGGGCGCTAAAGCACGCCGCGCAGATACCACCATACATAGCGCACAAGCTTAAGCTGGCGACGAAAACGGGTCGGCTGAGTGAGCAGGCGATACAGCCACTCCAGCCCGTGCTGACGCCAGAAGAGCGGGGCGCGTTTTACCTTACCGGTAAACACATCGTAAGTGCCGCCAACGCCCATGTAGAGCGCTTCTGGGTATAACTGCCATGCCTCGCGGATAAATAATTCCTGACGCGGCGAGCCCATCGCAACCGTCACCAGTCTGGCGCCGCTATCACGAATGTGCGCCAGCACCTGCGGGCGTTGCTGCGCGGAAAAATAGCCATCCTGCATACCGACAATATTGACCTGCCAGCGCGTTTGCAGCAGGCGCGCGGTCTCGGCCAACACCTCTGCCCGCCCGCCCAGCAGGAACACCGGTGTGCCGGTTTGCCCGGCGCGTTGCATCAGTGCCTGCCATAAATCCGCCCCGGCAATACGCGTGACGGCAGCCCCCGGATATTTGCGGCGCACCGCGCACACCACGCTGATGCCATCAGCATAATTACAGTTTTCCGGCTGTAACATCAGCGCACGTAATAGCTGGTCATTTTCGGCGCTCACCACTTTTTCCGCATTAATGGCGACCAACACGCCGGGGCGTGGGGCATCAGCGGTGAACAGATGAGCCACGCACTGCGCCATGTCCCGAAACCCTTGCAGCGGAATACCGCGCACGTCACATTGCAGCGGTTTATCACTCATGACCCTCTCCTGACGTCACCATACCCATACGCAATAGCAACGCGTAAATACCTTTAGCCAGCAGCACACAGGCACTAAATATCAGGCAGAAAAACACCATGCGTGAGAAGAAAGCGTCCAGCCCCTCACGCACCAGCACCACCAGGTTAAATAACGCGCCGAAACAAAACGACTGCAACAGTGCCGATAACGCGCGGTTTGCGCTGTGCTGCGCGCATCGATAAAGCGCGTCAAACCCTTTAATCATCATCGCCACCACCAACGCCCCCGGCGCCAGCAGCCATGGCCCGCCCATCACCAGAAGCGAGCCCAGCACTGTCGGCGACATCGCCAGCCCGGCATGATAACCGAGTACCTCCCAGGTGAAATAGTTGGCGGTGTTCAGCACCTGCGCCGGGCGCTCCGGCCATAGCCAGGTGGGAATAAACACATAGAAATCACGCACGATTGGCGCGAGCCCCTGTAATTGCGTTTGCGGCTGGTGCTGCCATAACGTCGCCAGATTCTGCCACGGTGAGAAGGTGTCGCGCGTTAAATACAAAAACGTATAGAAAGCTTCATCGCCCTGCACAGCGAGTCGATAACGCAGCAACGCCAGCCCGAACATCGCCAGCACCGCCAGCGCGCCCGCCAACGCCAGCATCCACCAGCGCAGCCAGCGCTGTTGCAGGCCAATCAATAAAAACAGCGCCACGGCTATCAGGATATTGGCGCGCGTGCCGCCCACCAACAGGTAGGTAAAACCGCCAAACGCCGCGCACACCAGCAGAAACAGCAGCCAGGCGCGCCGGGTCTGGCGCTGGAAATACACCATCAACATCGCCGGAATAAAGAAATAGAAGAAGCGTTTTAGGGCAACGCCTGCGATATCACGCGAGAAAATCTGGTTATAGGCGCTGAGTTTAAACAGCAGCAGCCCATTGTGTGCGAAAAAGACCGCCGCTGTGCCAAACGCCACCAGCGCCAGCAGCGCGGCGCTCAGGTGCAATTCATGGCGATTGACATGCGCTAACGCACGCGGCACAGGCGCGCGTGCAGGCCATAATCGGGCGTGATAACAAACGTCGTAGAGCCCATAAAACCCTGCCGCAGAGAGTAGCGCCAGCAGCAGGTTGACTGGGTCGGCGGTGGTGATACCAAAACGGAACACCAGCACCCCGGTGAGCGGGAAGCCGAAAAAAAAGGTCAGCCAATAGAGCAGTGAAAACACCATATTAAAGGTGAAGCGGCATCGGCAGTATTCACGCCAGATTCGCCACGCCACCATGCCACTGCTGGCAAGCCACACCAGCAAAAGGCCGAGAAAATCGGCTTTAGTCACGCGAATCTCCTGCCGCCAGGGCTAACGCCTGATGCCATCCTTGCTGGTACTGCGGGGCAAAAAAGGCAATGCGCCGGGTGTCGATACGCGCCAGACGCGCCCGCGCCCGTGCGAGCGTGGCCTCATCTAATGGCGCATCGCTGAATAATACCGGCAGTTGTTGCTGCGTCAGATCCTGCCAGAACGGGTTATGACGGCTGATAACAAACGGGATAGCCAACTGAATCAGCTGGCATAAGGTGCCAATACCTTGCTGACGGTGGAACAAAAAATAGCCGAGATGACAGCGGTGCAACAGCGTCAGATAGTCCTCAAACGCAAGCGCATCGCGCAGCACTTCAATCTCATCGCCAAACAGTGCCTGTCCGCAGGCCGCCACCTGATTAATATACGCCTCATTGCCCGCCGGATAGCCCATCGGCACGATAAGCCGCACCGCCCGGCCAAACTGACGGTGGATAGCCGCCAGTGCCTCCAGATGACGGTTGCTGCGATCGCCGGAATTCCCCACCAGAATGGTCAGCGGCGTATCCGCCGGAACCGGGCGCACAGGCGCGAGCGGGCTCAGGCGCGTCGGGAAATAGAGCAGCGAAGCGGGCACCTTCGGGTGACGCTGATGAAATACCGCCATGTCGCCTTGTGTGGCAAATACCCGCCCTACGCGGCGCTGGGCATAGCGTCGCAGGCGATAAAACCACTGATAGTGCCAGCCGTGCGCCTCTTCATACAGATCCGCGCCCCAGATATGCCAGTTAACGCGCTCGCGTGCCAGCAACCCCGCCGACAGCGCCAGCCACAGCCAGGGGTTGAATTGCCCGTGGAAGAAGAAACGTGCCTCACGATCACGCCGCGCCAGCGACACCACCGCCCGCGCCAGCAACAGCGGGCCAGAGAACCTTTCTATTTCAAGCGATTGCAACGCAGGCCCGGTAAGCACCGTTGCCGACACCACCATAAACCGCCGCACCTGATGGGCGGGCAGCACCGGGCTGAGAGTATCGTTAAAAAAGCGCAGCAGCGTTTGATTATGATGGGGAATATCCGCCCCCAGCACATGGATTAGCGTGGCCATAACCGCCCGTTGAGCATTGTTACCAGCACGTTCTCTTCACCTGTTCTATCTGTGTTACCCCATGCACTCACCGCGATTGCCGCTCGATCAGCGTTGTCGGCAATAGCGCCAAAAAATAGCGCTGCACAGCAGGAAGTAAACCAGATAACTCAATAAATACGCCTGCGATGCCCCCAGTGCCCCCTGTTTGGGGATCAGCCATCGGGCAAAGCCGGTCAATAACAAAAACTGGCTGATTTCCGCCAGCCAATAATAGCGCAGCGAGGCTTTCGCCAGCACCAGATAACCAAAAACGTAAGCACTCACTTTCAACACATCGCCTGCTAACTGGAAGGCAAGCAGGTCACGCATCGGCAGGAAGTCAGCAGAAAACAGCAGCCTTATCACCGCGTCGCGCAACAGCCAGATAACGGCTGCCATCCCAGCTGCCAGTATCATGACAAAGCGCAGCGCCTGAAGCACTTCACGACAAATCGCCGACTTGTGTTGATGCCCCGACAAAGCAGGCAGCAGATAAACGCTAAAGGATGCGGTTATCAGCGACAGCCAGGCATCTGAGAGTAGGCTCGCGCCCTGCCACATCCCGACGGCGTGCCAGCCATCGAGTGCGGCCAGTTGATTACGCATCAACAGGTAGGCAGCAGGCAGCGTCAGCACGGTGATGAGCGTCATCAGACTAAAACGGGAGAGCTGTCGCACATGCGGCCACGACCACAATGGCGTCAGTGCTTGCAAACTCATTGGTATGTGCCGTTTCAGGATGAAAAAGGCAGGCACCACCCCCAGCGCAGGCATCAGCGCCAGCCCTATCAACGCCCCCTGATAGCCCCACACGCCAAGGCAAATGCCATACGCCAGCACGCCTGCCAGGCTGGCTGCCACGACTACCCGTGCGCTACCCGGTGCATCCTGAAACCCTTTCAGCGCCGCCAGCAGCACACTGGCGGCGGCGATGCCCGGTTGCAACCCGGCCAGCACCCGTATCACCGAAACGTAATCCTCATCACCAAACAGCAGGCGCGATATCCGCGCGGCCTGCCACCCTAGCCCGGCCGCCAGTAACAGCGAAAACCCGATTGCCAGCGTCACCGCAGTACCTAACCCTTGCGGTGGATGATGAGCCGCCGCCGCACTCGCCACAAGCCGCGTCACCCCGTTGGCAATACCGGCTCCGGCCATCACACCCAGCACGGTAATCAACTGACGGTAATTCCCCGCAAGCCCGACGCCCTGCGGGCCAAACAGCAGCGCGAGCAGTTTTATCACCACCAGCCCGGTGCCAAGTTTGACCAGCGTGGACGCCGCCGTCCAGAGTGACGCTCGTGCCAGCGACATCAGGCGAAAAACCCTAACACCGCGTCAATCACTGCCTGCTGACTGGCATCAGACAGGTTATAAAACAGCGGCAGGCGCACCAGCCGCGCGCTTTCAAGACTGGTGTAACGGTCTTCTCCGACAAAGCGCCCATAACGCTGGCCTGCCGGGCTTTGGTGTAACGGCACATAATGGAATACCGCCAGGATCCCGGCAGCCTGCATCTGCCGGATGAAGGCCGTGCGTTCGCGCTCATCACGCAGGCGCAGGTAGAACAGATGAGCATTGTGCTGACACGCTGGCGGCACCACCGGCAGGATAACGCGACCGGCCTGCGCCAGCGGCGACAGCGCCTGCCAATAACGCTGCCACACTGCCTGACGCCGCGTCTGGATAACGGCTGACGCCTCCAGTTGGCCCCACAGGTATGCCGCCTGCACTTCCGCCATCAGATAGCTGGAGCCAAGATCTCGCCAGGTGTATTTATCCACCTGACCACGAAAAAACTGGCTGCGGTTGGTGCCTTTCTCACGCACAATTTCTGCACGCTCGACCAGCGACGGGTCATTAATCATGATGGCACCGCCTTCGCCGCCAGCGGTGTAGTTCTTGGTTTCGTGAAAGCTAAAGCAGCCGATATGGCCTATCGCCCCAAGCGCTCTGCCCTGATAGCGGGACGTCAGCCCCTGAGCCGCATCTTCGACCACCCATAACCCGTAGCGCTGCGCCAGCGACAAGATGCTGTCCATCTGCGCGCTGACCCCGGCGTAATGCACCACCACGATCGCTCGCGTCCGGGCGGTGATGGCCGCTTCAATCAGCGCGTCATTAATATTGAGTGTATCGGGTCGGATATCGACAAAGACGATGGTCGCCCCGCGCAGCACAAAGGCATTGGCGGTGGACACGAAGGTGTAGCTCGGCATGATCACTTCATCACCCGGCTGGATATTGAGCAGCAACGCCGCCATTTCCAGCGCGGCGGTGCATGATGGCGTCAACAACGCCCGGCCTGCGCCCGCATACTGCTCCAGCCAGTGCTGACAACGCCGGGTAAACTCACCGTCGCCGCTGAGTTTGCCGCTTTGCATCGCGGCGCGCATGTACTCAAGTTCCGTTCCCACCACCGGTGGCGCATTAAATGGGATCATGTCGTCACCTGCCGCGGGTTCACGTTGTTATCAATCAATACGTTATTGAGATATGGGCTGGCGGTAAAACCAATAGGCCGTGCTTTCCACACGGGCACCACTGCGTAAATAGAGCCGTATCGCCGCCAGATTACTGGTTTGCGTCGCCACCGCAAGACGGCGAATGCCGCGTTGCTGGCACCAGACTCGCGCCATCTGCATCAGGCGCTGACCAATGCCTTGCCCGGTCATCCCCGGCCAGGCCGACAGCACACCGATACGCGCCGCCTGCGGTGAGGTTTGACGTAGTGTGACAAACCCCTGTAACCCGTGGCGATCGCCCGGCGCTTCAATCACCAGACAGGCATCATCAAATGTACCGTCTACGGCTTTTTCCACCCAGCGGGCGTAAAAGCGCCCGCAGTCATCCGCCCGATACCACGGCACACGGAAACGGCTTAATACAAAGCTGCGCGATGCCGCCTTACGCAGCGCCGGGATATCTTCAGCATCAGCCTGTCGAACGCCAACCGCAAACACGGCACGCGCCGCTGGCACCACCGGCATGCTGAAATCGACCTCGCCTTCTGCCAGCCGAAACCCCAGCTCAGCAAGTGCATCTGCCGTCACCCACTCTGCGGCAGCCAGCTTTGCCTGGCACAGTTGATACGCATCCAGGCTCTGCGGCGTCAGCGCAGGCGCATCGGCAGAAAACTTCAGGCGACCGCTGACACACTGGAAAAACTCACTTTCCCAGACCAGCGGATCAATTTCAGCATGTATCACCATAGGTCAACTCCGGTTAAGGTCAGACTATGACCGGTGTTTAGCGCCAGATCCCTTTGGTATCCACCACCCAACGCTGCCGCACCTGTTCAGGCTTGATCGCCCGGAATGGGCGATGATCAACCAGCACCACCAGAATATCGGCCGCCGCCAGCGCCTGGGTGCTATCCACCAAGACGGCATGGCCCTGTAACACAGGCGGTAATTGCGCCAGATTCGGCTCCACCACCCAGGTGCTACCTGCATGCCATGCGGCAATCTGCTGTGTGATGGCCAGTGCCGGGCTTTCCCGCAAGTCCGCCACATCCGCTTTAAATGCCAGCCCCAAACAGGCGATGCATAATTCAGTGGCAGGCTGCTGCCTGCATGCCAACGCATCCGCCACCGCAATTTTTACCTGTTCCACAACCCAGTGCGGTTTGGTGTCATTAACCGTCCGGGCACAGCGAATCAACTGCGTTTGCTCGGGGTGACGGGCTATCAGAAACCACGGGTCCACCGCCACACAGTGCCCGCCGACCCCCGGCCCCGGCTGTAAAATATTCACGCGCGGATGCCGGTTAGCCAGGCGAATCAATTCCCACACATCGATCTGTTGCTGTGCACAAAGCATCGAAAGCTCATTGGCAAACGCGATGTTGACATCACGAAAGCTATTTTCCACCAGCTTGCACATTTCGGCGGTGCGCACATCGGTTATCACACACTCGCCGTCAATAAAGAGACGATACAATTCACCGGCTCGTGCCGAGCAAGCGGCCGTCATGCCGCCAATCACGCGGTCATTGCTCACCAGCTCGCTCATAATACGCCCCGGCAGTACGCGCTCCGGGCAATAAGCCAGATGCACATCCGCCGGTTCACCGGCCTGATGGGGGAAACGCAAATCAGGGCGGGCCTGCGCCAGCCACTCGGCCATACTCTCGGTGGTGCCAACCGGCGAAGTCGATTCCAGTATCACCACATCACCGCGCTTTAGCACCGGTGCCAGCGATAATACCGCCGCCTGCACCTGCGCCAGGTCAGGCTGGTGCGCGGCCGTAACAGGGGTTGGCACCGCGACAATAAACGCCTCGGCGGCTGTCGGCTTTTCGCCTGCCTGCAAATAACCTTGCGCACACGCCTGCGCCAACGCCTGCGCCAGCCCCGGCTCGTCAAGATGAGTATGGCCTCGGTTGACCTGCTCTACCACTCGCGGGTTCACATCTACACCAAAAACCCGGCGTCTTGCGCCTGCCAGTAAAACCGCCGTCGGCAGGCCGACATACCCCAGCCCTATAACGCAGATACGCTCAATACTCATGCCATTACCCGGTGTTTTTTCAATACCGACAGAATACGTTGGCTGGCCTTCCCGTCGCCATAGGGAGAGTGTGCCTGACACATCGCATGATAAGCCTCGTCATCCCCCAGCAGTGCGGACACATGATAGACGATTGACTCACTGCACGTTCCGACCAGCGTTAACGCGCCCGCCGCCTGCGCCTCTGTGCGCTCAGTGCTATCACGCATCACCAGCACTGGCGTGCCAAGAGCTGGAGCCTCCTCCTGAATACCGCCTGAATCGGTTAATATCAGCCAGGCACGGCTCATCAGGTAGACAAAAGGCAGGTAGTCTTGCGGTTCAATCAGAAACACATTCTCGATATCGCTGAGAATATGCCGCACCGGCTCAAGAACATGCGGATTGCGGTGCACCGGATAAACAATTTGTATCTCAGGGTAGCGATGCGCCAGCGTCGCCAGCGCCTGACAAATCTGCCCGATGCCACGGCCGAAGCTCTCTCGCCGATGGCTGGTCACGAGTACGGTTTTACGGCGCTTATCAAGAAAAGCGTACTGCTCGCTCAATTGCTGCTGTAAGCGCGCATCATGGGCGATGCGCTCTCGTACCCAAAACAACGCATCAATCACCGAGTTACCCGTCACCCAAATGTGTGATGCCGGAATATTTTCCTGCAACAGGTGTTGTCTGGCAGACAGGGTCGGCGCGAAATGGTAAGCCGCGAGCTGGCTGGTTAAACGGCGATTGGCCTCTTCAGGCCAGGGGGAATCAAGAGAGCCGGTGCGCAACCCCGCTTCGATATGCGCGACCGGAATGCGCTGATAAAACGCCGCCAGGCTCGCCATCAAGGTGGTGCTGGTATCGCCATGCACCAGCAACATGTCCGGTTGGCACTGCGTCAGCACTGGCGTCAGATCGGCCAGGATCCGCGCAGACGTCTGAGCCAGGTTCTGATCGGGTTGCATGATATCAAGATCGTAATCCGGCACAATGGCAAACAGGCGCAGCACCTGATCGAGCATCTCCCGATGCTGCGCCGTTACGCACACGCGCGGTTCAAAGAAGTTATCCTCAGCCATTGCCCGGATAACCGGAGCCATTTTGATCGCCTCAGGGCGGGTGCCAAAAACTGTCAACACTTTCACAGGCTAATACCGGTGCATGATCAATATTCTGGCGCAGGGTATCACGGGTTTCAGACAACGGATATCGTCAGTGACGAACGTGCGGCAATTCGCTATACGCCGCATTAACACGGCTCACGCTAACGGCTGCCTGCTTGCATGACGCTGCATACGCCGCCTGATACGCGCTAACCGCCACGAGCCTTTGATGCCATAGCCATAACAACCAAACACCAGCAGGAAAGCGGCCAGCATCAGGTATTCCGGTATCGCCAGCAGCTCTGCGCTAATCCCTGCCGCCGCCAGTAACGCGGCGCACAGCGTAATCAGCCCGCATGCCTGACGGGAAGACCACCCGGCCCGCATCAATAAATGGTGGATGTGCTGACGGTCGGCCAAAAACAGACTGTGGCCCCGGCGCAAGCGGCGGTAAATAATGGCCACCAGATCCATCAACGGAATCGCCATGACCCACAGCGCAGTAACAGGCCGCAACGATGCGTTTTCTCCCTGAGAGCCTTGTAACAGCAGCCAAATTACACTAAACCCCACCATCGTGCTGCCGGCATCACCCATGAAAACTTTATAACGCCGTCCAAATATGCCGAGATTCAGCCCGCAGTAAGGCAACAACGCGGCGATCATCGCCATACTCCAGAGCACCAAGGCGCTATCACCGTGATGATAAAACAAAACACCCAGCGCCATGAACGAGACACAGGAAAGCCCGCCCAACAGGCCATCAATACCGTCAATCATGTTAAACGCATTAATCGCCGCCCAAACGACGCACACCGTTATCGGATAATTCAGCCACCCCAATTCGATATCCCAGTCCGGCCCGAGGATATACCCCAGATGCTGTAACGTCAGGCCGCCAGGTATCATCATTATCATGGCAGCAACAGCCTGAGCGGCAACACGCCATGCCACACTCACTTCAAAACGATCATCCAGCATACCGACCAGCATCAGTATGCTCATTCCAGATAAGTACGCAAAAAAGCCCGGCAGGGGAACGGAGAAGAGCAAACAGCGAGCTGATACCGCTAAAAACCGACAGCCCCCCACCAACGGAATCACGCCATGATGATGTTTGCGGTGATTGGGTCGGTCAACCAGCCCCACTTTCCTTGCCACTCCGCGCGCCAGTAACAATGCACAGAAGGCACACAGTAATACGACAAACAGCAGCATGGCGAACAATGGAACATTTATCATGATACACCCGTCATACTTCACAATATCGCACGACCCATACTACCGGGAATCATTCGAGCCTTGGGGGCAAAGGCCGCGTTTTCAGAAACGTCTGTTGCGGTACATAGCGATAATCTGACGGTCATCAGGCAAGTCATACGCTGCACGGCCTGAATTGAAGGCAAAAAAAACGCCACGTTGCCGTGGCGTCATTATTTTGCGGCGTAAATGCAGGTAACGACCCTGCATTCACAGTCAAAACGTTATGAGCGCTTCATCATATCGAAGAACTCATCATTGGTTTTGGTCATCGCCAGTTTGTTGATAAGGAACTCCATCGCATCAATCTCACCCATCGGATGAATGATTTTGCGCAAGATCCACATCTTCTGTAGTTCTTCAGACGTAGTGAGCAGCTCTTCTTTACGCGTACCGGAGCGGTTGTAATCAATCGCCGGGAACACACGCTTCTCGGCAATCTTGCGAGACAGGTGCAATTCCATGTTACCGGTGCCTTTGAACTCTTCGTAAATCACTTCGTCCATCTTCGAACCGGTGTCGATAAGCGCCGTGGCGATGATAGTCAGGCTACCGCCTTCCTCAACGTTACGCGCCGCACCGAAGAAACGCTTCGGACGATGCAGGGCGTTAGCATCCACACCACCGGTCAGCACCTTGCCGGAAGCCGGCACCACGGTGTTGTAGGCACGCGCCAGACGGGTAATGGAGTCGAGCAGAATGATAACGTCTTTCTTGTGCTCAACCAGGCGTTTGGCCTTCTCAATCACCATTTCAGCCACCTGCACATGGCGAGAGGCTGGCTCGTCAAAGGTTGATGCGACGACTTCGCCTTTCACCAGACGCTGCATTTCCGTCACTTCTTCCGGACGTTCGTCAATCAGCAGCACCATCAGCACGCAATCGGGGTGATTATAGGCAATGCTCTGGGCGATATTTTGCAGCAACATGGTTTTACCGGCTTTCGGCGGTGCCACAATCAGACCACGCTGGCCACGGCCAATCGGTGAAGCCAAATCCAGCACACGAGCCGTCAAGTCTTCGGTTGAACCGTTACCCCGTTCCATGCGCAAACGTGAATTGGCATGCAGCGGCGTCAGGTTTTCAAACAGAATCTTGCTGCGGGCATTTTCCGGTTTGTCATAGTTAACTTCGTTAACTTTCAACAGCGCAAAATAACGTTCACCCTCTTTTGGCGGGCGGATCTTACCGGAAATGGTATCACCAGTGCGGAGGTTAAAGCGTCGGATTTGGCTTGGGGAAACGTAGATGTCATCAGGGCCGGCGAGGTAGGAACTGTCTGCGGAGCGGAGGAATCCAAAACCATCCTGCAATATTTCCAGTACGCCATCGCCAAAGATATCTTCACCACTTTTCGCGTGCTGCTTAAGGATAGCGAAAATAATATCCTGTTTACGCATGCGAGCCAGATTCTCCAGCCCCATATTTTCGCCAAGAGTAATCAATTCAGATACTGGCGTATTCTTTAATTCGGTAAGATTCATAATGGTGGGTTCTTAAACTCGGGGTAAATCTCGAACTATTAACGTGAATGGTATGGCAGGAAACCCATGCCGCTTAACAGCCTTCAACCACCAGACACCCGTGTCACGCAGGCTAAAAGCACTGACGCTGTATAAACACGGCAAGAGATCGAAGACACCTTAAAACCAATTAATGTAAAACTGTCAGATTACCGGATCAAAATAATAACTTTATGTAAAGTGATGATTTTTTGATCTTGGTACAGAATAAAGCTTTAGATTCTAACTTCAGGCTCAAGCCCAGAGGGACTCAAACTATAGGTAAGTACGGTATGCAGTATCGACGAATCTAGCATGCTTCCCGTTGGGCGTCCAGCGGTCAGAATGAGAAAATCTCATCGTCCGCTGTCGCCCGGGAGCTGATTTGCGTGACGAATTACAGATTGGCGTTCAGAAACTCTTTTAACTGGCCTTTCGACAGCGCACCCACTTTCGTTGCTGCCACTTCGCCATTCTTGAACAGCAGCAGAGTAGGAATGCCACGGATGCCATATTTCGGTGCCGTCGCCGGGTTTTCATCAATGTTGAGCTTGGCAATCTTCAGCTTGCCTTCGTACTCATCGGCGATTTCGTCGAGAATCGGAGCAATCATTTTACAGGGACCACACCAGTCAGCCCAGAAATCAACCAGTGTGACGTGTGCAGACTGCAATACGTCGGTCTCGAAACTGTCGTCTGTCAGATGAATAATTTTATCGCTCATGTTTTACTCCGCAGGATTATCGCTATCCAGTTGGTGTAGCATTAACCAACTATAGGTTGACTTTATTTCACTGGATACGCTTTCGTAAAGCAATAGTTAACTGATATTCTACCACGCTATGAGCAAAACACACTTAACCGAACAGAAGTTTTCCGACTTCGCACTGCATCCGCAGGTTATTGAAGCTCTTGAAAATAAAGGCTTTCATAACTGTACGCCCATTCAAGCGCTGGCTTTGCCGCTGACGCTGTCTGGTCGTGACGTGGCAGGTCAGGCGCAAACAGGAACGGGCAAGACGCTGGCATTTCTGGCGTCTACTTTTCATCATCTGCTGACCCACCCTGCACCTGCTGACCACCAGACCAATCAACCCCGTGCCCTGATTATGGCACCGACGCGTGAGCTGGCCGTGCAGATCCACTCTGATGCCGAAGCGTTGGCGAAAATAACCGGGTTACGGCTCGGGCTGGCTTACGGCGGCGACGGCTACGATAAACAGCTAAAAGTGCTGGAAGACGGTGTCGATATTCTGATTGGCACAACCGGTCGTTTAATCGATTATGCCAAACAGAATCACATCCATCTGGGGGCGATTCAGGTCGTGGTACTCGATGAAGCTGATCGCATGTACGATCTGGGTTTCATTAAAGATATTCGCTGGCTATTTCGTCGGATGCCCGCGGCCAATCAGCGCCTGAACATGCTGTTTTCCGCCACGTTGTCGTATCGTGTGCGCGAACTGGCCTTCGAGCAGATGAACAACGCCGAGTATGTCGAAGTGGAACCGGAACAAAAAACGGGCCACCGGATCAAAGAAGAGCTGTTTTATCCGTCTAACGAAGAAAAGATGCGCCTGTTGCAGACGCTTATCGAAGAAGAGTGGCCGGATCGCTGCATCGTGTTTGCCAACACCAAACATCGCTGTGAGGATATCTGGGGCCACCTGGCGGCAGACGGCCATCGTGTCGGGCTGCTGACCGGCGATGTCGCGCAGAAAAAACGCCTGCGTATTCTGGACGACTTTACACAAGGCAATCTGGATATTCTGGTCGCAACTGACGTTGCCGCACGCGGCTTGCACATTCCTGCTGTCACCCATGTCTTCAATTACGACTTACCGGATGACTGTGAAGATTACGTGCACCGTATCGGCCGTACCGGACGCGCCGGAGCCAGCGGGTTTTCCATCAGCCTGGCCTGTGAAGAATACGCGCTGAATCTGCCAGCTATCGAAACCTATATTGGCCACCGCATTCCGGTGAGCAAGTACAACAGCGATGCCCTGCTGGCCGAGTTACCGCAGCCGAAGCGCCTGAGCCGCCCGCGCTCTGCCGGTGGCCCTCGTCGCCCCGGTGCACCGCGCCGCAGCGGTGCGCCTCGCAGTAATCATAATCGTAAACGACCGGGTTGAGTGGCCGATATGCCAAGCGCTTCTTCTCTCTATGCCGCGATTGATTTAGGGTCTAACAGCTTTCATATGCTGGTGGTGCGTGAAGTGGCCGGTAGCGTACAAACGCTGGCACGCATCAAGCGCAAAGTCCGGCTGGCCGCCGGACTGGATGGCAACAACCGGCTCTCGTCAGAAGCGATGCAACGCGGCTGGCAGTGTCTGGCGCTGTTTTCTGAACGACTGCAAGACATTCCGCCGCAACAAGTGCGCGTTGTCGCCACCGCGACGCTGAGGCTTGCGATTAATGCCGATGAGTTTTTGGCACGCGCCAGCCAGATTCTTGGCCTGCCGATTCAGGTTATCAGCGGTGAAGAAGAAGCCCGGTTAATTTATCAGGGTGTTGCGCATACCACCGGTGGCCCGGAACAACGGCTGGTCGTCGATATCGGCGGCGGCAGTACCGAGCTTGCCACCGGCTGCGGGTCTAACCACACGCAGTTATTTAGCCTGCCAATGGGCTGTGTCACCTGGCTTGAGCGTTACTTTGCCGACCGCAACCTCACTCAGGCACACTTTGACCGCGCCGAGCAGGCCGCCCGTGAAATGCTGCGCCCGATAACCGCAGTATTGCGCCAGCAAGGCTGGCAAATTTGTGTCGGCGCGTCCGGCACCGTGCAAGCCTTGCAGGAGATCATGGTGGCGCAGGGGATGGATGAATACATCACCCTCGGTAAATTACGCCAGCTCCGGCAACGGGCGATTCAATGCAGCAAACTGGAAGAGCTGGAAATTGAAGGGCTGACGCTGGAACGGGCGCTGGTATTCCCAAGCGGTTTATCCATTCTGCTGGCCATTTTTCAGGAACTGGATATCGACTCCATGACGCTGGCCGGCGGGGCGCTGCGTGAAGGGCTGGTCTACAGCATGCTCCAGTTGCCGATAGAGCAAGACATTCGCCACCGCACATTACACAACCTGCAACGACGTTACCTGTTAGATAGCGACCAGGCACAGAGAGTGAAAGCGCTGGCCGATAACTTCCTGCAACAGGTAGCCCGTGACTGGCAGCTCGACAACCGATGTCGGGAGCTATTAGCCAGTGCCTGCCTGGTGCATGAAATCGGTCTGGGCGTCGATTTTCGTCAGGCTCCACAGCATGCCGCTTACCTTATTCGTCATAGCGATTTACCTGGCTTCACTCCGGCACAGAAAAAACTGCTGGCAACGCTACTGCAAAATCAGAGCAACACCATCGACCCTATCCCGCTAACCCAGCAAAACGCGCTACCCGTCAATCTGGCACAACGGCTGTGCCGCCTGCTGCGTCTGGCGATTATTTTTGCCAGCCGACGCCGTGACGATACGCTACCCGCTGTGCGCCTGCGAGTAGAAGGCGAAACCCTGCGGGTGATTTTACCCTCGGGCTGGCTGGATAAGCACCCGTTGCGAGCGGAAACCCTGTCGCAAGAAAGCCTGTGGCAAAGTTATGTCCACTGGTCGCTCATCATTGAAGAACACGCCATCTGAAACACCCGCCATCTCATGTCATCTGGGGTAACAATTCGTTACCCCTTTCTTTTATTAGCCTGCCTGAACTGTGACTCCCCTTACGGGAAAAAAGAAATACGGGATGTATTTTTATAAAACACTGTTTCTGTGTGCATGCAGCGCGTTGTCCGAACTGAAACCTGTGCTATCACCCGGTTAAACGCATGACCGGATTCAAGAGACTATCTGATTAAGAAATAAAGGAACAAGGATGAAAAACATCATATTCTCACGGCGCACGGTACTCGCGTCGATGGTATCGGTATGCCTGATCAGCACCTCGGCACTGGCGGCGGCAACCAGCGCACAAGCGCCGCAGAAATTGCAGGTGCCCACCTTATCCAGCGATGACCACAGCGTGGTGCTGGCCTGGGATGCGCCGGAGGATACCTCCAACATCACCGATTATCAGATCTACCAAAATGGTCAGTTGGTCGGGCTTGCCAGCCAGAACAATGACAAGAACTCGCCAGCCAAACCCTATATCAGTGCTTTTTATAAAAGTGACACCAGCAGTTTTCATCGCCGCATCGTGGTACAAAACGCCAAAATTGACGGCCTGAAAGCCAGCAGTGATTATCATTTTACCGTGCGGGCGGTGTATGCCGATGGCACGACCTCGGCTGACAGCAATGCCGTGACGGCAACCACCACCGCAGTACCACCGGTTATTGATATCACCAAATACGGCGCTAAGGGTGATGGCACCACGCTCAACACCAGCGCGATTCAAAAAGCGATCGATGCCTGCCCGGTCGGCTGCCGTATCGATGTGCCTGCCGGGGTGTTCAAAACCGGCGCACTGTGGCTGAAAAGTGATATGACGCTGAACCTGGTGCAGGGCGCAACCTTGCTGGGCTCTGACAACGCCGCCGATTACCCTGACGCTTACAAAATTTATAGCTACGTCTCTCAGGTGCGCCCGGCCTCATTGCTGAACGCCATCGACAAGAACAGCTCTGCCGTCGGCACCTTTAAAAATATCCGTATCGTCGGTAAAGGCGTGATTGACGGTAACGGCTGGAAACGCGCGGCCGATGCGAAAGATGAGCTGGGCAATAGCCTGCCGCAGTATGTGAAGAGTGATAACAGCAAAGTCAGCACCGACGGGATTCTGGCGAAAAACCAGGTCGCCGCCGCTGTTGCGACCGGTATGAGCAAAGCAGATGCCTATAGCCAGCGCCGCTCGAGCCTGGTTACCCTGCGCGGTGTGCAAAATGTTTACGTGGCTGACGTCACCATTCGCAACCCGGCGAACCACGGCATTATGTTCCTGGAAAGCAAGAACGTTGTGGAAAACGGTGTGACCCACCAGACCTATAATGCCAACAATGGCGATGGCGTCGAATTCGGCAACAGCCAGAACGTGATGGTCTTCAACAGCGTGTTCGATACCGGTGATGACAGCATCAACTTCGCGGCAGGCGTCGGTCAGGAGGCTCAGAGTCTGGAGCCTGCGCAAACGGCGTGGCTGTTTAACAACTACTTCCGCCACGGCCACGGTGCCGTCGTGCTGGGCAGCCATACCGGCGCTGGCATTGTTGACGTCCTGGCAGAAAACAACGTGGTCAGCCAGAACGACATCGGTTTACGCGCCAAGAGTGCCCCGGCCATCGGCGGCGGTGCTCACGGCATCGTTTTCCGTAATACCGCGATGAAAAGCCTCGCTAAACAGGCTGTTATCGTCACGTTAAGTTACAGCGACAGCAACGGCACCCTTGACTATACCGCCGCCAAAGTGCCTGCTCGTTTCTATGATTTCACAGTGAAAAACGTCACCGTGCAGAACAGCACCGGCAAGAGCCCGGCGATTGAAATCGTCGGCGACAGCGCGAAAGGGATCTGGCACAGCCAGTTTATCTTCAACAACATCAAATTCAGCGGCGTGTCCCCCACCTCTATCGGCGACCTGAGCGACAGTCAGTTTAACAACCTGACGTTCAGCAACCTGACTAGCGGCACCTCACCGTGGAAATTTGGTACGGTGAAAAACGTCTCGGTAGACGGCAAACTGGTGACACAGTAAGGCGCGAGCAAATCTGGCAAATGCGATACCAACGCCGGGCACCCTGCCCGGCGTTTTCTTTTTATCGTATATCATGGCGATCGCCGCGAGGTATGAATAGATATCACACCCACCGCTGACGCGCGTTACTCCTTGTCTCTGGCTTTCGCCAGTTGTGCGCGTAAATTGGCCAAATGGTTTTGCCCTTTTTGCATCCGCTCTTGCGCGCTCACCACCTTGCGCTCGGTTTCCCACATCACATCATCCTGCGGCAATTCCAGCAGAAATCGGCTGGGTTCCGGGCGAATCAGCTCGCCATACTGGCGTCGCTCACGGCACAGGGTAAACGTCAGCTCTTTTTGTGCCCGCGTAATGCCGACGTAAGCCAGCCGCCGCTCTTCATCGACATTATCTTCATCCATACTGGTTTGATGTGGCAGCAATCCTTCTTCCATGCCCACCAGATAGACATAAGGGAACTCCAGGCCTTTCGAGGCATGCAACGTCATCAGTTGCACCTGATCGCGATCTTCTTGCGCTTCGTTACGCTCCATCATGTCGCGCAGGGTGAAACGCGTCACCACCTGCGTGAGCGTCATCGGCTCGTCAAGATCGCTGCCTTCGAGCATTTCCGTCATCCAGGTAAACAGCAGGTTGACGTTTTTCATGCGCATTTCTGCCGCTTTCGGGCTGGGTGAGGTTTCATATAACCAGCTTTCGTAATCCAGCCCGCGAATTAAATCACGCGCGGCATTCACCGGCTCACGCTCTGACAGCCGGGCGATATCCGCCATCCAGCCGGTGAAACGCTGCAATGATTCGAGCCCGCGCCCGCTCAGGCGCTGGGCCAGCCCGACATCAAAGCTGGCGCTGAACAGGCTGCGATTACGCTGGCTCGCCCACTCCCCGAGCTTTTGCAGCGTGGCCGGGCCAATCTCCCGTTTTGGCGTGTTGACGATGCGCAAGAAAGCGCTGTCATCATCCGGGTTGGTTAACACCCGCAGATACGCCAGCAAATCTTTGATTTCCGGGCGTGAGAAAAATGACGTACCGCCAGAAATGCGATAGGGAATACGGTTTTGCATCAGTACCTTTTCAAATAACCGGGACTGATGGTTGCCGCGATACAAAATGGCGTAATCGCCGTACTGGGTTTTTTGAATGAAGTGGTGGGCGATAAGCTCGCCAACCACCCGTTCGGCTTCGTGATCTTCATTGTTGGCGGTGATGATTTTCAGCACCTCACCGTAACCGAGCTCAGAGTAGAGCCGCTTTTCGAACACATGCGGGTTGTTGGCAATCAGGATGTTGGCCGCTTTCAGGATGCGCCCGGAAGAGCGGTAATTCTGCTCCAGTTTCACCACCTGCAACTGCGGGAAATCTTGCTGCAACAGCGACAGGTTTTGCGGGCGGGCACCGCGCCAGGAGTAAATCGACTGGTCATCATCACCGACCACGGTAAAGCGCGCCCGGCTGCCAACCAGCAGTTTCACCAGTTCATACTGGCTGGTGTTGGTGTCCTGATATTCATCCACCAGCAGATAACGCAGGCGGTTTTGCCAACGCTCGCGCACCTCTTCATTGCGTTTTAGCAGCAGCGTCGGCAGCAGGATGAGATCGTCAAAATCCAGCACATTACAGGCGCGCAGGTGTTCGTTATACAAACGGTAGCAGTGCGCAAACAGCTGGTCGCGCTCAGTGCGCGCGCCAGCCGCCGCCTGCGCCGGGTCAATCAGGTCGTTTTTCCAGTTCGACAACGTCGAAATCAGCTGTTGCAGTTGGTCTTTGTCCTGCTGTAACCACGGCTCGGTCAGCTCTTTGAGCAGCGCCAGCTGGTCTTGATCGTCAAACAGCGAAAAGTTGGATTTCATGCCCAGTGCGGCATATTCGCGCTTGATTATCTCAAGCCCGAGCGTATGGAAAGTGGCTATCAGCAGGCCACGCGTTTCCTGCCGCCCCAGTGTCTGTGCCACACGCTCTTTCATCTCACGCGCCGCTTTATTGGTAAAGGTAACGGCAGCAATGTGGCGTGCCTGATAGCCACAGGCACGAATTAAGTGGGCAATCTTTTGGGTGATGACACGGGTTTTTCCCGACCCTGCCCCCGCTAAGACCAGACAGGGCCCGGTCACAAATTCAACGGCGTGTTGTTGGCTGGGGTTCATGCGCATGGTGAGTTACCCGACTATCAAACAGAAAGGGATTGTAACAGAAGCGGAGTGTAGCAAAAGTTCGGGCGCGGGAGAGCGTCATTGCGTGGCTTCTGAAGACGCCCCGCATTTCCTTTCATTTCCCGTGGGTGGTAGGCTGTGGCGTCTAACCTTCGCTTTCTCTTAGCTCAAAGGAGCGCAACGATGGCAAATACCGCAGCAGCACTGCACATTCTGGTGGATACCGAGCAACAAGCCACTGATATTCTCGCTAAACTGGAAAAAGGCGCGGATTTTCAGCAGTTAGCAAAAAAATACTCCACCTGCCCGTCAAAACGTAACGGCGGCGACCTGGGTGAATTCCGCAAAGGCGATATGGTGCCGGATTTTGATAAAGCGGTATTTTCCTGCGAACTGCTCAAGCCCATCGGCCCGGTGAAAACCCAGTTCGGCTATCACATTATCAAAGTGCTGTACCGCAATTAAGGAAAAGGCGGCCATTGCCGCCTTTTCAGTCAATGCTAAATAAAACAGTGCCGACCGCTCAATTACGTAACGTGCCACGCTTGACTTTTACAAAAAAAGCAAACCAAACATTAACAATGCTAATATCACCCTCTTGCTGGCCACCCGTGAACTCAGATAAATAAGTTTATTCTTGCGCTTTTATCGGTTTTTTATTCTTTATTTGAAAACAATAAACAACAAATCACCTTAATAATCATTTTCATGGAATAACAACCTGTCAGCACACTCCTGCCTCTCTGCTGAAAGGTTGTTTTGGCTAATATGATTTGATACGTTTATGTTTCTTTATAAACATAATCATAACAAACACATTATCAAGCCATTTAACAATCAAGGTAAAGGACAATGAACAATTCGGAAGTTATTCAGTTCGCATTTTCTGATACTGAAAAGATTAAGACATACGAATTACTTAATAAAATAACCATTAATCCGTATCAGCAATATGATGCATTCATGGCAGCAGTGGCTACTATTGTGCGAAATGGTGAAGTGCCGGAAAGATTCCTGGTTCACTGTGAAAATAAAAGGAAGGATGATGAATATGAATCTCCTTATACTGTTTTCGCCAACTGTCCAATAGATGCCGAATTACCCTGGCTGGGCTTTAAGAATCCTGTCGAAGAAAAACGTAATTTCAAGAAGACGTATATAGCAGAAGGAATGCTGGGGTTAAGCGCCATACTTCTAAACCAGAGCCCGATTGGGTATATGAACGTCAATGACGGTGATGTTTTTCAGGATATTCATCCCAAAGAAGATCTTCAAAACAGCCAGTCCCAGAAAGCGTTGAGCGAAATATTTTTCCATAAAGATCTGGCGAACCACTTCGTCAGGCCCGATTGGGTCAATATTCTCGGGTTACGCAATAGCAGTGAAAATGAAATTTATACCTGTTTTTCTCGTAATATTGATATCTTGTCAACGCTTTCCAGTGAAACAAAAAGCATACTCAGAGAAAAACTCTTTCACACACCGTTTGACGACCTTTCTACGCATAAAAGCCATATCGAGCTGGGTGAGGCTGACATTCATCCGGTGCTCGGAGGGGCGACACCAACAGATATCCGCTATTTCGAAAACAGAACCCAAGGCATCAATGAAATAGCAAAAGCGGCCATTGCTAAACTGCAACAGGCCATTCATGATGTGAAAATTCCTGTTTTCATTTCACCGGGATTATTTATGGGGGCAGCTAACAATGATTGCCTTCATAATAAGGAAGTTCGTAAGATTAATAATCATGACGCGCTAAAAAATCGCTGGTTAATGAAAACAGTTAACGTCCGCGACCTTAATAAACATACTAAATACTTCGTTCCGGGTAAGAAAAATATCGTAGCAGGATAATATGCAAACACCCATCAGTACCATTTGTCACGTCGCCTTAAATACGCCTGAACGTACGGCAATTGTGCATGAAGCCACGACGGTTTCATTCGGTGAACTCGTTCATGGCGCGGCGGAATTGGCCATCAAACTTCAGGCGCTGGGGGTCACCCCCGGCTGTTTTGTGGCGCTGTATGCGGAGAAAAACGCGGACTGGTTTACCGCCATGCTGGCAGTGCAACTGTGTGATGCCGCCTATATTCCGCTGGATGTGTCCTATCCTGCTGAACGGATCGCTTACTGCATCGAAAATGCCGGTGCGCAGTTAGTGCTGACAGACAGCAAGCATCAGCCACGGATTGGCGGACATACGGTTATCCTGTCTGAACTGATTGACGGAACACGAAGCGAAAGCGCCCGCGAATTGCTGCAACGCGCCTGTGCGCGCAACGCCTCAGCGTTACCGGCTTACGTCATTTATACCAGCGGAAGCACCGGTCAACCGAAGGGCGTGGTGGTTTCGCAACGCGCCCTGGCGTTTCATATGCACTGGATGAATGATGAATTCAGATGGTCTGATGAAGATGTCTTTATTCAGAAGTCATCCATCAGTTTTGACGCCTCCGTCTGGGAATATTTTGCTCCGCTCATGAGCGGAGCCCGTTTTGTTATCAGTGGAGCCGACCCGGCTGAAATACTGGAAAACATTAACCACCATCATGTGACGGTCGCCCAGTTCGTGCCGACTGTACTCAGGTTCATCAACGAAACCGGGCAAGCGCCCGGTCTAAAAGGGTTGCGCCTGCTGTTCAGCGGCGGAGAGGCCATTACAAAAGCATTGGCTGACGCCCTTATTGCGCAGACCCAGGCTGAACTGGTTAACCTTTACGGCCCAACGGAAACCACGATCCAGTGCTGTTTTTATCGCTATTCGCCACACCACCGTATTCAGGGCGATGCGCTTCCGATAGGCAATACGTTGCCCGGCGTCAGTTATGAGGTCGTCACAGCGGAAGGTAAACACGACGGCACGCAGGGCGAACTGATAATTTCCGGGCCTAACGTGGCATCCGGGTATATCAATAATCCCTCGGCAACAGCAGAAAAATTTATCGTCGATAGCGCCGGTGTCCCCATCCGCTATCGGACGGGGGATATCGTGCGTCGCGCGGATGACGGCATGCTGTATTTTATCGGCCGACGCGATCACCAGATTAAGCTTCGCGGCCTGCGCATTGAGAAAGACGAAATCGCTAAAACGGCTCATGCATTCTCGGAGGCGATCAACGCGACGCACCTGGACGTGGTCAATGAAGATTCACTGTTCATGTGGCTTGAATCGCAAACCGGAATAGATGATGAGGCGTTGCGTCAGCACCTTAGCCGCACCCTTCCTGCCTGGATGATCCCATCGCGCTTCATTACGCTAAGTGCCTTTCCCACCCTGCCGAACGGCAAGATCAACGTTAATGCGTTAACGGCCATCCGCACGAATAAAATCCGCCCGGCGGGCCATCAAATCCCCGCCGGGCTTGAGGAATTTAAGGCGCGCTGGAGTGCGCTGGTCGGCGATGAGGTGGACATCGGGGAGAGCCTTCTCAGTCAGGGAGTGAATTCGCTGCACTGCGTCAGGGCAGCCAGAATGATGCTGGACAGCTATCATGTGAACCTGTCCAGCGCCGCCATCATGAACAGCGGCAATCTTGAAAAGCTGTATAAGATGGTGTGCGCCTCGCCACCGGCCTGGCAGGAAAAACAGGTCGCGCAAACGCCAGCGGTCATACCGCTTTCTGAGCCACAACAGGGAATTCTGTTTTCAGCGCTTAATGAAAGCGAGCCGCTTAATTGGGATCTTCACTACCACGTCACCATTAAACACCGCACACAGGATGAGATACTGCGCGCGCTGGCGGTGATGTCTCAACGCCATCCCGCACTCAGGGTGCGGATTAAGGCCAACCCGCAAGGCCTCTTTGCCCAGCACATTGCCTCACCGGCTGAATGTGTGCCGGGTATCCTCGATGCAACTCACGCATCAGGCGTAAAAAAGCAAGGCATGAGCGTGATTGATAACCCGCTCTGGAAAGTCATCTCGCTCGCCAAAAGAGACGAATACCTGTTTATATTCCATCATGTGATATTTGACGGCTATTCCGCAGACATTTTCTTTAGCGAACTCGGCGCAATCCTGTCAGGCCAGGAATTATCGCTGGAGAGTGACCTGTCGTTCCTCCAGCACTGCGCAGCCTCCGCCGCCGTAGCGGAAACATCGGATCTGTTATGGTGGGAGCGCGCGTTGTCTATGGTGGCCGAAGAGTCGCGCATTGCGCCTGAGTTTCGCTGCGGTGCCCGCCTCACCCCGCGTGGCGAGTCGTTATCAGTCGACTTATCGCCAGAGTCGCATTCAGCGATAACCCGTTTCAGCCGTCAGCGTGGTGTGACACCATTCAACCTGTTGTTAAGCACCACGGCTCTGACGCTGTCCGAATTTATCAAAAAAGAGGCGTTCTGCCTCGGGGTACCGGTGTTTGGCCGTTCGGCAGAAGAGGCGGGTAGCCTGGGCAACTTTGTTGACGTTCTGCCAGTGCCTTTCAGGTTCGGTGATAAAAGCGAGCACCTGCTGGAACAGGCGTGCAAAACCTTTGCCGCCTGCCTTGAGCATTCAGCGGTGTCAGTGAACGCGCTGATACGGCGTAAAGTGAGGTCAAAAGGGACAGGGAGTCGGCCGCTTTGGCAGAATACCTTTGTCTACAACGAATGTGGCAATGCGCCTGACGGCCTGGAATGGCGCTATGAGCACACGGAGTCTCCGAAAGCGGATAGCGCGTTTGTCATTACGCGTTCAGAGAAAAAAACCACCCTGCGACTCGAATACTGCTCCGATATCCTTACGCCCGCTACCGCTGATGCCATGATGAGTGCCTGGCTGCGCAATCTTGAACTGCACCTCTCCGGTAACGATGACGTGGTTCGCCAGTACGCACCGAGTGATGACACGCTCACTGAGGCCGCCCCCGTCACCGTTGCGGATGCCGATGCGGCCTATCTTCATGAGGTGCTCAGTCTGTTCAGGCAGTATCTTGGCGAAGAGGTTAACGCGCAGGATGATTTTTTCCTGTCAGGTGGTCACTCCCTTCTGGCCATCAGGATTTTAAATGCGCTTGGCAAGCGTTATGGCAAGCATCTTCCGTCCTACCTTATCTTTGAAGGCCGCAACGCGCTGAATATTGCCGTATCGCTAAAAGAGATAGCCGAGCCCGGCGGCAACCACCGTATTTCCGGCGTGGCCAAACTGACAGAAGGTCAGCCGGGTCAGCATGTTTGGTTCATTCATCCTGCCGGCGGTGCGCTGTGGTGTTATCAAGATATCGCGGAAAAACTGCTTCCCCGTCAGATAGGCTCCTATGGCATCGAATGCGTTCCTGATGCATCAACAGGTAAGTTTATCAACAATATTAACGAGATGGCGCAACGCTATTGCCTCGACATGCTGGATCGTGACCCGGCAGAGCGTTATACGATTATCGGGTATAGCTTTGGCGGCAATGTGGCCTATGAGATAGGCCGCCTCCTGACGCAGCATTACGGCAAGCGCTGCAAACTCATCCTGCTGGACAGCCATATTTGTGCCGTCAAACCCTTTCGTCAGGATGACTTTACGCTCAGTTATGCAACGAAATTTACTGAAGGAAAGCCCCATCTGCTGGATATCAATAAGCTCTATCCTTCCTCTGGCGCGATAGATTTTGCCTACATCAAATCCATTGGCATCAGCACCGGACATATCACCGCCGATACACCGCTGGCTGATATTGAATCCGGCCTTAGCATGTGGCTGGCGAACAACGAAGCGGTTCATTCTCACGATCCTGTGGGCACATTCGAGGGGGAATGCCTGTTCATCCGGGCGACGAAAAACCCCTCGGATTCCACCAGCGGCTGGGATAATCACCTGAAAAAAATGAAGGTTGTTACCGTTGATGCCGGGCATTTTGATATTTACAAGTCACCGGCTACGCAGGATGTGGCGAGTCATCTGGCCACCTTTGTTAACATGGAGTCGTACGTGTGAAACGGATTTATCGCTATATCTCTGACGCCATCATGTACGTCAGTTTCTTTTCCTGGTTTCCGTTCGTCGCCATTCACCTCAATCAACAATGGGGCGGCGCGCTGACGGGCACGCTGCTGTCATTGGTTGCGGTGCTGAGTGTCATCATCAGCCTGTATGTGGCTCGCCTTGCCGACTATTACGCCAAGAAAAAAGTGCTCAATGCCATTTTTTCAGGGTATCTGTTGGCCGCACTCCTGTTTGTCCTCTCCTTCTGGTATGCCTCACCCGTGCTCTACCTGTGCGCCTTCAGCCTGCTTTCCTGGTCATTTACCCTCTACTTTTCAGTGAGCAAGGCGATAGTCAGCGATGCATTCCCGGCCAGTGAATGGAAACGCGTATTTTCTGCTCTGCACGTCATTTTTAACGTCGCGTTTGTTGTCGGGCCGCTGCTTGGCGGCCTACTGGCGAATCAGGGTGTCTGGCACGCAGGGATAATGCTGGCCGCGACGCTGGTTAACATGGCCGCTCACCATGTGCTGACGGATGATGTAGTTCCTCCGCCGCAAAAAAAACGCAATGCCTTTCAGCAATTTTATGGCCTATCCAAAGACTATCGGCTATCCCTTTTCCTGCTGGGCAGTATTCTGGCGGCACAGGCATTTATGCAGTTAGAACTTTTGCTGCCGGTGACGATTGAAGAGCGGCTCAGGGATTTGTCGGCCACCCTGCTGACCTATTCGGTGAGCTCGGTTTCGCTGTTTACGCTCTGCATGGTCGTCAACGGCGCGCTCATTATTGCCCTGACACGACCTTTTGCCAGCCTCTCTGACCGCTACAGCCTGAAGTTTGCTTTCTGCGCATCAGGCATGCTGTACGGGCTAAGCATGGTGATTTTTGCTTTCGCAACCGGGCCTGGCGGGTTTATGGGCGGCGTACTGGTGCTCACGCTGGCTGAGTTGCTTGTGGTCAGCGTGCAGGATACCTACATTGCGACAATCAGCCCTGAAGATAAGCGCAGTAGCTATTTCGCCGCCGCCAGCATTCGTTTCTCCATCAGCCGGATTTTCGCCCCCCAGATGCTGTTTATCGCCGGAATAATGGGGAATACGGCCGCGTTCCTCATCGTTGGGTTTATTGCGGCATTGAGCGCGGTGGTATTTATGCTGCTGTTCAGCATGCGATGGCACCCGCTTCAATCAGAAGAGGGGCGATAACGGGCATTGCCCAGTCAACACTGGGCTCCCTTCCCGTGCCTGATGGTTTGCCGATGTTAGCTAGCCAATCGTCATCAGGCTCGCATTGCCGCCCGCCGCCGCCGTGTTGATACTCAGCGAGCGCTCTGTCAGCAACCGCTCCAGCACAATGTCCGTTTCACCGCGTGAGAACCCCTGCACGCTGACCAGCGGCCCGTCACGCTGCGCCAGTTGCTCACACAGGTGGCGTAGCCTGTCGGCATCGCCATGAAACAGCACCGCATCAACGCGGCTGTCATCCGCCACACCGTCGTGGCTGAACGCCAGTCGCGCCTGTACAGGCTCCGGCAGTTGCCGATAGAGCGCCTGCCGCTCGGGCGTATTGAGCCACAGCGCCCGGCTGCCTGCCGCCAGCACGGCGGCCAGTTGCACCAGCGCGTCATCGTCGTTATCGGCCACGCACAGCACCTGCTCACGCGGGTGCAAGGTGTAGGCATTGCGCTCACCGGTTGGCCCCGCCAGCACCCACCCTCGGCCGGTTTGCGTCAGTTCGCCGTAACGCTGGCAGCAGGCGGCCAAACCGTCACGATGCACCTGACGCGCCCAGTTTTCCAGCGAATCGAGTACGGCCAGCCATGACGGGCGAGCGCCCGACGCTATCGGTGCAGACTCGCCATGGTGGTCAGTATGCAGCACCCGCGCTGACGGCGGGCAGTGCGACAATAACCGGTAGAGATACAGCGGCCCACCGGCTTTCGGCCCGGTGCCCGAAAGCCCTTCGCCACCAAAGGGTTGCACCCCGACCACCGCGCCAACCATGTTACGGTTGACATACAGGTTGCCGACCTTCGCCTGCGCACTGACCTGCGCTATCGTTTCATCAATACGGGTATGCAGCCCCATCGTTAAGCCATAACCTGCCGCATTAATCTGTGTAATCAACGCATCGAGATCGCGGCGCGCATAACGCACCACATGCAGTACCGGGCCAAACACCTCGTGGCGCAGTTCCTCAACGCTTTCAAGCTCAATAAGCGTCGGGGCAATGAAATGACCGCGCGCCCATTGTGCTTCATCTGCGGCATCGGGCGAGGCCGCCTGATACACCGTGCGCCCACGGGCACGCAGCGCCTGAATATGGCGCGCTATCTGCTGTTTGGCCTCTGCATCAATCAGTGGCCCGATGTCGGTCGTCAGGCGGTCAGGGTTGCCCATGCGGTATTGCGCCATTGCGCCTTGCAGCATCGAGAGGGTCTTTTGCGCCACTTCCTGTTGCACACACAACAAACGCAGCGCCGAGCAACGCTGACCGGCGCTGTCAAACGCCGACGTCATGATATCTGCCACCACCTGCTCGGTGAGCGCAGAAGAATCGACAATCATGGCGTTGATACCGCCGGTTTCGGCAATCAGCGGTATCGTGCGCCCCTGCGGGTCAAGCCGCCCGGCCAGCGCACGCTGCAACTGCGCGGCCACCGCGCCGGAACCGGTAAACATCACGCCGCGCACCCGTTCGTCTGCCACCAACGCCGCGCCAACGCGCGCCCCCTCGCCCGGCAGCAATTGCAGCGCATCCACAGGCACGCCAGCCTCATGCAGAATACGCACCGCCTGGGCGGCAATCAGCGGCGTTTGCTCGGCGGGCTTGGCCAGCACGCTATTGCCAGCGGCAAGCGCGGCGGCAATCTGGCCGGTAAAGATAGCCAGCGGGAAATTCCACGGGCTGATGCACACCACCGGCCCTAACGGGCGATAGTCATGGTTATTAAACCGCTCGCTCACCTGTACGGCGTAGTAACGTAAGAAATCCACCGCTTCGCGCACTTCGGCAATCGCGTTCGCCAGGGTTTTCCCGGCCTCGCGCACCAGCAAGCCCAATAACTGCTGTTGTTGGTTTTCCATGTCATCGGCTGCGCGCAACAAAATGGCAGCGCGCTGGTGGGCAGGCGTGGCGAACCACAGCTCCGCGCCACTGACCGACAGCGCCAGCGCAGCGGCAATTTGCGCGGGGCTGGCTTCCTGCACATAACCGACCACATCACCGGTATTCGCCGGGTTGATGACCGGGGCGGTTTCACCGCCGTCATCACCGGCTTGCCCCAATACGGGGGCGGCGCGCCACGGCTGCGACACACTGGAGAGTAAGGCGCTGGACAGTGACGCCAGCCGGTGTTCGTTAGATAAATCGAGCCCGCTGGCATTACGCCGCGCCCGGCCATACAGCGCACGCGGCAACACGATACGGGGATGTGCCAGCCCTATCTGACCTTCACGCTCCGCCAGTGCGTCCACGTCGGCAACCGGGTCTGCCACCAGCGCATCCGGCGTTACCGTTGGGTCAGCAATACGGTGAACAAATGACGTATTCGCACCGTTTTCCAGCAAACGACGCACCAGATAAGCCAGCAGGGTTTCATGGCTGCCGACCGGTGCGTAAATCCGGCATGGACGATTGAGTTTCCCTTCGGCGAGCGGGCCAACCACCTGGTCATACAGCGGTTCCCCCATACCGTGCAGGCACTGAAACTCATACTGCCCCGGATAGTAATTATTGCCCGCCAGATGGTAGATGGCGCTCACCGTGTGGGCATTGTGGGTGGCAAACTGCGGATAAATCAGATTCGGCACCGCCAGCAAGCGGCGGGCGCAGGCCAGATACGAGACATCGGTATACACCTTACGGGTATAGACCGGGTAGCCCTCCAGCCCGTCGATTTGCGCACGCTTGATTTCGCTGTCCCAATAGGCCCCTTTCACCAGCCGCACCATCAAGCGGCGCTGACTGCGGCGCGCCACATCAATCAAGGCATCAATCACAAACGGGCAGCGCTTCTGGTAAGCCTGAATCACAAAACCAATGCCGTTCCAGCCCGCCAGTTGCGGCTCAAAGCATAAGCGCTCCAGCAGATCGAGCGACAGCTCCAGCCTGTCAGCTTCCTCGGCGTCAATATTAATGCCGATGTCGTACTGGCGCGCCAGCAGCGTCAGCGACAGCAGGCGCGGGTACAACTCGCTCATCACCCGCTGATACTGCGCCCGGCTATAGCGTGGGTGCAGCGCCGAAAGCTTGATGGAAATACCGGGGCCTTCGTAAATACCGCGCCCGCAGGCCGCCCGGCCAATGGCGTGGATCGCCTGTTGATACGCAGCCAGATAAGCGCTGGCATCCTCGGCGGTGAGCGCCGCCTCGCCCAGCATGTCATAGGAGTAGCGAAAACCGCGCTCTTCACGCTTACGGGCATTGGCCAACGCTCTGGCAATATTTTCACCGGTGACAAACTGCTCGCCCATTAAACGCATCGCCATATCGACGCCTTTGCGCACCAGGGGTTCGCCGCTTTTCGTAATCACGCGGTTCAGCGCACCGGAAAGATGCGACTCATTGTGGGTTGCCACCAGTTTACCGGTCACAAGGAGCCCCCAGGCGGCCGCGTTGACAAACAGTGATGCACTGTGGCCGATATGCGCCTGCCAGTTACCGTGACTGATTTTGTCGCGGATCAACGCATCTCGCGTCGGTTTATCGGGAATTCGCAGCAGCGCTTCTGCCAGGCACATCAGCGCTACGCCCTCCTGGGAGGACAACGAAAATTCCTGCAACAGGTTTTGCACCATGCCGCTGCGCCCGTTTCCCGCTTTTTGCCCGCGCAGTTTTTCCACCAGCGACGCGGCCTGCGTGCTGACAGCAAGTGACTGCTGCGCAGGCATACGCGCCTGCTCCAGTAGCATCGGCACCATTTCGGTTTCCGGCCGCCGGTAAGCCGCCGTAATCGCCGAGCGCAACACCGACTGCGTCAAGACCTGCCCGGCAAAAGCTAAAAACGGCGTATGGGTTTCTTCTTGCGCCGATTGCGGCATAATCTCTGTCACCTCAAGTGGCTCCTGGCCGGGAGCAAGAGGGATTTCAGGGGTATCAGCACCACGTTCCAGGCGTTCGAGATAGCTGAAAATGGCTTGTTTAATCAGCCAGTGTGGCGTGCGGTCAATACGCTGTGCTGCGGCTTTGAGGCGTTCGCGCGTGGCCTCATCGAGTTTAACGCCCATCGTGGTGGTGCCCATACCTACTCCTGTTTAGAAGAACGTCGTGTCAGTAACAACGCCGTGTTGAAAGGCAAGGGTTACTATCCGGCATGTTGCAACCTTGTGCAACCTTGTTAATACATTGTCTTTTTCAGCATATTTTCGTACCGCATCCAAGGAGCATGGCGACAGAGAAAAACCGTTGCTCCCTCAGCCACGGCCATCTGGATGAAAGGTACAACCCGGTAAAACCTGACGATTTTCGTCATCACACCGGGTACTCACGGACTCGCATCACAATGGAGATAATCATGACCACCCTGAGCACACCGCTGCTGGTCACTTTTCTGGTGTACATTTTCGGCATGGTATTAATAGGCCTGATGGCTTACCGCGCCACCCACAACTTCGGCGACTACATTCTCGGTGGCCGCCGCATGGGTAGCGTCGTCACGGCGTTATCCGCTGGCGCATCCGACATGAGCGGCTGGCTGCTGATGGGGCTGCCGGGCGCGGTGTTCCTGTCCGGTATTTCTGAGAGCTGGATAGCCATTGGGCTGACTATCGGTGCCTACCTGAACTGGACCTGGGTGGCGGGCCGCCTGCGCGTACACACCGAAATCAACCACAACGCGCTGACCCTGCCGGATTACTTTAGCCACCGCTTTGAAGACAAAAGCAAGCTGCTGCGGGTTATCTCCGCGCTGGTGATTTTGGTGTTTTTCACCATCTATTGCGCGTCCGGCATCGTCGCGGGCGCACGGCTGTTTGAAAGCACCTTCGGCATGAGCTACGACACCGCGCTGTGGGCCGGGGCCGCCGCCACCATCGCCTATACCTTCATCGGCGGTTATCTGGCCGTCAGTTGGACGGACACCGTCCAGGCCAGCCTGATGATCTTCGCCCTGATCCTGACGCCAGTCATCGTTATCCTCTCCGTTGGCGGCGTAGCGCCCTCACTTGCGGTTATTGCCGCTAAAAACCCGGCCAACCTGGACATGTTCAAGGGCCTCGATACGATAGCGATTCTGTCATTGCTGGGCTGGGGGCTTGGCTATTTCGGCCAGCCGCATATTCTGGCGCGCTTTATGGCCGCCGACTCGCATCACACCATTCGCAACGCCCGCCGCATCAGCATGACCTGGATGGTGCTGTGCCTGGCCGGGGCTGTCACCGTCGGGTTCTTCGGCATCGCTTATTTCACCGGCAACCCCTCGCAGGCAGGCAATGTCAGCCAGAATGGTGAGCGGGTGTTTATCGAACTGGCACGCTTGCTGTTTAACCCGTGGATAGCCGGTGTGCTGCTGTCCGCGATTCTGGCGGCGGTGATGAGTACACTCAGTTGCCAGTTGTTGGTCTGCTCAAGTGCAATTACCGAAGATTTATACAAACCGTTTTTGCGCAAAAACGCCAGCCAGCGAGAGCTGGTCTGGGTTGGGCGCGCCATGGTGCTGTTAGTCTCAGTCATAGCCATTGCGCTGGCGGTCAACCCGGAAAACCGGGTGCTGGGGCTGGTCAGCTACGCCTGGGCCGGATTTGGTGCCGCGTTCGGCCCGGTTATCCTGATTTCCCTGCTGTGGCCACGCATGACGCGCAACGGCGCGCTGGTCGGGATGTTGGTAGGGGCCGCCACCGTGATTATCTGGAAACAGTACGGCTGGCTGAAACTGTATGAAATTATTCCCGGCTTCCTGCTGGCATCATTGTCGATAGTGGTCGTCAGCCTGCTGGGCCGCGCACCGTCTGCGGTTGTTACCGCACGTTTTCAGCAAGCCGAGCACGTATTTAAATCACGCCCGGCAGAGTAACGACGGGCAATCTCCCCGATAAACGACAAAAAAACGGGGTGCCAAGGCACCCCGTTAATATTAATCGGCGACAGGTAAAATTAACCCGCGACGGCAATACGTTTCATGTCGGTCATGTAGCCACGCAATTTTTTACCGATCACTTCAATCGGGTGATTGCGGATAGCATCATTCGCGTCACGCAGTTGGGCGTTATCCACCGCTGAGGCGGCAACCGGTTTACCCAGGTCGCCCGGTTGCAGGCTGTCCATGAATGCGCCTTTGAGCAACGGCACGGCGGCATTGGCGAACAGGTAGTTACCGTATTCTGCGGTATCAGAAATCACCACGTTCATTTCATACAGGCGCTTACGGGCAATGGTGTTGGCAATCAGCGGCAGTTCGTGCAGTGATTCGTAGTAGGCAGACTCTTCGATGATACCGGAGCTCACCATAGTTTCGAACGCCAGTTCTACCCCGGCTTTCACCATCGCAATCATCAGGACGCCGTTATCAAAATATTCCTGCTCTTCAATTTTGCCTTCAAACTGCGGTGCATTTTCAAACGCGGTTTTGCCGGTTTCTTCGCGCCAGGTCAGCAGTTTTACGTCATCGTTGGCCCAGTCAGCCATCATACCACTGGAGAATTCGCCAGAGATGATGTCATCCATGTGTTTCTGGAACAGCGGAGCCATAATGCCTTTCAGCTGTTCAGACAGCGCGAACGCACGCAGTTTAGCCGGGTTGGAGAGCCTATCCATCATCAGGGTGATACCGCCCTGCTTCAGCGCTTCGGTGATGGTTTCCCAGCCGAACTGGATCAGTTTCTCGGCATAGGCCGCGTCAACACCTTCAGCCACCAGCTTATCGAAGCTCAGCAGTGAACCAGCCTGCAACATGCCGCACAGAATGGTCTGCTCGCCCATCAGGTCAGATTTCACTTCTGCAACAAAAGAGGACTCCAGTACGCCCGCGCGATGGCCACCGGTTGCCGCAGCCCAGGCTTTGGCAATCGCCATGCCTTCGCCTTTCGGGTCATTTTCCGGGTGAACGGCGATAAGGGTCGGCACGCCGAAACCACGTTTGTACTCTTCACGCACTTCAGTACCCGGGCACTTCGGCGCTACCATGACAACGGTCAGGTCTTTACGAATCTGCTCGCCGACTTCAACGATGTTAAAACCGTGGGAATAGCCCAGCGCCGCGCCTTGTTTCATCAACGGCTGAACTGCCTGCACCACTGCGGAGTGCTGTTTGTCCGGCGTCAGGTTAACCACCAGGTCGGCCTGCGGGATCAGCTCTTCATAGGTGCCGACGTTAAAGCCGTTCTCGGTTGCCTTACGCCATGAAGCACGTTTTTCCGCAATCGCCTCAGCACGCAGCGCATAAGAAATATCCAGACCAGAATCACGCATGTTCAGGCCCTGGTTCAGGCCCTGAGCGCCACACCCCACGATCACCACTTTCTTGCCTTTCAGGTAGCTGGCTTCGTCCGCAAACTCATCGCGGCCCATAAAACGGCATTTGCCCAGTTGCGCCAGCTGCTGACGCAAATTCAGTGTGTTGAAGTAATTGGCCATGCGAGGTGCTCCATTTGATATCGTATTGGGTGTTTATCGAAAGCGGCGCTTGCCGCTGTCACAATGTCATTATCATATGACAGGAAATACATTGCTTAAATTGATATATTAACAACGTCATATTGCAAGAATTGCAACATCATAACGAGAGAGCACGCATGGATTTACGCGATCTGAAGCTGTTTTTGCATTTGGCAGAGAGCCGCCACTTTGGTCGCACCGCCAAAGCGATGCATATCAGCCCTTCCACGCTCTCACGCCAGATTCAGCGGCTCGAAGAAGACCTCGGTCAGGCGCTGTTTTTACGTGATAATCGCACCGTGCGCCTGACGGATGCCGGCGAGCACCTCAAGACCTTCGCGCAGCAAACCCTGCTGCAATATCAGCAATTGCGTTTCGTGTTACAGCAGCAGGGGCAGTCACTCAGTGGTGAACTGCGGCTGTTCTGCTCTGTTACCGCCGCCTATAGCCATCTGCCGCCGATTCTGGATCGCTTCCGGGCGCGCCATCCGCTGGTGGAAATCAAGCTCACCACGGGCGATGCCGCCGACGCGCTCGACAAAGTTCAATCCAATGAAGCGGATTTGGGCATCGCCGGGCACCCGGAAAGCCTGCCTGCCAGCGTCGAATTTATGCCGATTGGCAGCGTTCCGCTGGTATTGATTATTCCGGCGCTGCCTTGCCCGGTGCAAACCCAGGCGTTACAGCCTCAGCCAGACTGGTCGCAAATTCCGTTTATCTTGCCGGAGCACGGCCCGGTGCGAAAACGTATCGACGTGTGGTTTCGTCGCCAACATATTACCAATCCGCCGATTTATGCCACCGTTTCCGGCCACGAGGCGATGGTGTCCATGGTGGCGCTCGGTTGCGGTATCGCTCTCATTCCTGATGTGGTACTTGAAAATAGCCCGGAACCGGTGCGTAATCGGGTGTCGATATTAGAAGCTCAGGCTATGGAACCGTTTGAACTGGGTGTCTGTGTACAAAAAAAACACCTAACCGACCCGTTAATAGCGGCCTTTTGGGAAACCTTACAGGAAAAATAATAATGAAACGAACGCTTGCAACGTGGCTGCTGCCACTGCTGCTGGGAGGCGGTGCGCTTCCGGCATTGGCAGCCAGTTTTCCCTGCCAACAGGCAACATCGGCACAAGAAAAGCTGATCTGCCAGATACCGGCACTCAGTCAGTTAGATGACGAACTGGGAAAGGAATGGCAAAAATCACGCGCGTTGCTTACCGGCAACCCGGAACGCGACGCACAAGATAAAAGCCTGACGCAATTCCAACGCAGTTGGCTGACCCGCCGCAACAGTTGCCGCGACGAAGCCTGCCTGCAACAAAGCTACCAGCAGCAGCTCAGTCGCTTGCGCTACCTGAACGATGTCACCCAGCACACGCTGCCGGACGCCATTACGCCCGCGCGTCGTAACCGCTGCTTTGATGGCGATTACAGCTACGAATATTACCTGCAACTCTCCGCGCAGGAATACGCCGAGCTCAGTGATTACTTCAAAGAGATGTATGACCAGAAAGCGCCCTATCATCTGGCTAACCTGACGCTCAATAATGAAGACGGCGAACTCACCGCCAGCGGCTCCGTCGCCTTTCGCTATGCCAATAAACTGGACGATTTCACCCTGACGGCACGCCAGATGAGCGACACTCAGGCGATTGGCCTGGCCGAAGGCAGCTTTGGCGGGCAGAAAAAGCTACTGCTCACCTGCGTCGATAACCGCCAGTTGCAAATCACGGTATTTGATGCCGCTGGTGAAGGCTATCTGTTTGATTATTTGATGGTAAAGGGAAAATAACCTTCAACGACTCAACCAGCGCTCATCCATAAAGGCGGGGCTGATTTTCTCGGGCTCCGCTGCTTTTTTCAGCATTTCAATCTTCATCAGATAGTGGTAGAGCGGTTCCAGTTGCGTAAACCCTGTCGCGAGTATTGAGGCGAGTTCCCCGCTCAACACCGGTTCCAGATCTTGCCGGGTTGCCATCACCGCGAACGATTTACGGTTGTACCAGTGTGCCAGTTCCGCTGGCTGCTCTTTAATCAATGGCCGTTTGTAACTCTCCCCGACCAACTCAAACTCACCACCAAGACATGCCGCTACCGTCAGAAAACCCTGTGGATTATCACGCACCGTCTGCCGGAACAACTCCATGGTGGCACGGCTGGCGCTGTAGTAGCCAAGACCATAGCGCCAGTCCGTTGGGGTCAGCTCGAAAAAATAGACCGGTGAATCCGTCCAGTCTTTCGGCGTGCGTTTGAAGGTAAACCACATTTTGTCGCGGTAGCGGGATTTGTCGTGGGAAAAACGGGTATCGCGGTGAATACGGGACAACGTTTTGCCCACCGCCGGGCGAGTCTCGATGTGATCGTCAATTTGCAGCATAGTGATGGAGAGGGTTTCCACCAGCGCGCGAAACGGCGTCAGCAATTGGTTTTCATACGTTTGCCGGTGATCTTCAAACCACTCTTTACTGTCTTGCTGGCGTACCTGCTGTAAAAACGTCAGCGCCTGGGGGGAAAGCCGTTAAATCCCGTTGCCATGATGTGATGTCCTTGACCAATGAGACATCAAGCCTACCGCAGTGCGGCTCAAAATAACATGCGCCCGGCGGCGTCACACCGTCGGGCGCATGAGGTGAGGCTAACTGACGCTAGCCTTGCAGGAAGAAACGAAACGCCGGGTTTTGCGATTCGTCATGGCACTCGTAACCGAGCGCCTGAAGATGTTGCTCAAACGCCGGGTCGTGCTCGGTGCGCTCAAATCCCGCCAGCACCCGGCCAAAATCGGTGCCGTGGCTGCGGTAATGAAACAGCGTAATATTCCAGTGCGTCCCCAGCGTGTTGAGGAATTTCAACAGCGCGCCCGGTGATTCCGGGAACTCAAAACTGTAGAGACGCTCTTTGAGCGGCTTGGAAGGACGGCCACCGACCATGTAGCGCACATGCAGTTTCGCCATCTCGTCATCAGACAAATCCACCACCTGATAACCGCCCGCCTGCAACTGTGACAGAATTTCATGCCGCTCTGCGCTGCCGCGCGTTAAGCGCACGCCAACAAAAATGCAGGCGTTATCGGCGTGCGCATAGCGGTAGTTAAATTCGGTGACAGATCGCCCGCCCAGCAACTGGCAGAATTTGAGAAAACTGCCTTTCTGCTCGGGAATGGTGACAGCCATCAGCGCTTCGCGCTGCTCGCCCAGCTCACAGCGCTCGGAAACATAACGCAAGCCGTGGAAGTTGACGTTCGCCCCCGAGAGAATATGCGCCAGCCGCTCGCCCTGAATGTTGTGCTGCTGGATGTATTTTTTCATGCCCGCCAGCGCCAGCGCACCGGACGGTTCGGCAATGGCGCGCACATCTTCGAACAGGTCTTTCACCGCCGCGCAAATGGCATCGCTATCGACCGTTATCACATCATCCAGATATTCCCGGCACAGGCGGAAGGTTTCGTCACCAATGCGTTTTACCGCCACCCCTTCGGCAAACAGCCCGACGCGCGGCAAGTCCACCGGCTGGCCGGCATCCAGCGCAGCGCGCAGGCAAGCGGAGTCTTCGGCTTCAACACCGATAACCTGAATCTGTGGCATCAGCTGTTTGATAAGCACCGCGACGCCCGCCGCCAGCCCACCGCCGCCGACCGGTACAAACACCCGGTCGAGGTGCGCGTCTTGCTGCAACAGCTCCATCGCCAGCGTACCCTGCCCGGCAATCACCGCCGGGTGGTCAAACGGCGGCACAAAGGTCATGTGTTGCTGCTGTGACAGCGCAATGGCTTTGGCTTTGGCTTCATCGAAGTTCGCGCCATGCAGCAACACTTCGCCGCCAAAATCACGCACCGCATCGACTTTAATGTCTGCGGTGGCAACCGGCATCACAATCAACGCCCGAATACCCAGGCGGCTGGCGGATAACGCCACGCCCTGCGCGTGGTTCCCGGCCGATGCCGTCACCACGCCGTGCGCTTTTTGCGTCTCGCTCAGGCTTGCCATCATGGCGTAAGCGCCACGCAGCTTAAAGCTGTGTACCGCCTGGCGGTCTTCACGTTTGACCAAAATGACGTTACCCAGGCGCGATGACAACTTATCCATCGGCTCCAGCGGCGTCACCTGCGCCACTTCGTACACCGGCGCGCGCAGTACCGCGCGCAGGTACTCCGCACCGCCGGGTTCGGCGGGAAGCGGTTGAGAAACTGCCATGATGGTTAGCCTCCGAGTTTGCTCTTATCGCGTACCGCGCCTTTATCTGCGCTGGTGGCGAGACTGGCGTAAGCACGCAGCGCGAACGACACCTGACGATCGCGGTTTTTCGGCGTCCAGGCCGCTTCGCCACGCGCCAGTTCCTGCTCACGACGGCGAGCGAGCGCCTCATCATCCACTTCCAGCGCGATGCTGCGTTTCGGAATGTCGATGGCAATCATGTCGCCATCCTGCACCAGCCCGATGGTGCCGCCATTGGCCGCTTCCGGTGAGGCATGACCAATAGACAAGCCAGAGGTGCCGCCAGAGAAGCGCCCGTCGGTGATAAGCGCACAGGCCTTGCCCAATCCCATCGATTTCAGGAAGCTGGTGGGGTAGAGCATTTCCTGCATCCCGGGGCCGCCTTTCGGCCCTTCGTAGCGAATCACCACTACGTCGCCAGCCACCACACGGCCACCCAGAATGGCTTCAACCGCATCATCCTGACTTTCATACACTTTTGCCGGGCCACGGAACACCAGACTGCCTTCGTCTACCCCGGCGGTTTTCACAATGCAGCCATCTTCAGCCAGATTGCCGTACAGCACCGCCAACCCGCCATCCTGACTGTAAGCGTGTTCGCGCGAACGGATACACCCTTCCTGACGATCGGTATCCAGCGAATCCCAGCGGCAGTCCTGCGAGAACGCCTGCGTGGTGCGAATCCCTGCCGGGCCAGCGGCAAACATCGTTTTCACCGCTTCGTCCTGGGTGAGCATCACGTCATAAGTTGAGAGCGTTTCCGGCAGCGTCAGGCCCAGCACATTTTTCACGTCGCGGTTCAGCAAACCGGCGCGATCCAGCTCACCGAGAATACCCATCACGCCACCGGCGCGGTGTACATCTTCCATGTGGTATTTCTGGGTACTCGGTGCCACCTTGCACAGCTGCGGCACTTTGCGCGACAGACGATCGATGTCATCCATGGTGAAGTCCACTTCCGCTTCCTGCGCCGATGCCAACAGGTGCAGTACGGTGTTGGTGGAGCCGCCCATGGCGATATCCAGCGTCATGGCATTTTCAAACGCCGCTTTGGTGGCAATATTACGCGGCAGCGCGCTGGCATCGTCTTGCTCGTAGTAACGCTTGGTCAGCTCAACAATGCGTGTTCCCGCATTGAGGAACAGTTGTTTGCGATCGGCGTGGGTGGCCAGCAGCGAGCCGTTACCCGGCTGAGACAGCCCCAGCGCTTCAGTCAGGCAGTTCATCGAGTTGGCAGTGAACATGCCAGAGCAAGAACCGCAGGTCGGGCAGGCAGAGCGTTCAATCTGGTCGCTGTCGGCATCGCTGACATTCGGGTTCGCGCCCTGAATCATGGCATCCACCAGATCCAGCTTGATGAGCTGATTAGAGAGTTTGGTTTTCCCGGCTTCCATCGGGCCACCGGAAACAAAAATCACCGGAATATTCAGGCGCAGCGAGGCCATCAGCATGCCTGGGGTGATTTTGTCGCAGTTAGAAATACACACCATGGCATCCGCGCAGTGTGCGTTAACCATGTACTCTACCGAGTCGGCAATCAGCTCACGCGAGGGCAGCGAGTACAGCATACCGCCATGGCCCATCGCTATCCCGTCATCCACCGCGATGGTGTTGAACTCTTTGGCAACACCGCCCGCCGCTTCAATCTGCTCGGCGACCAGTTTACCCAGATCGCGCAGATGAACGTGGCCGGGAACAAATTGCGTGAACGAGTTCACGACCGCAATGATAGGTTTGCCAAAATCGGCGTCGGTCATTCCTGTGGCGCGCCACAGGGCTCGCGCTCCAGCCATGTTACGACCATGCGTGGTGGTGGCTGAACGGTACTTAGGCATACTCTGATTACTCCAGTTTAAACGGGTAGCCGGTGGCGAGAGCGCCACCGGAAAAAGCATTCTGTGATAACGAATTAACGATTGACCGGATCCAGCCAGCCCCATTTGTCTTGCGTTTCGCCGCTAAACAGGCCAAAGAACGCCTGCTGCAATTGTTTGGTGACAGGCCCGCATTTGCCGATGCCAACCTGAATACCGTCCACGCTGCGCACCGGGGTGATTTCCGCCGCCGTGCCGGACATAAAGACTTCATCCGCCAGATACAGCGATTCACGCGACAGTACCTGCTCACGCACCTCAAAGCCTTTGTCTTTCGCCAGTTTGATGATGGCATCACGGGTGATGCCCGGCAGCGCAGCAGACGTAAACGGCGGGGTGAAAATCACGCCGTCTTTCACTTCAAACAGGTTTTCGCCTGCGCCTTCCGACACATAGCCGTTCACATCCAGCGCAATCCCTTCCTGATAGCCATGGCGACGCGCTTCGCTGCCCACCAGCAGAGAAGAGAGGTAGTTACCGCCCGCTTTGGCCGCCGTCGGAATGGTATTGGCAGCCACACGATTCCATGACGACACCATCGCATCAATACCTTGATCCAGCGCTTCTTCGCCCAAATAGGCTCCCCACGGGAAGGCGGCGATAATCACATCGGTGCTATAACCCGCGGGCGGGTTCACGCCCATACCCACATCGCCAACAAACACCAGCGGGCGAATATACGCGCTGGTCAGGTTATTACGGCGCAGCGTTTCGCGGCAGGCTTCCATCAGCTCATCAACGCTGTAGGATATTGGCATACGGTAGATTTTGGCCGAATCATGCAGGCGCTGCATGTGCTCACGGTGGCGGAACACCACCGGCCCTTTGTGAGAGGTATAGCAGCGCACCCCTTCAAACACAGACGTGCCATAATGCAGCGCATGGGACATCACATGCACTTTGGCCTCAGCCCAGGCAACCATTTCACCGTTGAACCAGATATAGTCTGCTTTTTTCGTCATTGTTAATTTTCCTTACCGGTGCCTTCAGGCACGTATCTGTTGTGATGTGAGCGGCTGGATCTCGACACAGGCAATGTCCAGCAGTTTGCTTAATTGGGTTGACAATAAATCTACCGGTCGCTGGCTGGCAACGGTCATTTCTATCTGTACCCGATCGCCGCTTAACTCCTGCGTCATATTCATGGTACAAACCTGAAAGCCGCGATGACGGGCCACGCGCAAGACGCGCTCCAGCACCTCGGGACGATAGCGGGCCTGAATGGAAAGCTGATGATGTGTCATGGGAAAGTCTCCTGCCATTATTCTGTTTTATCAAGCATGGTTTCGTTACCGGCACCCGGTGGCACCAGCGGCCAGACATTCTCATTCTCGTCGATGGAAACATGCAGCAGATAAGGGCCTTCGCTGTTCAGCAGCGCATCCAGGGCGGAATCAATCTGGTCTTTACGGGTAATGTGTTGGCCGGGGATACCAAAGGCGCTGGCCAACATCAGGAAATCGGGGTTATCAGAAAGGTTGGTTTCACTGTAGCGCTCATCGAAAAATAACTGCTGCCATTGTCGTACCATCCCGAGCCGCTGATTATCCAGCAGCAGGATCTTCACGGGCAGACGTTTTCGCTTAATAGTGCCAAGCTCCTGCACATTCATCATAAAAGAGCCGTCGCCTGAAACACAGATAACCGTATTCTCCGGGCGGGCAACCTGCGCGCCAACCGCCGCAGGCACGCCAAACCCCATGGTGCCAAGCCCACTGGAGGTGATGAAGTTTTCAGGCCGGGTAAAGTGCATATGTTGGGCAGCCCACATCTGGTGTTGACCAACATCGGTAGTGATAACGGTCTCGGCAGGCATACGATCCGCCAGAGTGCGCAGCAGCGCCGGAGCATAGATCGCCTCGCCGGGATGGTCGTAACGCCATGGATATTCGGCTTTCATCATCGCCGCCTGTTGCTGCCATGCGGCGATATCGAGCGATTGCTGTAATGCTGGCAATAATTGATTCAAATCGCCATTAAGCGCGACGTGTGCCTGACGCAATTTATTCAGTTCCGCCGGGTCGATATCCATATGAATAACGCTGGCGTGAGGTGCGAACGCACTGAGCTTGCCGGTCACGCGATCATCAAAACGCGCCCCTATCGCCACCAGCAGGTCACACTCTTGTACCAACAAGTTTGCCGCCCGCGTACCGTGCATCCCCAGCATACCGAGGTAATACGGATAGTCATTGGCAACCGCGCCTAACCCCTTGAGCGTCACGACCGCCGGGATCTGCGTGGTGTCGATAAACGCGCGCAGCGCAGGGACGGCCTGTGCCAGGCCCACACCACCACCGATATACAACACCGGTTTTTTCGCCTGAGCCAGCATCGCCCGCGCTTCAGCAACGCGATGGGCAGAAAAAGGCAGGCTGTCATCCACCGGCATAAAACAGGGGGAAAACTCGCCTTGTGCCAACTGAATGTCTTTCGGGATATCAATCAGCACCGGGCCGGGGCGACCGCTGCGGGCAACGGCGAAAGCTTCAGCCATGATTTCCGGTAATGACTCGATGGAGTCCACCAAAAAGCTGTGTTTAGTACATGCCAGCGACAACCCCAGCACATCAATTTCCTGAAAGGCATCGGTGCCTATCAACGCCGAGCCAACCTGACCGGTAATCGCCACAACTGGCACCGAATCCAACAAAGCATCGGCCAGCCCGGTTATCAGGTTGGTGGCTCCGGGGCCGGATGTGGCAATACAGACGCCAACATTGCCAGTCGAGCGGGCATAACCAATCGCCGCCATGGCGGCACCCTGCTCATGGCGGCACAGCAGATGCTCGACGCCGCCGTCATACAAGGCATCGTAAACCGGCATAATCGCGCCACCTGGATAACCAAAAACGGTTTCCACTCCCTGCGCCCGCAACGCTTGTACTACCCACTGTGCGCCATTCATAGTTATTTCCCCGATTCCATCTGAGGAAAACAGGATTTTATGCTACCGGACATGCTCTGCTCCCTTATTGAGATTGTCGGCCCATAAAAAAACCCCCGACCTTTCGGTGCGGGGGTTTTCTTGAATTCGGCCTTGATTTTTAAGCCATTCTTCGTCCAAGTGCAGCCCCGCACGGTGGGTTAATAATCACCACCACGCTAATCACGACTAGGCTAATCACTAGGTTTAGGGCTTTCATTTCAGGTTGTTCATTAATCTATTGTCGAACGAATGCCTACAGAGTTATCACAGCAAGCCCCGCAATGACAACTCTTTTTTCTTTACCTTCCAGTGGGAAAACGCGGACTTATCTAAAAAAACACTTACTATTCATAAAGTAAACCTTGGTATTAGCTATTGCACTTTTTGTCATCAAACAGGCCTGTATCGCAATATTATGTTTTCGCGCTGCAACAGCCATTTTTTTTCTGGCAACCGCTCGCACCACCGTTACTGTCATGATGCATAAACGCCCCCAGCACCCCATGATGTACCCGTCGCAGGGAGGAATGAGAATGACACTGGCCATCACCTATACACGCGCCACTATTGGCATGCAGGCACCTGAAGTCTCCATTGAGGTACACATCAGTAACGGGCTGCCCGCTCTCACGCTGGTCGGCTTACCGGAAACCACTGTCAAAGAAGCACGAGACCGGGTGCGCAGTGCTCTTATCAATTGTGGCTTTACCTTTCCAGCCAAGCGGATCACCGTCAACCTGGCACCTGCCGACCTGCCTAAAGAGGGAGGACGTTATGATCTGCCTATCGCACTGGCCATTCTGGCAGCCTCAGAACAGATTGCAGGAGAGAAGCTGGCACAGTTTGAGTTTCTCGGTGAGCTAGGCTTATCTGGCAGCCTGCGTGGCGTGCATGGCGCTATTCCTGCGGCTCTGGAATCCCACAAAGCAGGGCGCAGCCTGATTCTGCCGCAAGACAATCAAATGGAAATGGTACTGGTGCCTCACAGTAATGCTTTGCTCGCCAGCCATTTATTGCAAGTCTGTGCATTTTTACAAACCGGAGAGACGTTACAAAAAGGGCGTGATGTCTCCCCCATCGCCCACGTTAGCCAGGCCATCCCTGATCTGAAAGAAATAATCGGCCAGGAGCAAGGCAAAAGAGCGCTGGAGATAACCGCTGCTGGTGGCCACAACTTACTGCTGTTAGGCCCACCAGGGACGGGAAAAACCATGCTGGCCAGCCGTTTGCCGGGGCTACTTCCCGAGCTTGATGACGAAGAAGCACAAGAGAGCGCCGCAATTAACAGTCTTATCAATATTCAGCCCAGCCTTTCTCAATGGCGTAGCCGCCCTTTTCGGGCTCCGCACCATACGGCATCGATAACTGCATTAGTGGGGGGAGGTGTGTTACCCAAACCTGGCGAGATCTCACTGGCGCATAATGGCGTGCTGTTTTTAGATGAATTACCGGAATTTGAACGCCGGGTTTTAGACTCACTGCGTGAGCCTCTCGAATCAGGCGAAATCGTCATTTCACGCACTCGTGCCAAAGTCTGTTACCCTGCACGCTTTCAACTTGTCGCCGCGATGAACCCCAGCCCATCAGGGCACTATCAAGGAATGCATAGCCGCATGCCAGCACAGCAAGTTTTGCGCTATCTCAATCGATTATCAGGTCCATTCCTGGACCGTTTTGATCTGTCAATTGAAGTTCCTCTGCTTGCACCCGGTATACTACGCCAGCAGACACGCAACGGCGAAAACAGCGAAGCAGTAAGGGAAAGGGTCATTCAGGCTCGCAAACGACAGCTGGCGCGTGCAGGGCGTATTAACGCACAGATGAAGCCTGACGATATTACCAGCTACTGCAAACTCAAAAACGAGGACGCCGCTTATCTGGAAGAAGTGATGGGTAAATTAGGTCTTTCAGTGAGGGCCTGGCACCGGATACTAAAAGTTTCACGCACCATCGCCGATCTGGGGGGTGAGGAGCACATTCAGCGTAAACACTTATCGGAAGCGCTCAGTTACCGATGCATGGACCGCCTGCTTATTCAATTGCACAAGAGTCTTACATAACCTCAATGTCATGCGCAGTCACAGCCATCAGAAAGCAAGAATGGGGCAACAGCCCCATTAAGATTAGTCATCGCTTTCCGTATATTCTTCAACGGTATCCATTTGTGGCTTGCCACCAGATAACGTATGGAAGCGTTTCGGACGACGAATACGAGCAGTATACTTGGCCCAGATTTTTTCCAACTCAGTCTCAGCAGACCGCTCACCACGGCACACAGCGACAAACTGGTTTTCTTCATCTGTTACTGGCTGACGTTTGCCCGTATCCAGTTCGTTAAATGCTTGCCCATAACGTTCCAGCAGTTGAGCTTCTTTAATCGTAAAGTCACCGTGCCGGGAAAAACCACGTGGATAGAATTTGTTATCAAAAAAACGACTGTTTGTTGAGAAGCTTTCCGCCATCTTACACGCTCCTAATTCTCATATGGTCGTGCCGTTTATGGCGCGGAGTATTAGATAGGCTTGACTTCCTGTAAAACAAAACATTTAAATCATGACGATAAATTTTTTTGGAGAAAAGAATGGACACCGACTTACTGAAAACCTTTCTGGAAGTCAGCCGGACACGACACTTTGGTCGGGCTGCTGAATCTCTCTATCTCACGCAATCCGCAGTAAGCTTTCGTATCCGGCAGCTCGAAAATCAACTCGGGGCACACTTGTTTACACGTCACAGAAATAATATTCGCCTGACACCTGCTGGTGAGCGCTTACTACCCTATGCAGAGAGCCTGATTGGTACATGGCAGATTGCCAAAAAAGAAGTTGCACGTTCCCAGCAACACAGTCAGCTTGCCATCGGCGCTACCGCCTCACTATGGGAAGCCTTTTTAACCCCATGGCTAAACGAGCTTTATCAACAACGTCCATTATTACAATTAGAGGCGCGAATAGCCCCCCGACAGGCCTTGATTAAGGAGCTCCACGAGCGTCAGCTCGATTTATTAATAACAACAGAATCACCAAAGATGGATGAACTTTCCTGTCAGTTACTGGGAAATTTCTCGTTATCGCTACTAGGTTATTCCATTAATGAATCAGCAGATGAATTACCTTATATCAAGCTTGAGTGGGGTGCTGACTTTCATCAGCACGAAAATGCCTGGCTGGCTGGCGATCAGATACCCTCTTTAACGACATCATCTGCACACCTTGCACGACAGTTGATGTTCACTCTTGGTGGCTGTGCGTTCCTTCCAAGCCACTGGCTGGAGCAGTATCCTGAATTGCATCAGATGCCTAAATCAGAAACTGTTATTCGTCCATGTTATGCCGTATGGCTTGAAAACAGTGACCAACAGGAACTTATCAGGCAATTATTAAAGACACCTATCGATACCAGTGTGTAAATCACAAACTCCATCCATCAGAAAGCCCGCAGGGCTTTCGAAGCATCACCAATGACAATGCGCGTATCAAGCAGCAGAAAGCCATCTAATGGCCAGAAAATTCGATTAATTCGCAGAAACCATGAATAAAAGAAAATGCACGGATATACAACGGATATTCACCGGTACTCAAGTAATAACAGAGCACCAATGGAATGGAATGACAGTCAGTTTCCTGAAAAAGGAAAATAACAGGGTAGAAAAACAATAAACCCTTCACGCAAGCGTGAAGGGTTTATGTTTGGCAGGGGCGGAGAGACTCGAACTCCCAACACCCGGTTTTGGAGACCGGTGCTCTACCAATTGAACTACGCCCCTAAATAGGGTGGCGGTGCGGACGGGACTCGAACCCGCGACCCCCGGCGTGACAGGCCGGTATTCTAACCGACTGAACTACCGCACCACCGATTCTGTATGTCATCAGAGAGGTCATTCTGATAACCGGTGCTTTCTTACACCACAATTTGATGCCTGGCAGTTCCCTACTCTCGCATGGGGAGACCCCACACTACCATCGGCGCTACGGCGTTTCACTTCTGAGTTCGGCATGGGGTCAGGTGGGACCACCGCGCTGTCGCCGCCAGGCAAATTCGTTTCATTCCGGCCGTCATGCTCCGCTTTCGCTTACACACAACCACCCGAACCAATCTCTGAACAAGCTGAATCTCTTCTTTCCGTCTCTCTAAAACACCTTCGGTGTTGTAAGGTTAAGCCTCTCGGGTCATTAGTACTGGTTAGCTCAACGCATCGCTGCGCTTACACACCCAGCCTATCAACGTCTTCGTCTTAAACGTCCCTTCAGGGGAATCAAGTTCCCAGGGAAGACTCATCTCGGGGCAAGTTTCCCGCTTAGATGCTTTCAGCGGTTATCTCTTCCGCACGTAGCTACCGGGCAGTGCCATTGGCATGACAACCCGAACACCAGTGGTGCGTTCACTCCGGTCCTCTCGTACTAGGAGCAACCCCCCTCAATCTTCCAACGCCCACGGCAGATAGGGACCGAACTGTCTCACGACGTTCTAAACCCAGCTCGCGTACCACTTTAAATGGCGAACAGCCATACCCTTGGGACCTACTTCAGCCCCAGGATGTGATGAGCCGACATCGAGGTGCCAAACACCGCCGTCGATATGAACTCTTGGGCGGTATCAGCCTGTTATCCCCGGAGTACCTTTTATCCGTTGAGCGATGGCCCTTCCATTCAGAACCACCGGATCACTAAGACCTGCTTTCGCACCTGCTCGAGCCGTCACTCTCGCAGTCAAGCTAGCTTATGCCTTTGCACTAACCTCCTGATGTCCGACCAGGATTAGCTAACCTTCGTGCTCCTCCGTTACTCTTTGGGAGGAGACCGCCCCAGTCAAACTACCCACCAGACACTGTCCGCAACCCCGATTAGGGGCCCACGTTAGAACATCAAACATTAAAGGGTGGTATTTCAAGGTTGGCTCCATGCAGACTGGCGTCCACACTTCAAAGCCTCCCACCTATCCTACACATCAAGGCTCAAGGTTCAGTGTCAAGCTATAGTAAAGGTTCACGGGGTCTTTCCGTCTTGCCGCGGGTACACTGCATCTTCACAGCGAGTTCAATTTCACTGAGTCTCGGGTGGAGACAGCCTGGCCATCATTACGCCATTCGTGCAGGTCGGAACTTACCCGACAAGGAATTTCGCTACCTTAGGACCGTTATAGTTACGGCCGCCGTTTACCGGGGCTTCGATCAAGAGCTTCGCCTTGCGGCTGACCCCATCAATTAACCTTCCGGCACCGGGCAGGCGTCACACCGTATACGTCCACTTTCGTGTTTGCACAGTGCTGTGTTTTTATTAAACAGTTGCAGCCAGCTGGTATCTGCGACTCCCGTCAGCTCCGTCCGCGAGGGACTTCACCCACAGGAGCGTGCCTTCTCCCGAAGTTACGGCACCATTTTGCCTAGTTCCTTCACCCGAGTTCTCTCAAGCGCCTGAGTATTCTCTACCTGACCACCTGTGTCGGTTTGGGGTACGATTTAATGTTACCTGATGCTTAGAGGCTTTTCCTGGAAGCAGGGCATCTGTCACTTCAGCACCGTAGTGCCTCGTCATCACGCCTCAGTGTTGACAGCAGACCGGATTTGCCTGGTCCACCCACCTTCACGCTTAAACCGGGACAACCGTCGCCCGGATGACATAGCCTTCTCCGTCCCCCTTCGCAGTAACACCAAGTACAGGAATATTAACCTGTTTCCCATCGACTACGCTTTTCAGCCTCGCCTTAGGGGTCGACTCACCCTGCCCCGATTAACGTTGGACAGGAACCCTTGGTCTTCCGGCGTGCGGGTTTTTCACCCGCATTATCGTTACTTATGTCAGCATTCGCACTTCTGATACCTCCAGCAGCCCTCACAGGCCACCTTCACAGGCTTACAGAACGCTCCCCTACCCAACAACACATAGTGTCGCTGCCGCAGCTTCGGTGCATGGTTTTAGCCCCGTTACATCTTCCGCGCAGGCCGACTCGACCAGTGAGCTATTACGCTTTCTTTAAATGATGGCTGCTTCTAAGCCAACATCCTGGCTGTCTGGGCCTTCCCACATCGTTTCCCACTTAACCATGACTTTGGGACCTTAGCTGGCGGTCTGGGTTGTTTCCCTCTTCACGACGGACGTTAGCACCCGCCGTGTGTCTCCCGTGATAACATTCTTCGGTATTCGCAGTTTGCATCGGGTTGGTAAGCCGGGATGGCCCCCTAGCCGAAACAGTGCTCTACCCCGAAGATGAATTCACGAGGCGCTACCTAAATAGCTTTCGGGGAGAACCAGCTATCTCCCGGTTTGATTGGCCTTTCACCCCCAGCCACAAGTCATCCGCTAATTTTTCAACATTAGTCGGTTCGGTCCTCCAGTTAGTGTTACCCAACCTTCAACCTGCCCATGGCTAGATCACCGGGTTTCGGGTCTATACCCTGCAACTTAACGCCCAGTTAAGACTCGGTTTCCCTGCGGCTCCCCTATTCGGTTAACCTTGCTACAGAATATAAGTCGCTGACCCATTATACAAAAGGTACGCAGTCACCCTGATAAATCAAGGCTCCCACTGCTTGTACGTACACGGTTTCAGGTTCTATTTCACTCCCCTCGCCGGGGTTCTTTTCGCCTTTCCCTCACGGTACTGGTTCACTATCGGTCAGTCAGGAGTATTTAGCCTTGGAGGATGGTCCCCCCATGTTCAGACAGGATACCACGTGTCCCGCCCTACTCGTCGAACTCACGGCCTGTGCATCTTCGTGTACGGGACTGTCACCCTGTACCGTGCGCCTTTCCAGACGCTTCCACTGACACACACGCCGATGATGGTTCTGGGCTCCTCCCCGTTCGCTCGCCGCTACTGGGGAATCTCGGTTGATTTCTTTTCCTCGGGGTACTGAGATGTTTCAGTTCCCCCGGTTCGCCTCACACACCTATGAATTCAGTGTGTGATAGTGTGTCGAAACACACTGGGTTTCCCCATTCGGGTATCGTCGGGTATAACGGCTCATATCGCCTTGCCGACGCTTATCGCAGATTAGCACGCCCTTCATCGCCTCTGACTGCCTAGGCATCCACCGTGTACGCTTAGTCGCTTAACCTCACAACCCGAAGGTGTTTCGGGATGCAAGTTTTTGAGAGACTCGAACAACACATGCATTCTCATACACATGCTGTCGTTTCAATTTTTCAGCTTGTTCCAGATTGTTAAAGAGCAGAATACTTCGCAGCATACTGTTGCCAGTACACTCTGAAGTCATTCGTTAATGGTGGAGCTATGCGGGATCGAACCGCAGACCTCCTGCGTGCAAAGCAGGCGCTCTCCCAGCTGAGCTATAGCCCCATTGTGTGAGTTCAACCTTTTTCAGCCCCGCGCCGTGCTCCCGCACCCTCGCGAAACTGGTAGGCCTGAGTGGACTTGAACCACCGACCTCACCCTTATCAGGGGTGCGCTCTAACCACCTGAGCTACAAGCCTATAAGGTTTTACTGCTCATCTTCTTCATCAGACAATCTGTGTGGACACCACGCAGGCTCTTCACTCGGTAAGGAGGTGATCCAACCGCAGGTTCCCCTACGGTTACCTTGTTACGACTTCACCCCAGTCATGAATCACAAAGTGGTAAGCGCCCTCCCGAAGGTTAAGCTACCTACTTCTTTTGCAACCCACTCCCATGGTGTGACGGGCGGTGTGTACAAGGCCCGGGAACGTATTCACCGTAGCATTCTGATCTACGATTACTAGCGATTCCGACTTCATGGAGTCGAGTTGCAGACTCCAATCCGGACTACGACGTACTTTATGAGGTCCGCTTGCTCTCGCGAGGTCGCTTCTCTTTGTATACGCCATTGTAGCACGTGTGTAGCCCTACTCGTAAGGGCCATGATGACTTGACGTCATCCCCACCTTCCTCCGGTTTATCACCGGCAGTCTCCCCTGAGTTCCCACCCGAAGTGCTGGCAACAGAGGATAAGGGTTGCGCTCGTTGCGGGACTTAACCCAACATTTCACAACACGAGCTGACGACAGCCATGCAGCACCTGTCTCAGCGTTCCCGAAGGCACCCTCGTATCTCTACAAGGTTCGCTGGATGTCAAGAGTAGGTAAGGTTCTTCGCGTTGCATCGAATTAAACCACATGCTCCACCGCTTGTGCGGGCCCCCGTCAATTCATTTGAGTTTTAACCTTGCGGCCGTACTCCCCAGGCGGTCGATTTAACGCGTTAGCTCCGGAAGCCACGCCTCAAGGGCACAACCTCCAAATCGACATCGTTTACAGCGTGGACTACCAGGGTATCTAATCCTGTTTGCTCCCCACGCTTTCGCACCTGAGCGTCAGTCTTCGTCCAGGGGGCCGCCTTCGCCACCGGTATTCCTCCAGATCTCTACGCATTTCACCGCTACACCTGGAATTCTACCCCCTCTACGAGACTCTAGCCTGTCAGTTTTGAATGCAGTTCCCAGGTTAAGCCCGGGGATTTCACATCCAACTTAACAGACCGCCTGCGTGCGCTTTACGCCCAGTCATTCCGATTAACGCTTGCACCCTCCGTATTACCGCGGCTGCTGGCACGGAGTTAGCCGGTGCTTCTTCTGCGGGTAACGTCAATGAACAGACGTATTAAGCCTGTTCCCTTCCTCCCCGCTGAAAGTGCTTTACAACCCGAAGGCCTTCTTCACACACGCGGCATGGCTGCATCAGGCTTGCGCCCATTGTGCAATATTCCCCACTGCTGCCTCCCGTAGGAGTCTGGACCGTGTCTCAGTTCCAGTGTGGCTGGTCATCCTCTCAGACCAGCTAGGGATCGTCGCCTAGGTGAGCCTTTACCCCACCTACTAGCTAATCCCATCTGGGCACATCCGATGGCAAGAGGCCCGAAGGTCCCCCTCTTTGGTCCGAAGACGTTATGCGGTATTAGCTACCGTTTCCAGTAGTTATCCCCCTCCATCAGGCAGTTTCCCAGACATTACTCACCCGTCCGCCGCTCGTCACCCAGGGAGCAAGCTCCCTTGTGCTACCGCTCGACTTGCATGTGTTAGGCCTGCCGCCAGCGTTCAATCTGAGCCATGATCAAACTCTTCAATTTAAGTTTGATTGTGTTTTCCGAAGAAAACGTGCTCAAAGAATTTACTGTTATTTCGTAATGAATTAACTGTTGTCACTCTTCAAGACTTTCACAAAAGTTTTTGCGAAGTGTCCTGCGAGTGCCCACACAGATTGTCTGATTAATTGTTAAAGAGCAGTGCGACCGGCCTGAGCCTGCTGTCGCGAGGTGGCGTATACTACGCTTTCCTCATGAAGAGTCAACGCTTTTTTTCGTTTCTTCTTCGCTGACACCGCACTGCGTTGCCGCTGTTGCCGTGTCAGTGGAGGCGCATTATAGGGACTTCCTGCAGGCTGACAAGCCCTAAATTTCAAAAATAATATCGACCGCTCAATATTCACGCAGAAGAGGTGAGCAAGGTCAATTTTTCGAGCGAATTAAAGCCATAACGGCGTAAAACTGGCCAAAGCGTCGCAACTTTCGGTGTAATCGACAAGCAGTAGGCCACGTTTTTCTCCGTTGAGCAGTTAGGATTCTCCAGATGGTCAATTAACCATGCGGTTCTGCGTGCAATTGCGGAGCCGGAATCGACCAGACGAGTGCCATCTGGCAATACATGCTGTAGCTCCTCGGTTAGCAGCGGAAAATGGGTACACCCCAGAACAACCGTATCCGGCGGTTCTGGCAATTTCAGCCACGGACGCAAAATTCTGCGCAGCGCTTCCTCAGAAACAGACTCGCCTTGCAGTTTAGCCTCAGCAAACTCAACCAATTCTGCCGAGCCCAATAACAAAATCTGGCAGTCATGGGCAAAACGAGCAATCAGTTCATGAGTATAAGAGCGCTGTACCGTCGCGCGGGTAGCGAGTAAACCGACAACCCCGTTGCGGGTCAGTTTCGCCGCAGGCTTCACCGCAGGAACGACACCTACCACCGGGAAATCAAAACGCGCACGCAGTGCGGGCAGTGAGATAGTGCTGGCGGTATTGCAGGCAATAATGACTAAGGATAAAGGGTGCTGCTTTTCTACCGCCTCAACAATAGAGAGCACACGTTCGATAATAAATTGTTCAGGCTTTTCCCCGTAGGGAAAAGCCTCGTTATCAAACGCGTAGATATAATGTAAGTCCGGCAGTAAATTGCGAACTTCATCATAAACAGACAAGCCGCCCACCCCAGAATCAAATACCAGCACGGTGGGGCGGGGGGATAAATCAGAAACTATAGCTTCCGGTAAGATAGTATTCTCGCCCTGCGGTTCGGTAGCCATACGCCGTCTCATAATTCTTATCAAACAGGTTGGCTATTCTACCACGAACCGTGAGATGAGAGGTGACGGGATATGAAGCGGCGATATCAACTGTACTATAGCTAGGTAACTGGCGCTGTGTAGACGCATACTCATTGGTATTGTTATCATAACGTTTACCAAAATATTGATAACTTACATCAACATCGACATCAGCAACCCTCCAGCCAAGTTGATATTTAGCCTGCTGTTTGGCACGGCGCGCGATAACTTCGTTATCCTCATCCCGTCTGGCATCAAGATAGCCCAGCGTAATTTGATGATTAAAGATTCCAGTATCAAATTGCCCTGTCCATTCCACCCCTTGTAAGGTCGCAGCTTTAACGTTGCTGTAAACACCATTAAATGTCACAGGATCAGACGAATAGGTGAGCAAGTTGTTCACTTTATTGTGATACGCAGACAAGCGCCAATTCAAATAGCCGGTTATTCCCTCAACCCCTGCTTCCCACTGTTTGGATTCTTCAGGTTTCAAGTCCTTGTTAGGCATAATATTACTGTATTTTTGCCCAAACATTTGCCCTAAAGTCGGTGCCTGAAACCCAGTTCCATAAGAAAGGGTCAGCCTATAATCAGGCAAAAAGTCCCAACCAGCCGCTGTTTGCCAAGTACCATGCTGGCCAAACTGCTCGTTGTCATCGCCACGTACGGAACCCTCGACCGTAAAAGCACTTATTTGTTGTTGGGCCGTTAGGTAAACACCGGTATTGTCTCTTTTATAATCATCAGACTCCCTGGCAGCCGTATTATAATTTACGCCTTCGGAAATTAATTTTTGCTGCTGCCAATCTACCCCCGCACTGAGCATACCTTGACCAATTCGGTATGTATTTCCCCATTGCAGATTGTGTTGCTCCATATTATCCAGGGAGCTAATACCGTCGTACCGACCTTCCGTATTCAGATAGTTGATGAAGCGATATTTTTGATAACTCGCTACCAGTTGTGAGGCGAAATCGCCTTGAATAAAGCGTACACCCGTATTGTAAGAGTGGTTATAAATTTGCTGCTCGTTTGTGCTGTTAGTGGATAAAGCATCGTAATCGCTGTTCGCGCCGTAACCATATCCACGGATAAACGCAGACCATTGTTCATTAAAACGATGATCTACACCGCCCCAGAACGATTTATTACGCCAGCCGTCTCTATCGCTGTCCGGGCCGTATGTTGATGACGTCGGCTGAACATTGAATCCTTTTGTATCTTGATATGCTCCCGCTAATGTTAATGTTGTGTTATCACTAATTGCCTGGCGTAAGCTACCGTTGTACTGCTGGTAGTGATTACTACCAATCCCGGTTTCCAGCGTCCCACCTTTTTTGTCTGACTGCGTAATGACGTTGATAACGCCACCAATTGCATCTGCACCATAAACGGCAGAACGAGGACCTCGGATAAATTCAATTCGTTGAACCAAAGACATCGGTATTTGATTAAAATCCGCAACACCAGTAATACCGGGTTTCGCCAGCGGAATACCATCAATCAAAACTAATGTATGACGGGCTTCTGAACCACGAATATAGATAGAAGCACTTTGGCCAAGACCACCATTCTGTGCGATATCCACACCGGGTAGACGTTTTATAACCTCTAACACATTTTTCGCCTGCCAGCGGTCAATGTCTTCTCGCGTCACCACGTTTGTGGGTGCCAGCACGGAGGATACCGGTTGCGGGAAACGGTTAGCGGTGACTACCATCGCGTCACGGTTAGTTGACTGTGTGTTGTCGCTACCCTGCGCCCATCCCGAAAATGAGGCAGCGATAGTGGCCGCCAGTAGCGTTATTTTTTTATTAAGCATAATTAAAGAAGCATCCAAACTGAATTGGCAGGATGCCGCACCCTCATGATAGATAGCACGCGATAACCATGAACATTGCGACGTATACCGGCAGGTCTTCGGGCTTGGGGGCTGCCATTGCTGGCAAAAAGACGATGACTTCCCATCCATCAGGACAGTGTCTGCACAAGGCTATCGCCTGCTATTTCCCCTTACCGCTGCGCGTCAGCTCCAGATTTACACTGGATTCCCTTTTCACTTGCAAACAAGACCGGACGCTCATGCTACGATCGCTAAAAGTGGATGTCTAGACTTCCATTTATTGGAGAGACAAACTGAACAACAAGGTTGGACATCATTGTCAGATCCCCTACAATCGCGCACTGACAACATTCCTGTTGTGCAAATTGTGCAAACCCAATGTTTTCAGCGCCCACATTCCCTTTATTGACTGCTTTTCGGATGAGACCCGCATGACGCCAGATATCCTGCCCATCGACCAGTATGATGCCCAGCTTGAGGAAAAAACCGGTCGTCTTGTTGCCATGATGGCCCCTTTCGGCGCGCCCGCACCGAGTGTATTTCGCTCGCAAGTCAGTCACTACCGGATGCGGGCGGAATTTCGAATCTGGCATGAGGGGGATGACCTCTACCACATCGTGTTCGATCAGCACACCAAGCAACGGATCCGGGTCGATCAGTTCCCTGCCGCCAGTGAGCTCATTAATCGCCTGATGCCCGTCCTGCTTGAGGCATTGCGCGGTGAACCGGTGTTGCGCCGTAAACTGTTCCAGATTGACTACCTTTCAACGCTCAGCGGCGAAATTGTGGTGTCACTGCTTTACCACAAAGCACTGAACGATGAATGGCAACAGCAAGCTGCTACGCTGCGGGATCAATTACGCGAACAGGGTTTTGCGCTGCAACTGATTGGCCGGGCAACGAAAACCAAAATTTGTCTGGATCGTGATTACGTTGACGAGCGCCTGCCGGTTGCTGGCCAGGAGATGATTTATCGTCAGGTTGAAAACAGCTTCACCCAGCCGAATGCCGGGGTGAATATTCAGATGCTGGAGTGGGCGCTCAGCGCCACTGCCGGTTCAAAGGGCGATTTGCTGGAGCTGTATTGCGGTAACGGCAACTTTTCACTGGCGCTGGCACGCAACTTCGCGCGGGTACTGGCAACAGAAATCGCCAAACCTTCGGTGGCTGCCGCACAGTACAATATCGCCGCCAATCACATTGATAATGTGCAGATTATTCGTATGGCGGCGGAAGAATTTACTCAGGCAATGAACGGGGTGCGCCAGTTCAACCGCTTGCAGGGCATCAACCTGAATGACTACCACTGCGAGACTATTTTTGTTGACCCACCGCGCAGCGGCCTTGATGAGGATACGGTGAAACTGGTGCAGGCTTACCCGCGCATTTTGTATGTGTCCTGCAACCCACAAACCTTATGCGATAACCTGACAACCCTGAGCCAGACTCACCGTATCAGCCAGTTAGCGCTGTTTGATCAGTTCCCCTACACCCACCATATGGAGTGCGGCGTCTTACTGGAACGATACGTCTAGGGTGTGTCACTCTCGTCTGCGGGCCTGCGCGCCCGCAGCTTCACCACCAGCCACAGTGCCAGCGCGACACAGAGGATAGACGGCACGAAATTAGAGCCGATTTGCGGATATTCCGCGCGCACAATCGCGCTGTAGAGTAACAAGCCAAGCAAAAAACAGCCTGCCGCCAGCAAGGGCGTACCTTGTAGCATGGCGTGGTGAATGTAGCGCTGGTGCAGGCAATAAACCGATAACACCAGTGCAATTAACGGAAAAATGGAAAAGGGCACCGGCGAACTGAACAGCGCAATAAAAGAACCGTTCGCCGACAACCCCGCCAGCAATGCCAGTACCAGCGTGCCTTTTTCTGAATGTCTCTGCTCAGTCATCATGCCTCCTCTGATTATCCCTCAGGATAAGCGCCGAAGCCTTTACCCTGCTCTTTGCGATACCAGTAATAAGCGCCTTTGGCGATCATGCGCAGTTGTAATACCAGGCGCTCTTCCAGTTGCCGGCGTTGCTCGGCATCTACATCCAGCGCTTCCGCACCCGCGCTAAAGACAATCGTCACCATCGCCTCGGCCTGAGCGTCAGCGAAACTGCGCGGAATATGATTTTCGACTTCAAGGTAATCGGCCAGTTCCGCGATAAAATGCTGAATTTCACGCGCTACTGCCGCACGAAATGCCGCCGAGGTGCCAGAACGCTCACGCAGTAACAAACGAAACGCATTTGGATTGTTACCGATAAACTCCATAAACGTCGAAACCGAGGTGCGAATCACGCTGCCGCCGCTTCTGACAATGCGTTGACGCGCCTGACGCATCAGTTGTCGCAACATCAGGCCGCTTTCATCGACCATCGTCAATCCCAGTTCATCCACATCGCGGAAATGGCGATAAAACGAAGTAGGGGCAATGCCAGCCTCACGGGCCACCTCACGCAAACTCAGGCTGGCGAAGCTGCGTTCAGCGCTTAACTGGCTGAATGCCGCTTCGATCAGGGAACGGCGCGTCCGTTCTTTTTGTTGTGCTCTGACACCCATTATCCTGCCCAACGTCATCGCTCTCCTTAAGTGAAGAAACGCACTATAACAAACTTTAGTTGCGACATACTGCGGCAAAGTTTGCCATAGTAAAAATGTGATCCGCCTTTCCCCTACAGAGATGAGGGGTGATTGGGTTATCCGTCGGGCAATGTTACAATCGAGTTAGCAATTTGTATAAAAACAAGGTGGTTACTACCATGTCGATACAACAGCAATACGATTACGATGCCATCGTGATTGGGTCAGGCCCCGGTGGCGAAGGTGCCGCGATGGGGCTGGCAAAGCAAGGGTCAAAAGTCGCCGTGATAGAACGGCACTACAATGTCGGCGGTGGTTGTACCCATTGGGGCACCATCCCGTCCAAAGCGCTCAGACATGCCGTTAGCCGCATCATTGAATTCAACCAAAACCCGCTCTATAGCGATAACGCCCGCGTCATCAGCTCTTCGTTTTCCGATATTCTGCGCCACGCCGATAGCGTCATCGGCCAGCAAACCCGTATGCGTCAGGGGTTTTATGAGCGCAACCATTGCGAGCTGTTCTCCGGCGAAGCCCGCTTTATCGACGCCCATACCCTCGCGGTTTACTACCCGGACGGCTCCCACGATACGCTCACTGCCGCCCATATCATCATCGCCAGCGGCTCCCGCCCCTATCACCCGGCCAGCGTGGATTTCAGTCATCCACATATCTACGACAGCGACTCTATTCTGGAGCTGGATTACGAGCCTAAACACGTCATTATCTACGGTGCAGGAGTGATTGGCTGTGAATATGCGTCGATTTTTCGCGGATTAAACGTCAAAGTTGATTTGATTAATACCCGTGACCGGCTACTGGCGTTTCTGGATCAGGAAATGTCGGATGCGCTGTCATACCATTTCTGGAACAACGGTGTGGTTATTCGCCACAACGAAGAGTTCGACCAAATCGAAGGAGTGGATAACGGCGTCATTGTGCACCTGAAATCCGGCAAAAAAATGAAGGCGGATTGCCTGCTGTACGCCAATGGACGAACCGGTAACACCGAAAATCTTGGTCTGGAAAATGTCGGGCTGGAAACAGACAGTCGCGGCCTGCTGAAGGTCAACAGCATGTATCAAACCGCGCAGGCGCACATTTACGCCGTCGGCGATGTGATTGGTTATCCCAGTCTGGCCTCAGCCGCTTACGATCAAGGTCGTATTGCTGCCCAGGCGATTACCGAAGGGAACGCCACCGCCCATCTGATTGAGGATATCCCGACCGGTATCTACACCATTCCAGAGATAAGCTCTGTCGGCAAAACGGAGCAAGAGCTGACGGCGATGAAAGTGCCCTACGAAGTGGGGCGTGCGCAGTTCAAGCATCTGGCACGGGCGCAAATTGTCGGCATGAATGTCGGCAGCCTGAAAATTCTGTTCCACCGTGATACCAAACAAATCCTCGGCATCCACTGTTTCGGCGAGCGGGCGGCCGAAATTATCCATATCGGCCAGGCCATTATGGAACAGAAAGGGGAAGGTAACACTCTCGAGTATTTTGTGAATACCACGTTTAACTACCCGACCATGGCCGAAGCCTATCGGGTAGCGGCGCTGAATGGGTTAAACCGGCTGTTTTGATTGCTGCTCCATGTAGAGCTGCATATGTTCACGAACAGACTCGGCCAGTTGCTCATAACGGCCACGTAACGGTGAGCCCGGACGATACACCAGCGCAATGGTGCGTTTGGGCTCAGGTTTATAACACGGCAGATAGCACACGCCATCACGTATCCTGTCTTGCGGTACCGCCAGCGACGGTAACAGCGTTATCCCGCTGCCTGCGGCCACCATATTGCGCAAGGTTTCCAGACTGGTGGCGCGAAAATGGGTGTCTTCATCGGCACCGGCCTGAAAACAAAAGCCCATTGCCTGGTCGCGCAGGCAATGGCCATCTTCCAGCATCAGCAATTTTTCCCCCGCCAGATCGGACATCGCCACACGTTCGCGGTTAGCCCACGGATGTTCCTGATAAATCGCCAGTTTCATCGGTTCATCGAACAACGGGACTTCAATAAACGCCTCCGTCTCTTTCACCATGGCTAAAATCGCGCAATCCAGCTTGCCGCTGTCAAGCTGGGCTAACAGCTGATGGGTCTGGGCTTCATGCAAATACATTTCCAGTTTCGGGAAACTGCGATGCAGCATGGGAATAATATGCGGCAGCAAATAAGGGCCAACGGTCGGGATCAGGCCAATATGCAGCGGGCCTGACATGGTTTCACCTTGCTGGCTGGCCATCTCTTTGAGCACCTTCACTTCGCGTAACACCGTTCTGGCCTGCTCAACCAGTAATAATCCGGCTTGCGTGAACAACACCTTACGGCTGGTACGTTCCAGCAGCATCACCCCCAGTTCGTCTTCCAGTTTACGAATCTGACCACTCAGAGTGGGCTGGCTGACGTGGCACGAGTCCGCTGCGCGCCGAAAATGGCGGTGCTCTGCCAATGCCACCAGATACTCTAAATCCCGAATATTCATGCCTTAATTCCCCTAAACATGATAGCCCCTAGCGATAGATAGAATAGCAACGAACGATTAGCCCTATCAACCTTTGATAGTGAATAATAACGTTAATACAGCGAATCCTGATAAGTGACGGATTTCGTCAAACAGAATTTTTCGACAAGTTAGAGACTGAAATATGTTTATAAGCCAAGAAGGCAAAAAAATTCCATCCGTCACCTTTCACACCCGACAAGGCGATCAATGGGTTGACGTCACGACCGACGAGCTTTTTAACCATAAAACCGTGATCGTCTTTTCTTTACCAGGGGCCTTTACACCGACGTGTTCTTCCAGCCATTTGCCACGCTATAACGAGTTGGCTGCGGTATTCAAGCAATTTGGCGTTGACGCAGTGTTGTGCGTTTCCGTTAACGACACCTTTGTGATGAATGCCTGGAAGGCTGATCAGAACGCAGAAAATATTACCTTTATTCCCGATGGCAACGGCGAATTCACCCGAGCCATGGACATGCTGGTTGAAAAAGCGGATTTAGGCTTTGGCCCCCGCTCCTGGCGCTACTCGATGCTGGTTCGCAATGGCACCGTAGAAAAGATGTTTGTTGAGCCGAACAAGCCGGGCGATCCGTTTGAAGTTTCCGACGCCGACACCATGCTGAAGTACCTTGCCCCACACTATAAAATACAGGAATCCGTTTCACTGTTTACCAAGCCGGGCTGCCCGTTTTGCGCCAAAGCCAAACAGCTGCTTTTGGACCACGGTATACCGTACGAAGAAATCATGCTGGGGAAAGATGCGACCACCGTCAGCCTGCGGGCTGTCACCGGGCGCAGCACCGTACCTCAGGTGTTCATCGGTGGCCGCCACATCGGCGGCAGCGAAGAGCTCGAAACCTTCCTGAGCGCATAAGTTTTTCAAGCCAACGAAACTTTGGCGGGCTTCGGCCCGCCCTTTTTTTCGCCCGACACGAAAGACTAAAAACAAAGACGCCCACCAGGAGATAGCCAGGCGGGCGTTTGTGTTATGCGTATGCGGCAAGAATCAGGCGGATATTGCCGGACGCACCCCCAGAGTATGGCAAATGGCATAGCTCAGTTCTGCACGATTAAGCGTGTAGAAATGAAAATCTTTCACCCCTTCACGGCTAAGAATCTTCACCATATCCATGGCAATGGATGCGCCTACCATCTTGCGGGTTTCCGGGTCATTATCCAGCCCTTCAAACATCGCCGTCATCCAGTTCGGCACCCGCACATTGGTCATGGTGGCAAAACGCTGTAACTGTTTGAAGTTTGAGACTGGCAGAATGCCTGGAACGATTTCCACATCAATACCGGTGGTGACACAGCGGTCACGAAAACGCAGGTAGCTTTCCACGTCGAAAAAGAATTGGGTGATGGCACGATTAGCACCGGCATCGATTTTACGTTTCAGGTTAATCAAATCTGCCTGGGCACTTTTTGCTTCCGGGTGAACTTCAGGGTAAGCGGCGACAGAAATATCAAAATCGCCCACTTCTTTTAGCAATGACACCAGATCGGCAGCATACATGTCCGGTTTACCGCCACCCGGCGGTAAGTCACCCCGCAGCGCGACAATGTGACGAATCCCACTGCTCCAGTAATCCTGCGCAATGGCTTTTAGCTCCTCGCGGGTCGCATCAACGCAGGTCAAATGCGGTGCGGCTTCAAGGCCGGTACGCTCCTTAATCCCTTTGATAATGCTGTGGGTACGGTCACGCTCTCCTGAGTTAGCGCCGTATGTCACCGACACAAATTTGGGTTTCAGGCTACTGAGGCGGTCAATCGAGCTCCACAGCGTTTCTTCCATCTCGCTGGTGCGCGGCGGGAAAAACTCAAAGGAAACGTTGATCCGACCCTGTAACTCCGCCAGATTCTGGTTCAGCGCTTCCTGGTGGTTTGCGTGGAAAAAGCTCATATCCTTACCTCAATTCGCCATATTTATCGTTATTTTTTCAAACGTCTATACGTTTAGACGTCCATATAGAAAATGACCGAATCCGCACAAAGAGTCAACGCTTTTCACGCGGACAGGTGCTGATGTTTACTCATTGAACATGAATAAAATTCAAGGTAAGACATTGCGGTACCGGTTTTCAGTATTAACAAAAAAAACCGGATGCGCCACATGCCCTCTTCGGACACAAAAAAGCCCGTCGCAACGGGCTTAACAGGCAGTGTACGCACAACCGGAGCGGCTTATAGTAACTGCGCGAGACGGTTGAGATCGGACTGAATCGCCCCGGCGGTAACGTCCCGACCCGCTCCCGGCCCGCGAATGACCAGCGGATTATCACGATACCAGCGGCTTTCGATGGCAAACACGTTATCGCAGGGCAGCAAGGCGGCCAGCGGATGATCCGGGCGCACGGCTTCAACGCCAACCCGCGCTTTGCCGTTCACATCAAACCGGGCGACATAGCGCAGCACCAGCCCCAGCTCATTGGCGGCTTCCAGCCGTTGCAGCATTTGTTCATTCAGGGACTCGCCCTCTTCAAAGAACTGATCGACCGAGATATCTGCACAACCAGCGGGCACCAGTGACTCAACGCGCACCTGATTAGGCTCAATCTCATAACCCGCTTCACGCGCCAGAATCACCAGTTTACGCATCACATCCTGCCCGGAGAGGTCAACGCGCGGATCGGGCTCCGTCAGCCCTTGCTGCCAGGCCTGATCAACCAAATCGGTAAAGGGCACCATGCCGTCAAACTGCAAAAACAGCCATGACAGCGTGCCGGAAAAAATGCCGCTGATGGCCAAAATACTGTCACCGCTTTCACGTAAATCCCGCACGGTATAGTTAACCGGCAGGCCTGCGCCAACGGTGGCGTTATACAACCAGTGCCGCCCGGTTTTGGCGAAAGCATCGCGGATTTGGCGGTAATTATCACCCCCCGACGCACCGGCCAGCTTGTTGGCGCTGATAACGTGGAAACCGTAACTGGCAAAATCCAGATACAGGTCGGCGACCGACTGGCTGGCGGTCACATCGAGCACCACCAGGTCATCATAGGGATGGGCGCGCATCCACAAAAACAGCTCGTCGTCGTCACGCGTTTGGGCTTCATCGCCAAAAAACGCCAGCACCCGGCTGGCATCCAGCCCATCGTAATTCAGCAAACTACGCGAACTATCGACCACGCCAGCCAGCGTAAACTCAAAACCGGTGCGCGCCGAAATCAGGCTTTGCTCACGGGCAAACAGCTCCAGCCAGCGCGAGCCAATGTTACCTTTGCCGAACAGCACCAGGCCAATGCGCTTCTCGGCGCGGAACAGCGAGTGGTGCAGGCCGCGGATCAGATGCTCCGTCGGCCCGACGCGTAACACCGCCACCAGGCTGATGCCATCTTCCGCCTGCCAGACAAACTCAATCGGCTGGTCATGCAATTGCTGATAAAAACGGTGGCTATGCAGCGGATTACGGCACACGCCCGCCCCCACCATCGCCACCAGCGACAGCCCCTCGCGCAAATGCAGCGACACCGGCAGCGCCGCCTGCTCCAGCACCTGCCAGGCACTGCGCACGACCTCAGAGGTGTAGCACAGTTGCAGCAGGTTGCGATCCTGATGCACACCCAGCGCCAGCGGCCTTATCTGGGCTTTTTGCAACAGTTGCTCGACCTCTTTTTGCGCACGCGCAAAATCGTGAGAGGCCGGGACATTCAGTTCAATCAGGCACACATCATCATGACTGGTGACAATTTTGGCACCAGTACCGGATGCCAAAACGCGTTCAATACGGGTTGAGCCTTGTTCTGGCTGGTAACTACAACGCAGTTGCAGGTCGATATCGCTGCCGGAAACCGGCTGCAATGTGCGGGCATGCAAAACCGGGGCCGCCAGTCGTGCCAGTTCGCTGGCTTCATCAAGGCGCAGCAACGGCAGCAGGCAGGCATCTTTTACTTTACGCGGGTCGGCACTGTACACCCCGGCAACGTCACTCCAGATGGTAACGCGCTCAACCCCCGCCAGCGCACCAATCTGCGTGGCGGAATAGTCACTACCGTTGCGCCCCAGCAACACGGTTTCACCCGCCTCGTTGCTGCTGATAAAACCGGTGATCACCAGCCGTTGCCCGGCATGTTGCGTCAGCAGTTGTTGCAGTAACGGCCAGGAAAGCCCTTCGTCCACCTGAGGCTGTGCAGCGCGCTCGGCGCGTAAAAATGTCCGGGCATCCAGCCAGGCGGCAGGCAGGTTTTTCTGATTCAGTACCGCTGCCATCAGCCGGGCAGACCAAATTTCGCCATGCCCGACGACTTCGGCGTATACCGCATCGGTGATGTTGCCATCCAGCAACGCCGCCAGCCGCTCGAGGTCACGGATGAACGCTTGCGTCAGCGCGGCTGCCGTCTCGGCAGGCAGCAACCCGGCGATTAAATCGCTCTGATAGCGGCGCAGCGATTGCTGAACCTGATGGGCAGAGAGGCGATCCGTCTGGCTGAGCGTCAACCAACTGATTAACTGATTCGTGGTACTGCCTGCGGCAGACACCACCATCAAATCACCCGGGCGGCTGTAGTCCGCCATGATACCGGCAACACGTTGATAGCACTTCACATCAGCCAGGCTGCTGCCGCCAAATTTATGCAACTGCCGTCCTTTGACCGCAGATCCCCCTAACGCACCCATTATTACCCCTTGACTGCTGACTGAAAGGCCCGGTCGAGATCGGCAACCAAATCGTCGCCATCTTCAATACCCACCGAAATACGCAATAACGTTTCCGAAATACCCGCGGCGGCCCGTGCTTGCGGAGCCATACCTGCGTGCGTCATGGTGGCAGCATGAGAAATCAGGCTCTCTACACCACCGAGTGACTCAGCCAGAGTAAACAACTCCAGAGACGACAGAAAACGGCGCAGGGTATTTTCATCACCGTCCAGTTCAAAACTGAGCATCGCACCGAAACCGGACTGCTGCCGACAGGCAATCTCATGACCGGCATTTTCCGGTAATGAAGGATGATATAACGCTTTCACCAACGGTTGATGCCGTAAATATTCCACAATTTGCAGCGCATTTTTCTGCGCTGCCGCCATACGTGGTGACAATGTACGTAAACCACGCAGCAGTAAATAGCTGTCGAATGCCGCACCGGTCACACCGATATTATTCGCCCACCAGGCAAGCTCCGTCACCACCTCAGCATCGCGCGCTATCACGGTGCCGGCAACTACATCGGAGTGTCCATTGAGGTATTTGGTACACGAATGCACCACCAGGTCGGCCCCCAGCTTTAGCGGGTTTTGCAGCGCCGGGCTCAGGAAGGTGTTATCCACCACGCTCACCGCCCCCACGTCGCGGGCTGCCTGACAGATAGCCGCAATATCGACCACGCGCAGCAGCGGATTACTCGGGCTTTCCACCAGCACCAGCTTCGGTTTTTGCGCCAGCGCAGCACGAAGCTCGGCCTCATTGCCCTGATCAACAAACGTCACCCGGAAAGCGCCACGCTTACTCAGGCTATCAAACAGACGATAGCTGCCACCATAACAATCATGGGGAGCCACCAGCAAATCACCCGGACGCAAGAACACGGTACACACCAGCAGAATTGCCGACATGCCGGTGTTGGTTAACACGGCACCCGCTCCGCCTTCCAGCTCGGCCAGCGCGCGTTGCACCACATCGCGCGTCGGGTTGCCGCGCCGCGAGTAGTCATGAGCTCTGGGTTCATTAAAGCCGGTGAAATTATAGGTACTGGAGAGATGGATGGGGGGAACAACGCAGCCATACTGTTCGTCATTGTTTAACCCACTGCGGACTGCAATCGTAGCCTGTTTACGCGTCATCGGTGCTTTTCCTGACTGGAGCGGATGTGAAGAAGGGTAGAGTAAACCCGGATAATATAGACGTCAATACATCTGGACTTCTAAACTTCTTTGCGTATAGATTGAGCATCCCTATAATAATCGTTAGAATTATGGTGTTTTATGCCAGTGACTGTTTTCATCACGATCAATATTTAAGGTATCCCATGGCTGAGTGGAATGGCGAATACGTAAGCCCATACGCTGAACACGGCAAGAAAAGTGAACAGGTTAAGAAAATCACCGTATCTATCCCTTTAAAGGTGTTAAAGATACTGACAGACGAGCGCACCCGCCGCCAGGTCAATAACCTGCGTCACGCGACCAATAGTGAGTTGCTGTGCGAAGCGTTTTTACATGCTTTTACCGGCCAACCCTTACCGAATGACGATGATCTGCGTAAAGAGCGCAGTGATGAAATTCCGGAAGCGGCGAAGGTGATTATGCGCGAAATGGGTATTGACCCGGATACCTGGGAATACTGATGTGAGCGTCAGGCCTGCGATACACCGTGATAACCATGTGTTGTCATCACACCGCGCAGGCTGACACCACACAAGACACAAACGAAAACGACAAACGGCAGAAACGACAAAGGCACCCGCGGGTGCCTTTGTTTTGGTGGAACGGTTCGCATTCGAACCGCTTTGGCAGGCTCGCCATAAAAGACGCCCGCCTCGCCACCGCGATAATTACTTCTTGCTGCCCGGGACGCTGAAGCGTTTGTTGAAACGCTCAACACGACCGCCGGTATCAACAACGCGCTGTTTGCCAGTAAAGAACGGGTGGCAAGCACCACACACGTCCAGGTTCAGGTCATGAGCAGCGGTGGAACGGGTTTTGATGATGTTACCGCAAGAACAAGTCGCGGTAATTTCAACGTAATTCGGGTGAATACCTTTTTTCATGGGAAACCTCTGTTAAGGCCGTGTCGCTATCCAGCCCTGTTCCGCCAGACACCACACGAAGTTGTCTATATAGTGAATGTTCACGCCCTGACAGCAAAACATGCGCACTGGTACATGCCTTTCTGCAACACAAGGTGTGAAGGCGGCGGATCATACAGAAATTAACCACCCGATGCAATCTGCCAGGCTCAACGCAACGTAACGGATGACAACGATTGCACAAGTCGTCACTGCACAGTACCGTGGCAACGATTGTACGGTGAGAAAACCGGTCGCGTGATGCGCAGAATCATCATGACCACAAAAATAGCCTCACCACACGACACGATAGCCAACCCCGGATGACGCCTTTGAACACCCAGACTCTGTCCATCGTTCAGGTTGCCCTGCCAGTGCCACTGGCGCGCACCTTCGATTACCAGCTTCCTGCCAGTTTCGCCAAACCGGCACCGGGAATGCGGGTCAGCGTGCCTTTTGGCCACCGAAAAATGACGGGTATCATTACCGCGCTGAGTCATCACAGTGAATTCCCTGCCGATCAGCTCAAAGCTATCCACGGTGTGCTTGATGAAGTTCCCCTGTTCCCTGACAGCCTGTGGCAGATGTTGCAATGGGCGGCGCAGTATTATCACTACCCTCTGGGTGAAGTGCTGTTTCACGCTTTACCGGTGTTGCTACGTCAGGGAAAACCGGCGCACTCCGCACCACTCTGGCAATGGTTTGCCACCGAACAAGGCCGCGCCACCCCGCTGATGACGTTAAAACGAGCCCCCAAGCAGCAACAGGCGCTGGCTGCGCTATTGCAGGGGCCGCTCTACCGTCACCAAATCGCCCAGAGCGGCCTTACCGAAGCGCCCCTTCAGGCCCTGCGCACCAAAGGGTTATGCGATTTGCGTGCGCAGGTGCAGCCCCGGCAGGATTGGCATGGCGCGTTTAGTCTGGCAACAGAGCGATTGCGGCTCAATACCGAGCAAGCCACTGCGGTTGGAGCCATTCGCAGCGAAGATGATCGCTTCGCCGCCTGGCTACTGGCTGGCATTACCGGCTCGGGCAAAACCGAAGTCTACCTCAGCGTGTTAGAGAACATTCTGGCACAGGGGAAACAGGCGCTGGTGCTGGTGCCGGAAATTGGCCTCACGCCACAAACCATCGCCCGCTTTCGCGACCGCTTCAACGCGCCGGTAGAAGCACTGCACTCAGGGCTGAACGACAGCGAAAGGCTCTCGGTATGGCTGCGTGCCCGCGAGGGGGAATCGGCGATTGTGATAGGCACCCGCTCTGCGCTGTTTACGCCCTTTGCCCGTTTGGGGCTTATCGTGATTGATGAAGAGCATGACAACTCTTACAAGCAGCAGGAAGGCTGGCGTTACCACGCCCGCGATCTGGCGGTGTTTCGCGCCCGTCAGGAAAACATTCCTGTGGTGATGGGTTCAGCCACACCGGCACTGGAAACCCTCTACAACGTGCAGGTTGGGAAATACCGTCAGTTACGACTGAGCAAACGCGCCGGCAATGCCCGGCTGGCGCAACAGCATTTGCTGGATTTGAAAGGATTACCGCTGAACTGCGGTTTATCGCAGCCGCTGATCGAACGCATCCGCCATCATCTGGCAGACAACAACCAGGTGATTCTGTTCCTCAATCGTCGCGGCTTCGCACCGGTGGTACTGTGCCATGAATGCGGCTGGATAGCCGAATGCCAGCGTTGCGACAGCTACTACACATTACATCAGCATCAAAAGATGATGCGCTGCCATCATTGTGACAGCCAGCGCCCGATTCCCCAGCAATGCCCACAGTGTGGTTCAACCCATCTGGTGCCGGTCGGGCTTGGTACTGAACAGCTGGAACAGGCTCTGCCTGCGCTCTTTCCAGACACCCCCATCACCCGTATCGATCGTGATACCACCAGCCGCAAAGGGGCACTGGAACAACAACTGGCACAGGTCCGTCAGGGAGGCGCACGCATCCTGATTGGTACGCAAATGCTGGCCAAAGGCCACCACTTTCCCGATGTGACACTCGTGGCGCTGCTGGATGTGGACAGCTCACTCTTTTGCGCCGACTTTCGCGCTACCGAGCGTTTCGCCCAGCTATACACTCAGGTTTCCGGGCGGGCGGGGCGGGCGGGCAAGGCCGGAGAAGTGGTCTTACAAACCCACCACCCTGAGCACCCGTTGCTCCAGACCCTGCTACACCAGGGTTATGACGCATTCGCCAGCCAGACGTTAAAAGAGCGCCAGAGTGTTTTCCTGCCGCCGTTTACCAGCCATGCCTTGTTCCGGGCCGATGACCACGACAACCAGCAAGCCAGCCTGTTTTTGCAGCAGTTACGTAATTTGCTCGATGCCAGCCCGCTGCGTGATGAGTCACTGTGGCTAATGGGGCCAACACCGGCGCTGCAAGCCAAAAGGGCCGGGCGCTTTCGCTGGCAACTGCTATTGCAACATCCATCACGCACCACACTGCAACGGCTGCTCCGCACGACGCTTGCGCTGATTGATACCCTGCCGCAGGCACGCAAAGTAAAATGGGTGCTGGATATCGACCCCACCGACAATTGATGCAATACAGAAAACAGGTCGATTCTGCTCCACCTCTCCCACCGATACCATCATCGATAATGGTTTTTGCGGCGCGTACCGAAAAACCGCTCATCCATACGGCAGAAGAGTAAATTATTTGATAAACCTTACCCTTAACCTGTTACGAGCAATAGCGGAAGCAGTATGCTGATCAGAGCACATGAGCCCGTCACACGCGGTTTTGCCGGGTGACAGCTCACCAGGCAGTGCTATACCTGTGCGTAGGGAAGCGGCCCCTGACCCGATACACGGGTGCGGTTTACCCGCCGCAAGCAGGGGTCCGGCAGAGGGTTTCACCATGAAGCAAGCAGGCCCGCATACGCCCACTGACCACAGCCTGAAGAGCGCGCCAGTCAAGACTGACGCAAGGAGGAAATAGATTGGAGCCGAAAAAATTTGCCTCACCTGCGACCATGAAAGATGTCGCCGACAAGGCCGGCGTCTCTACCGCAACAGTTTCACGCGCGTTAACCAGCCCGGACAAAGTCTCTGCCCTCACACGCCGAAAAGTGGAGCAGGCCGCACAGGCCGTCGGTTACTCGGCACAACATCTGTCCCGCAATCTGAAACGACACGAATCGCGCACGATTTTGGCACTGGTGCCTGATATCAGCGATCCCTTTTTTGGCAAAATGCTGCGCGGTATTGAAGACACGGCGGCACAGCGCGGTTATCTGGTGCTGATCGGTGATTGCGCCTACCAGCGTCATGGCGAGCGCACATTTCTTGACTTAATCACCGCCCGGCAAATAGACGGCATTTTGCTGCTGGGCTCCCCGCTGCCGTTTGATGTCGGCAAAGAGGAGCGCCGCCACCTGCCGCCAATGGTCATGGCGAATGAGTTTGCCCCCGAGCTGGATATGCCGACGGTACATATCGACAACCTGACCGCCGCGTTTGAAGCCGTCAGCTATCTCCATCAATTGGGTCACCGGCGGATCGCCTGTATCGCAGGCCCAGACCAAATCCCGCTCAGTGAGTACCGGCTACAGGGTTATATACAGGCGCTGCGACGCTGCGGCTTAACGGTCGATAACCAGTACATTGTGCGTGGCGATTTCAGCTATGATGCCGGAGCCAGAGGGCTGACTCAGTTGATGTCGCACCCTACGCCCCCACCGCCCTCTTTTGTCCACAGCGATATCATCGCATTAGGCGCACTGACACAGGCACGAAAAATGGGTCTGGACGTGCCGCGTGACCTGTCGCTGATAGGTTTTGATGATATTGAGCAGGCGAATCACTGCTTTCCGGCACTGACTACCGTCGCCCAGCCACGCTACGAGATAGGGCGGGAAGCCACGCAGTTACTGCTGGCGCAATTGCAGCAACACAAGGTACGCAGAGGGTCGCGCCTGATGAGTAGCCAGTTGGTTATCCGCGACAGTACCGCCGCCCCGGCATCCCGTGTTACAGGCTTTAAGAATTCAGGTGCTGGTCAAATATTTTAGGGTTCAGTAACATGGCGACCTGTTACTTATTTTCTTCGCAACGAAACGATTGTGGCACAACGAGACTATGTCAGCCGGGGACGTTCTGGAACGAGCCGGAAAAAAACAGCCAGCCGGAAACGGGGAGGCTCCTCAGGCGTATCCAAAACCATGATGGCGCTCGCCGTCGCCGTGTTGGTCACGTTTGCCGGTGGGCTTTACTTTATCGCCCACAATAAACCGGACGAATCCCCCATTTTGCCGCACCAGAGTACCAAAGGTAACGGGCTACCGCCGAAACCGGAAGAGCGCTGGCGTTATATCAAAGAGCTGGAAAATCGCCAGATTGGTGTGACCTCACCGACTGAGCCATCAGCGGGTGGTGAAGTCCAGTCACCGGGGCAACTGACCGATGAACAGCGGCAATTGCTTGACCAAATGCAGTCAGACATGAAACGCCAGCCCACCATGCTCAACGAGGTGCCTTACAACGACCAAAGCCAGATGCCAACCCGGGCCGCCCCCAAATCACAGATGGTGGTTCCCGTAGTACCTGGTGGCAACGCGGTAACACTGCAACCCAGTACACCACGCACAACGGCAACGCCACCACCAGCGCCGACTCCGCGCCACACTGCGCCTGCCACGCCCGCTCAAACGCAAAGCCCCGGCACACCGAAAACCCCTGCGGCCGATGTGCGTAAGCCAGAACCGCCGGTAAGAGAGACGGTTAAAGCCGAGAATACCAAAGCCGAAACCCCGCGTGCTGAAAGCACCAGAACCGAAAATACCAAACCTGATAGTGCGAAACCCGACACGACCAAACCGGAGAAAGAGCCGCGCTGGATGGTGCAATGCGGGTCATTTAAAACAGCCGAGCCGGCCGAATCTGTCCGGGCGGAGCTGGCGTTTGCCGGTGTGGAAAGCCGTATCACCAATAGCGGCGGCTGGCACCGAATCATACTCGGCCCCTACGGCAACCGCGCGACAGCCGATAAGATGGCTCAAAAACTCAAAGCAATGGGCCAGTCTAACTGCATCCCGCTAGCCAGTGGGGGTTGAAAACCCCCACGCACCACCCCATGTTTACCGTCAATATGCCCCGCGTTCCTGCGGGGGCCTTTCTCTCAGTAACGGGGATAAGCTCGTGACAACAATTGTAAGCATACGCCGCAATGGTCTGGTGGTCATCGGTGGGGATGGTCAGGCCACATTGGGCAACACCGTAATGAAGGGGAACGTGCGCAAAGTCCGTCGCCTGTACAACGACAGGGTGATTGCCGGGTTCGCTGGCGGCACTGCGGATGCCTTCACCCTGTTTGAGCTGTTCGAGCGTAAGCTGGAACTGCACCAGGGGCATCTGGTCAAAGCCGCTGTGGAACTGGCCAAAGACTGGCGCACAGACCGCATGCTGCGGCGTCTGGAGGCTCTGCTGGCTGTCGCTGACGAGAATGCCTCGCTGATTATTACCGGCAACGGTGATGTGATTCAGCCGGAAAATGATCTTATCGCCATTGGCTCTGGCGGCCCCTACGCACAGGCAGCCGCCCGTGCCTTACTGGAGAACACCGAATTGAACGCCCGCGAGATAGTCGAGAAGTCTCTGGGTATTGCCGGTGATATCTGTATTTATACCAACCAGTTCCACACGATTGAAGAATTAGCCTCCAAGGCGTAAGGACCCCACTATGTCTGAAATGACCCCGCGCGAAATCGTCAGCGAGCTTGATAGCTATATCATCGGCCAACATCAGGCGAAACGGGCGGTTGCTATCGCCTTGCGCAACCGCTGGCGTCGCATGCAGTTGGAAGAGAGCCTGCGCCATGAAGTCACACCGAAAAACATTCTGATGATAGGCCCGACCGGTGTCGGGAAAACGGAGATAGCCCGCCGTCTGGCCAAATTGGCTAATGCCCCCTTCATCAAAGTGGAAGCGACCAAATTTACCGAAGTAGGCTATGTGGGTAAGGAAGTTGACTCCATCATCCGCGATTTGAGCGATGTTGCCATCAAAATGGTGCGCCAGCAGGCCATGGAGAAAAACCGCCATCGCGCCGAAGAGCTCGCCGAAGAGCGCATTTTGGATGTGCTTATCCCACCGGCCAAAAACAATTGGGGCCAGCCCGAAGAGAGCCATGAACCTTCAGCCGCTCGTCAGGCCTTTCGCAAGAAGTTGCGCGAAGGCCAACTGGATGACAAAGAAATAGAAATCGAGCTGGCGGCCGCCCCGGTTGGCGTGGAAATTATGGCACCGCCGGGTATGGAAGAGATGACCAATCAGTTACAGTCTATGTTCCAGAATCTGGCTGGTCAGAAACAGAAAAGCCGGAAGGTCAAGATTCGTGAAGCGTTCAAACAGCTGGTGGAAGAGGAAGCCGCCAAACTGGTGAACCCGGAAGAGCTCAAACAGCAAGCCATTGAAGCAGTTGAGCAGCACGGTATCGTGTTCATTGATGAAATCGACAAAATCTGTAAGCGTGGTGAAAGCTCAGGCCCGGATGTGTCCCGTGAAGGGGTACAGCGTGACCTGCTGCCGCTGGTTGAAGGTTGTACCGTATCGACTAAACACGGCATGGTGAAAACGGACCATATTCTGTTTATCGCCTCTGGAGCCTTCCAGGTCGCCAGCCCGTCAGACCTGATCCCTGAATTGCAGGGCCGTTTGCCTATTCGCGTTGAATTGCAGGCACTGACCACCGAAGATTTCGAGCGTATCCTGACCGAGCCCAGTGCCTCACTCACCCGCCAGTATCAGGCGCTGATGGCGACAGAAGGTGTTAATGTGACCTTCCAGCCGGATGGTATCAGCCGCATCGCCCAGGCGGCCTGGCAGGTCAATGAACGCACAGAAAACATCGGTGCCCGACGTTTGCATACGGTACTGGAGCGTCTGATAGAAGATGTGTCCTACAGCGCCAGCGAAATGAACGGCCAAACCGTGACCATTGATGCAGATTACGTGAGCAGTCATCTGGACGAGCTGGTAGCAGATGAAGATCTGAGCCGATTTATCTTATAATCCGTGCTGACGGACTGCACTGATGACTGACAGTGGGAGGCCTGGCCTCCCGCTGCTGTTTTTGTCAGCATTATCAGGCCTGCAATTTCAAAACGGTTGCATGCTATCTGTATGAAAAAAGAGGCTTTCTGAACTGACGAAATTTCTCTGAACAGTAAATCGCCTGCGCCGTAAGAACGTTGACTGCTCTTGTTGGCAACATACGCTGCCAGCAGCGCCCTGACACTCATTGATACCCTGACCGATTGACGCCATGACCCAACTGACACATAGCAGCAAAACCCAAGCCTGGTTAGACAGCCTGCGACCCAAAACGCTGCCGCTGGCCTTTGCTTCGATTGTAACCGGTACAGCTATTGCCTGCTGGCACGGCAGCTTTAAGCCTGGTGTCGCACTGCTGACACTGCTAACTGCTGGCCTGTTGCAAATTCTCTCTAATCTGGCCAACGACTATGGCGATGCCGTAAAAGGCAGCGATAAACCCGATCGCCTCGGCCCATTGCGCGGTATTCAAACCGGAGCCATCAGCCTGCCGGAACTCCGCCGGGCACTGTTCGTCACCGTGGCACTGACCACGATTGCCGGCTGTGCGCTGGTGGTGCTGGCGTGCGAAAAACCGGTGGATATCGTGGTTTTTCTGTCACTGGGCCTGCTGGCGATACTGGCGGCGATTACCTATACCGTTGGCAACAAACCCTACGGGTATATCGGGCTTGGCGACATTTCCGTGCTGATTTTCTTTGGCTGGTTGAGCGTTGCCGGGTCGTATTACCTGCAAACCGGTTATTTCGATACGATTGTCATTCTGCCCGCCACAGCCTGCGGTCTGTTGGCGGTGGCGGTTTTAAACATCAATAACCTGCGCGACATCGACAGCGACAGGGAAAATGGCAAAAATACGCTGGCAGTACGCCTCGGTGCACATAAAGCGCGCCGCTACCATATGCTGCTGTTGATGACTGCACCGATTTGTCTGGCGCTGTTTGCCACCTTGTACCTGCATACGCTGGCAGGCTGGTTGTTTATTCTGGCGCTGCCTCTGCTCGTGCGTCAGGGGCGTTATGTCATGCGGGAAACCGCCGCATTCAGCATGCGACCGATGCTGGAGAAAACCGTTAAAGGAGCTCTGCTCACCAACCTGCTGTTCGCCGTTGGTGTGTTGTTAAGCTAACGCCACATCGCGTAGCGTGAGCGGTCAGCGAACCCTTGTATAAAAACACCGCGTTTCAAAGGCCGGGGGCAAAAACCCGGCCTATCCCTGATGTTGGTCAAAGCCGCTGTTGATGATTTTGCCAACAGTCGCCAGAAAGGGATATACTCACCCCCACATTCTCAGCGGCGACAAACGTGGCTCCTATGAAATACGATACTTCCGAACTGTGTGATATCTATCATGAAGAGGTCAATGTCGTTGAACCTCTTTTTTCCAATTTTGGCGGGCGTAGTTCATTCGGTGGCAAAATCACTACGGTGAAATGCTTTGAGGACAACGGCTTGCTGTTCGATGTGCTGGAAGAAAACGGCGCAGGCCGGGTACTGCTGGTTGATGGCGGAGGTTCCGTCAGGCGCGCGTTGATTGATGCAGGCCTGGCACGGGTGGCCACCCAGAATGAGTGGGAAGGTATCGTCGTCTACGGTGCGGTACGCCAGGTTGATGAACTGGCTGAGCTGGATATCGGCATTCAGGCCATGGCCGCAATCCCGGCAGGCGCAGCCAGTGAAGGGATTGGCGAAACAGACATTCGGGTTAATTTTGGCGGCGTCACCTTTTTCTCGGGCGACCATCTTTATGCCGATAACACCGGTATCATCCTGTCAGAAGACCCGCTCGACCTGGAATAACCGTCCCGCACACCATTGCGTTTCGCAAGACCCGTCACGTTTAGCACGAAAGGGTATTACCGCTGTGACGGTAATACCCACAGAGATTAGACCTCTTCCATCCTACCCAACAGTGCACGCAGACGTTCCTGCCATGCCTGTTGTTCCTGCTTTAGTTGCTCGTTCTCGCGCACCAATGCATCACGATTGTCTGCCACGCTCTGTACTTCCTGCGACAGCGCATTGTTCTTCTCTTTCAGCTCTTCGATTTCCATCTGCAACAGCGTGATCGTGTCAATCGCCTGCTGAACTTTCCCTTCCAGCTTCTCAAACACTTCAAATGACATAACTTCAAACCCCTTTTGATAGCACGGCCCAGGCCGGTTAACGCAGACGTATCACGAACAGATGAACGCCAGACGTGAGTTACTGAATCTGACATCCAGTGACCGCGGCTGCCCGACGACGGACATAAACGTCTGACAAGTCAACACATGATGATTGTATGTAGCCGGTTCAGAGCTGTCCAGCGACACCATAGGTAAAACCACCACTCTGCCTGCTTTTTCACAAGCAGGCCATCAGCATCCACCCAAAAGATATCCCGCAAGGGTTAACCGATATTAATGTTAATGAATTCAACATTTACTTTAACACGTCACCGGGCATGGAATACGTATACTTGCGCACAATCGCATTGATGACGCGAACTCGCTCATTTTCTTGACGCGTCACACACATTTTAATTTCGATATTTCTCGTTTTCGAACATTAACGATAAATTCACATCCGAAATACAAAAAGAGCCTGGCCGTCGCCCTCTTCAGCTCCACGAGACCAGCCTAAAACGCGCGGGTCATTCAATGACTCAGCGCCCTCTCTCCCTACTGTAAACCCACAGGTGGAAACAAGCATCATGAGTCAATCTGAACTTTCCTCCCTTAAAGGCCAGTGTATTGCCGAGTTTCTTGGTACTGGCTTACTGATTTTTTTTGGCGTTGGCTGTGTCGCGGCACTCAAACTGGCAGGTGCCAGTTTTGGGTTATGGGAAATCAGTATTGTCTGGGGATTAGGGGTCGCCATGGCGATTTACCTGACCGCCGCAATCTCTGGCGCACACCTCAATCCTGCCGTCACCATTGCACTATGGCTGTTCGCCTGCTTTGACGGGCGCAAAGTGCTGCCTTATATCCTCTCTCAGGTGGCCGGGGCATTCTGCTCGGCGGCGCTTATCTACGGCCTGTACCATAATTTGTTCGACAACATCGAACAGACCCACAACATGGTGCGCGGCAGCGTGGAAAGCCTCGATCTGGCGGGCATTTTCTCCACCTACCCGAACCCGCACATTTCGGTACTTCAGGCATTTTTAGTGGAAATGGTGATCACCGCTATTTTGATGTGCCTGATTCTGGCGCTGACCGATGACGGTAATGGTATTCCGCGTGGCCCGCTGGCTCCGCTGCTCATCGGTATTCTGATTGCCGTTATTGGCGCATCAATGGGCCCGCTCACGGGGTTTGCCATGAATCCGGCGCGTGACCTCGGCCCCAAACTGTTTGCCTGCCTGGCAGGCTGGGGCAAGATAGCGCTGACCGGCGGGCGTGATATTCCTTATATTCTGGTACCGATTTTTGGCCCGATTGTCGGTGCCTGCCTGGGTGCGCTGGGCTACCGTGCCCTGATTGGCCGCAACCTGCCTTGTGATGTCTGTGCGGCTGACAGCGATAATGCACCCGCAGCTCAAACCCGTAAGGTCTAACCCTCTCCCCGAACAGGATTACGTTTATGAACCAGGAAAAAAAGTACATTGTCGCACTCGACCAGGGAACCACCAGCTCACGCGCCGTGGTGCTGGATCATGACGCGAATATCGTCAGCGTGTCACAGCGGGAGTTTACCCAAATCTACCCGAAAGCAGGCTGGGTAGAGCATGACCCGATGGAAATCTGGGCCTCACAAAGCTCAACGCTGGTAGAAGTGCTGGCCAAAGCAGGCATCAGCAGCGATGAAATCGCCGGTATCGGTATTACCAACCAGCGTGAAACCACCGTTGTATGGGAAAAAGAGACCGGCAAGCCGATTTACAACGCGATTGTCTGGCAGTGCCGCCGCTCTGCCGATATCTGTGAAAAGCTCAAAAAAGACGGCATGGAAGAGTACATCCGCGCCAACACCGGCCTGGTGGTTGACCCCTATTTCTCCGGCACCAAAGTCAAGTGGATCCTCGACAACGTAGAAGGTGCCCGTGAGCGAGCGAAACGTGGCGAATTGCTGTTCGGCACCATCGACACCTGGCTTATCTGGAAAATGACGCAGGGCCGTGCGCACGTCACTGACTACACCAACGCCTCACGCACCATGTTGTTCAACATTCACTCGCTGGACTGGGATGCACGCATGCTGGAAGTGCTGGATATTCCCCGTGCCATGCTGCCACAAGTGCGACCTTCTTCAGAAATTTACGGCCAGACCAACATTGGCGGCAAGGGCGGCACCCGTATTCCTATCGCCGGTATTGCCGGTGACCAACAGGCAGCACTGTACGGCCAGCTGTGTGTTCAGCCTGGAATGGCGAAGAACACCTACGGTACTGGCTGTTTCTTGCTGATGAACACCGGCAAAGAAGCCGTTCGCTCCAGACACGGCCTGCTGACCACCATTGCCTGTGGCCCACGCGGTGAAGTGAACTACGCGCTCGAAGGCGCAGTGTTTATCGGCGGGGCGTCTATTCAGTGGCTGCGCGATGAGCTGAAGCTTATCAATGACGCCATGGACTCCGAATATTTCGCCACCAAAGTGAAAGACACCAACGGTGTTTATGTGGTGCCTGCGTTTACCGGTCTGGGCGCACCCTACTGGGACCCCTACGCCCGAGGCGCTATCTTCGGGCTGACCCGTGGCGTCAATGCGAATCACATCATCCGTGCGACGCTGGAGTCGATTGCCTACCAGACGCGCGATGTGCTCGACGCCATGCAGGCTGATGCCGATACCCGTCTGCAATCATTGCGGGTTGATGGCGGTGCCGTCGCCAACAATTTCCTGATGCAGTTCCAGTCGGATATTTTGGGGACACGCGTTGAGCGCCCGGTTATCCGCGAAGTCACGGCACTGGGTGCCGCCTTCCTGGCGGGCCTGGCTACCGGCTTCTGGAACGATCTCGACGAGGTGAAAAGCAAAACCGCGATTGAACAGGAATTCCGCCCCAGTATTGAAACCGTTGAGCGCAATGTCCGCTACCGTGGCTGGAAAAAAGCGGTGGAGCGCGCGCGTGCCTGGGAAGAACACGACGAGTAAATTTCACGCTGCTTTGATCGGGCGCGGCTATCGCGCCCGTTTTTCACTCCCGCCGGTCATCTGCCATTTCCCCGCCTGTGCTACCATTACGCCCCACTCTGGTCTTTTCTTCTTCTCCTTTTCAGGACTGCTATCCATGAAACGTGAATTAGCCATCGAATTCTCCCGTGTTACTGAAGCGGCTGCGCTGGCCGGTTATAAATGGCTGGGACGCGGGGACAAAAACGCCGCCGATAACGCCGCCGTACAGGCAATGCGCATTATGCTTAATCAGGTTGATATCAAAGGCCATATCGTCATTGGCGAAGGTGAAATCGACGAAGCCCCGATGCTTTATATCGGCGAACAGGTGGGCACCGGTAACGGCGATGCGGTAGACATCGCCGTTGACCCGATTGAAGGCACCCGTATGACGGCAATGGGCCAGGCCAACGCGCTGGCGGTACTGGCCGTCGGTGAGCAGGGCGCGTTTTTACATGCGCCGGATATGTACATGGAAAAGCTGATTGTCGGGCCGCAGGCTAAAGGCGCTATCGACCTCGACCTGCCGCTGGAAGAGAACCTCAAGCGCGTTGCCGCACGGCTGGGTAAACCACTGAGCGAGCTGACCGTCATCACGCTGGCCAAACCACGTCACGACAAAGTCATCGCCGATATGCAGCAACTGGGGGTAAAAGTCTTCGCCATTCCTGATGGCGATGTGGCCGCCTCTATTCTGACCTGTATGCCCGAAAGCGAGGTGGATGTGCTCTACGGTATCGGCGGTGCACCAGAAGGCGTGATTTCAGCGGCGGTGATCCGTGCACTGGATGGCGATATGCAAGGCCGCCTGCTGGCGCGTCATCAGGTGAAAGAAGACAACGAACACAATCGCACGCTCGGCGAACAGGAGCTGGCACGCTGCCGTGAAATGGGCATTGAAGCCGGTAAGGTGCTGATGCTGGCTGACATGGCGCGCAACGATAATGTGATATTTTCTGCCACCGGCATCACCAAAGGTGACCTGCTCAACGGCATTGCCCGGCGCGGCAACATCGCCACCACCGAGACGCTATTGATTCGCGGCAAATCCCGCACGATTCGCCGCATCAGTTCCACCCATTATCTGGACCGCAAAGACGCTGCGCTGCACGAATTTCTGCTGTAATTGAGCCTCTGCCACACCGGTCAGCCACGGGTAACCATCTGCACTGGCGAAAGGTTTCACAGTTGTTAAAAGATAGCGTATGGTTAGGGTCGGGTGGCAGGCGACCCTGCCCTACCCGTTACAACAACATACCCGCGACAACAACAGGAGTATGACATCATGGCAGAGTGGGTGACAGGTAAGGTACTTGCCGTTGAACACTGGACGGAAAATCTATTCAGTTTGCGACTGAGCGCCCCCGTGGCACCGTTTAGCGCCGGGCAATTTGCCAAGCTGGCGCTTGAGCTGGATGGCGAACGCATACAGCGGGCGTATTCCTACGTCAATGCCCCGGATGATCCGCAGTTAGAGTTTTATCTGGTTAACGTGCCGGATGGCAAATTGAGCCCGCACCTGCATCGCTGTCAGCCCGGTGATGAGGTATTGGTCACGCAAGATGCCGCCGGGTTTTTCGTGCTGGAAGAAGTGCCGGACTGCGACACGCTATGGATGCTGGCCACCGGTACAGCCATTGGCCCTTATCTGTCTATTCTACAGCAAGGGCACGACCTGGAGCGATTCCGGCATATTGTACTGGTTCATGCCACGCGATTTGCCCGTGACCTGAGCTACCTGCCGCTGATGCGAGACTTGCAGCAACGCTACCCGGAAAAACTGCGTATCCAGACCGTCATCAGCCGTGAAGCACAGCCAGGGTCGCTCACCGGGCGCATTCCGACGCTGATTGAAAACGGTGCGCTCGAAGCCGCCGTCGGCCTGCCGCTTAACGCGCAGACCAGCCACGTCATGCTATGCGGCAACCCGCAGATGGTCAGAGATACCCAGCAATTGCTGAAAGACGCGCGCCAGATGACCAAACACCTGCGCCGTCGCCCTGGGCACATCACCAGCGAACATTACTGGTAATGCGCCAGCATCAATAGCGCGCGTTCAGGTTCAGTGCTCACTCTCACGCAACCGCAGCGGCCCGCTCGGTGCACCAAAGCGGTTTGTGCCAGCGGTTCCCGCCAACAAGCCGCACTCCAGCAACATCATGACGGCAATCAGCACCGGTATAAACCGTTCGACCAGCCACTGTAAAAGCGCGGGCAGCATCGCCCAGTTACCGCTCCCCAGCATCCAGGCCACGACCAACAGCAGCGCCCAGCCGCCTTTGCGGTCGCGATCATGTAATCTTTTCACCAGCATAGCCGACAGTGGCCACATCAACACCACCAGCGCAAAGGCCGCTCTCTGTGTCTCAAGCCAGCCGATACCCGCCAGAACGAACAACGCCGCTATCACTACCACCACCAACGTTATCCCCAGCCAGAAATCCCGGCGGCCCACTCGACCGCGAAATGAAAAAAACCATTGTTGTATTGTCATTACTCTTATTCCTGATTGCCGTACTACGGGCGGGATTTTACCTTAAATCCACATGGGTTTTTCATCGTGTGTTTTGACAATCACTTACGGATCCCGTTTTAATCACACAGCATATCCGCAACACCTGACGATGCAGACTGTCTTGATGACAAAACTTGATGGCGATGACAAAAACGTGATGATGAAAAATGCCCTGCTGGCGCTCTGTTACCTGTCGATAAGCTTACTGTTCCCGTCGTTCGTCAGGGGGGATACGCTGTTTCAGCCACGCGCAGCATCCACAGCACCCTATCTGCTGCCGAGCGCCCCTACGTTTGACATGAATCTGTTACAGTTCCGCACCCGCTACAACCTGAGCAATCCGTCGCTGCCACTGGGTGAGTACAAAGTGGTTGATACCGGTGACGACTCACCGGCGCTGATACGCGCTGCCAGCCGCATTAACGATCGCCTTTACTCCTCTACTGCGCTGGAAAAGGGCACCGGCAAGATTAAAACCATGCAGATAACCTGGTTGCCCAAACCACGCGACCCGGATCAGAACGGTCGCCGTAAACAGGCTATCGACTATATGGCCGCCCTGTTACGCACCTTTATGCCGTCACTGACGGGCGAGCAAAGCCTGAAAAAAGTGGAAACCCTGCTGGAAAAAGGCAAAGGGCAGCGATTTTACCAACAGACGGAGGGCGCATTGCGTTACGTGGTGGTTGATCATGGCGAAAAGGGGCTAACTTTCGCTGTTGAACCGATTAAGCTGGCGCTATCTGATTCGTGATCGGTTCGATAATTAGGCACGAAAAACAGAGCCACCGCGCCATTTCAACTCTATACTATCGGCAGTTCGATACACTCGTCAGACTGGCTGCCTGACGCAGCCATGAATTGATTAACTGGCTATATGCCTGGAGGAAACAAGATGCGACATCCCTTAGTCATGGGCAACTGGAAGCTGAACGGCAGCACCAGCCTGGTTCACGAACTGATAGCCGGCTTGCGCAGCGAGCTGAGCGCAGTCACCGGTTGTGGCGTAGCCATTGCGCCGCCAGCCCTTTATCTGGATCAGGCCAAACATCTGCTGGCAGGCAGCCGTATTGCACTGGGTGCCCAGAATGTGGACGTCAACCTCGCTGGCGCATTCACCGGTGAAACCTCCGCCGCGATGCTCAAAGACCTCGGTGCCAAATACATCATCATCGGCCACTCCGAACGCCGCACTTATCATCACGAAAGTGATGAATTCATCGCAAAAAAATTCGCGGTGCTGAAAGAAACCGGCCTGATCCCGGTATTGTGTATTGGTGAAACCGAAGCGGAAAACGAAGCGGGCCAGACCGAAGCCGTCTGTGCGCGTCAGTTGGACGCAGTGCTGAACACACTGGGTGCGAAAGCGTTCGACAACGCGGTCATTGCCTACGAACCGGTATGGGCTATCGGCACCGGTAAGTCCGCTACTCCGGCGCAGGCGCAGGCGGTTCACAAATTCATTCGTGACCACATTGCCCGGCAGGATGCAGCCGTGGCTGAACAAGTCATCATTCAGTACGGCGGTTCCGTCAACGCATCTAACGCGGCAGAGCTGTTCACCCAGCCGGATATCGACGGCGCACTGGTTGGCGGCGCGTCACTGAAAGCAGATGCGTTCGCGGTCATCGTGAAAGCAGCAGCACAAGCCAAAGGGCTGGAATAATCCCTTTCAGGTGACAGATATTCAGCGGCCCCGGACTGGGGCCGTTTTTATTGCTATTGCGTGACTCGCCCCTTCGCGGCTATTTTTGCAAACGATACACGCCACTAAAGCTGACGTTCATCCCGCCGCACTCATTATTGTCTGCAACAACTAACTGACCGTTGATAAGCCGCATTGCCCCTGCGCATTTAAATTCCTCATTCGGTTTCCCCCATTCCAGCCGGTTTCCTGTTGGCTGCGCGGTCTCGGCAAGGCTCCCCAAATGCACATTCTCTTCACCGGATGGAGACACGCCGCCATGCCAATACGCGCGGCCTTTTATGCGCAGTGCCCCGTTCTTTCCCTGTGTCAGGGTAATGTTGTTCTCACCATTGCGCCATGTACCAAGCCAGTCATTGAACACAGGGGGTTTCGTCGGTTGTTTTTCAATGAGTCTGGACTGCAACCAGCCGACAAACACGCTCTTCTTGCCCTGAAACCCGACGCACGACCAGCCGTTTTGCTCCTGTGCAACCAGCACGTTGTCACCTTCTATCAGATAGGCTTTTTGCTGGCATTGCGCCTGATTCGCCGGGCACCCTTTATCCGTATCATCATCATAGAAATAGGCTTTATTACCCTCAGACGCGTTAATTTTGCCGCTGGCATACTGCCCAGGGTAATGGGGGAAATGACCATCTCGGCACATCTCCATTTCATAATCACGCTCTGCCAGGCAGGGCAATGACGTCAGTAACACTAAACCGGCCATTATGGTTTTCACGACATCTCTTCCTTAATGAATACAACACATACCATGCATGATACCGATTCCTGTCGCCTGACCAGAACTCACGGAACAGAAATAAAAAAACCGGGCAACGCCCGGTTAAAACACAAGAATCAGACACAACAGACACAAAGGGAGGAAAGTCAATCAGGCCAGGGAGGAGAGGGAGGGAGACTCCCTGACCGGGTTACAACTTATTTAAACAGCACTGCATTACCGTGCAGGGTATCGTCGCCCTGCACTGCGGTTATCTGAAAAGATTTAGCACCCGCGGCATCAGCTTTTGCAGCCAGTTTCGCTTGCAGGCTGTCCAGCGTGCTGGCAGTGGCAGAAACACTGCCGATTTCCTGGCCCTGCGGATACTGAACTTCGGTCGCCGCAAAAGAACCCGCAGACAGTGTGCTCAGTACGATGGTGGCAAAAAGAGTTTTCATGTTCATGGTGGTTTCCTTCATTTTAAATTTTCGTTTGGGGTGTTCGTAAATGACAAGTCAATTATCACCATAGTAACTATATCCCATTTCACAAAAAGTGCGATCCATATCACACTCTTATGCACTTAAAATGAAAACACCGTTTTTTCATATGGTTAGTGAAGAAAATTTTCATGCCTGACTGAAATCATGCGCCGCTGGCATGGTGGGCTGGCGGCGACAGGCTCAGCGCAAGATAACGCTTACCCCGAGAGGGCATCATCCCGCCTCAGGGATGGCTCCACATGGAAGGGTAGCTTTCTCCCTTATCATTCACTGCCACCACGCGATAGTAGTCGCCGCCGGAAGGGGCAGTCACGTTATCACTGTAGGCATTGGTCGTCACGGTCGCGATGGTCTGATAATTCCCCGCCTCGCTGCCGGAGCGCTGGACAGCGTAACGTGTCGCGCCAGAGGCGGCCGACCACGATAACGTTGTCACCCCAGCGCTGGTTTGTGCTTTGAGATAGAGCGGGGTCGCCGGTACCGGTGCCGCATCACGGGTACTCTCCAGATACAACACCACACTGCTGCGTGGCGCAACGGTGATGGTGCCGGACTGCGTGCGCTGTGATACCAAATCCTGTGCAGCATTAAAGCCAGCCGGTGTTTTTAGCGGATAACTGTTGCGGGTACTGGTGTTAATCCCCATCAGGTAGTGGCCAAAGCGTAAGGCATAGAAATCCGCCTTACCCCGAAAAGGGTCGCTACCGGAGGCATCCGACGGCGTAGCGCCCAGTGGCAGGATCTCTCCGGCATACGCATTGTTGGGCGCATTGGGCGGCACATACTGATTCTGTTCTGGCTTATCTATCATATTGGCGCGGGTATAACTGGTGGTCGCGCGAAAAAGCGGCGTCGTTTCCAGCACGCCGTACTGATCATACCCCGGCGTACTAAAGTGAAAACGCGCCAGAGCATTGATACCCGTACCCGCCTTGGCCTGCCAGTAAGCGCTTAACCACAGGCGCTCATCACCTTTCTTCAAGGCAACGATGGCATTGTCTTCATCCGTCCAGGCAAAATCAGGCTGGCCGTCAGTCATCGGCAAACGTGCACCACTGTCGCTGGCCGTTTTAATGGTTTGGTAATCAGCAAACACATCCAGCGCTTCAAATGCCGACTCCGCCCCGCTCAGGCTGGCAAAAAACTGCCCATCTTCAAGCATTTGTTTGGCATAACCGATGAGCGTGGCATCTTGACTGGCCGCAGCAACCCGCAACCCTTTCGCCCGTTCATTGGTATTGAGCGAGTCAACATAGGCAATATAACCGGCAAAATTACCGTCACTTTCATGCGCACCGCGCCAGGCCAGCAAGCCTATCGCCTCCATTGCCCGATAATTATTGCCATTCACAACATCGATAGCCGGGCGGCGAAACGGTGCCCGCGCCTTTGCCATTTTCACCATTTGCTGGCAAAAATCATCGCTACCGGTCACGCGAACATATTCCGCCAGATAGGACTGCAATTCGCCATAACCCGCACCGACATATCCCCATTCACGGGTTTGGCCCTTATCCGTCACCTGATAATAGGCATTGCCGTAAGGAAGGCGTCCGCCACCATCCGTCAGGTCATTTCCCGTCCAGGGCAGCAGGCCCACCGCCTCTCTGATGTAACGTTGTGCTGTTTTTTCAGCGAACGCCCGGCTGTCGTTTAACACCAGCAGGCCTTTATTGGCAAAGTAGATACTGTTGCTGGCAATCATTGACTGATTGGTTAGCGTGCGCCTGTCCTGAAGGCGGCCAAATTCACGACTGGCAAACAGCATATCCGCCCAGGCGGTGCGTCGGGTTTTCGTGCCGCCGCTGCCATAGCTGACCGACGCGTTGAGGATAGCCGGTGTCAGTACATCACGCAGGTAATAGATAGCCTGCCCTTGCACGCCAAAGCTACCCCCCCAGCCTTTTACCGTGTTGTTGTCAGCGTAGTATTGCGTTGCGTAAGCATCCAGCCCGGCAACAACCTGGCTTATCACCGCTGGGTTTTGTTCACTTTTCAGCCCGGCCACCGAATAGGCACGGGCAAGATAGCGCAGGTCACTCCCTGAAAGATTGGCCGTTGTCGGCGTGCTGGCAAGCAGGCTGGTAATGCGATTATTGATGGCGTTACGAAATGAACCGTTAACACCTAAAATCTCCTCCCCCGGTGAAATGCGTGCCGCAACAGAAGGCTCACGGCCCTGAGGCTCCGTCGAGACATCCAGAAAGGGATCAACATGCGTATAAGCACGGTAAACCCCGCGACTGGGTGTATTCATGGCGTACTGATAGGGGTTGGCCGCATCAGGCCCTCCGGCTCCGAACGGATAGAGCCGACCGGTAGAAACGATTTTCAGGGTTATCGTACTGCGGCCTTTGGTCATCGTATAAGGCAGCAACGTGGTGGAGTAAAAGAAGCGTCCCGGCAAAGGTTTATGCCAGTGAGCCACACTCAGCGGCATGTAGTCACCCTCATGTCGGTAGCCCACCTGATACTCGACGCCCTCCTTTACCACGTACAGGTAAAGCCGGCCTATGGCGGAATTAACATCGTCATCCCCCCACAGTTTGACAGACACATAGTTGCGCCGCTGAGGATCCACCTTCATGGTAAACGTCAAACTACCGCCATACATTCCTGCCGGACTCAGAGGCAGTAACTGGCGAGCAGGCTCTGCCAATCCTCCGGTCAGTGTCTGACTGCTGGCGTCAGTAAGGCTGTGGTCTTTCTCTGATGCGCTATCACCAAAGCGGATCTGGTCAATCGTTCCGGCAGGCAGTGCGGCGGTCTGGTTGGTTTGTGCCGCCAGCGCCGGGCTGGCAAGTATCGTGGCCGATAACATCGATGCGGCCAGCATGGCCGCATGCCAGTACATACGGTACATCACGCTCTTTTTTTGCATGTTTCAGTCCTTTTGTTGTGAGCCATCATCCTTGCGTCGTATTCAATGACAAGGACAGCAGATAATTACCAATCTAATATTTTTATTTATTATGATAACGAAACTTTATTTCCAACATCATGCACACATCGGCACCACCAGTTTACGGGTACTCAACATCGGCTATCGCCGCATATCATGCCGATAACAACCGTCTTGCTCATCAGGTAGAAAACATCCTGCCATTACTGAAATAATAACGTTATTTATGAGTGCTGGATCACAGAACATCAGTAGCCCGATTCAATAAAAAATGGCTTACCAGAGCGAACCTTAAGGTACATATGGAAATAATATGTCAACTAATAAAGCAAAAAGTTTCTTAAATAGATAAAAATAATCACTCTGGAAAAGTAAGTGATAAAAACGTTACCATATATCCCATCAAACAAGCTTCCGTGCGAAAAGACATAAAAGTGATAACAGGGGACAAATGTTAGAAATATTTGATGTGAGTTTTAGCTTAATGTCAAATAACAAGCTAGACGAGGTGTTTACGCTACGTAAGGAGACATTTAAAGATAGGCTAGACTGGCGTGTTAACTGTATTAATGGCATGGAATTTGATGAATATGACAATGAGAATACGACCTATCTTTTAGGTGTCAAAGAGGGGAAAGTCGTTTGCAGTGTCAGATTTATTGAAATGAAATACCCTAACATGATTACCGGCACGTTCTATTCTTACTTTAACACGCTCGCCCTTCCCGAAGGGAACTATATTGAATCCAGTCGCTTCTTTGTCGATCGCGACCGGGTAAGACATCTTATCGGCACACGTAATCCTGCCTGCCTGACGTTGTTCCTTGCCATGATCAATTACGCCAGGAAATACCATTATGACGGTATACTGACAATTGTCAGTCACCCAATGCTCACCTTATTAAAACGGTCCGGCTGGCAAATTTCTGTTATAGAGCAAGGATTATCAGAAAAGCAGGAGCGCATTTACCTGCTGCTGCTGCCTGCCGATGACGAGAGCCGTCTCGCCTTGATTGAACGCATTACGCAAATGACAGCCGTGGAAACCGAGCGGCTTACGACTTTGCCTTTGTTGGTTCCACTGGCTTGATAAGATTCATCTCAACGCCAAGCCTGATTGCATGCTTGGCATTTAACACACCCAGTTTTTTAACGACATTACCAATATGAAATTTTACCGTACTGGTGGTAATCCCGAGAATCAGCGAAATTTCCTGATACGTTTTCCCCATGCTAGCCCAGTATAGAATTTCATTTTCACGCTGGGAGAAGAGATCCACCTCCTGAGACTTATGGTGATGCTTATTACGATTCATCTCTCTGTAAAGAGAGGTGATTTTTTCGTGAGCAGAAATAAGCAGCATTTGCAGCTTATCTTTATTATTATGAATAATATCTTCCATTTCCTGAATGCGATTTTCTTCAATCATAATTGACAGTGCAGCAAGGTTATTACTCGGATCGTGCAAGACAAACGTATAGCCACTGACAATGTCATACTCTCTTGAGAGATTAAATATCTTTGCAAACTTTAGCTTTGAACTGATCACCGGCTCATCGTCCCAGGAGAATGGCGAGATTTTATTGATAGCCGTTAAAATGACCGGGTCAATATGTTGATAATTATTGTCCCTGTATATCTCAACCCACTCTGGTGGATAATTAGAGATAATCACCACGTCAGTAGGTTTCTTCTTATTCATGATCAAATAGGCGTACTTGAGATCGCCATAGCGCTTTAACTTTCTGTTAAGATAGCTCTGTATTGTGCTATTGATGAAGTCAACGTTAGAGAATGATATAGACATCTAACTCTCCTAAAACCGAGTACGCAGTTCAAACTGACCATAACGGCACGAAAGTATAGTATCAACCTATACCTAAGTCTAACTATCTTTCCGGATTCAAAATCTTTAGAATTTTCAAAAAATAATATCAAGCACCAAAATAAAAAATCCGCTCTTTCTTAAAGAACGGAAAGCCAAATTGGCTTACACCAGGGAATATCTGTTAGTTTTTTTGTTGCGTGCCAAATAAATTTCAGATTGCAGGACGTCAGTTATCGAACCACTGGTGACGGCATAGTCAAAGTATGCCGCCATAAGGTGATAAGGCTAGCTGACATACCTGCAACAGCGAAGCACGCGAAATTAATTATTGTTAACCCTTCTCTCTCTTACCGCCATCTCGTGGTTGATAAGAGAGAGAAAGGTCGTTTTTTTCTCTATTGTCCTCTTCATTCCCTTCTTCATTTTTCCCTGCACTTTCTTTTCCACACTCGTCTATTGCCTATAACGGTATTTTTATCTCTTACAACCGTCTCATCTGCAATACCTGGCGAAGAATGGCCGTGTGGTAAACATCAACGGTGAAAATACACGATATTGCAGCCATCAGAAGATACTATGCCTGCTTTATACCATTGCGGTGACGTATGTCATCGCGTGCAATCTCAAACAAAACGCCAGCCTGCCGCAAGTTTTATACTTCCCCGGAGAAACACTGAATAAAGGGGAATGGAATGGAGCATGCGCTGGTCACTCATCATGATGATGAAACCTTACACACCCTGCTGCGTGATAAACTGGTCGCGATTGGCATTGATAACGGGCGAATTAAAGCCATTTTTGAAGGTTCTACCCTGTTTGGCGCAGAAGGACTGCTCGACTCTATTAACATCGTCAGCCTGATTGCAGTCTTAAGCGACCACTGCGAGGCGGCCTATGGCCTGCGTGGCGATCTGTTCAATCTGGCCGATGATCGGGTGTTCGATGCATTCCAGGATCTGGCCAGCCTGACCCGTTTTCTGCGTGAGCGGCTCCATCATGGCTGATCCGGTTCATGTACCGGTTTTAGCCGATGGCTATCTGGAAGGGGTTGCCATTGCGCAGATAGCTCGTCGCATCGCAACCCCCTTTTATGCCTACAGCGCCCGCCAGCTACGCCAGCAGCTCACGCAACTCTGGCAATACCTGCCGCGCGAAACCGCCATTTATTACTCGCTGAAAGCCAACCCCACGCTCTCCATCGTCAAAACACTGGTCGGGCAGGGAGCCGGATGCGAGGTGTGCTCCCCCGCCGAGCTGGAAACCGCCCTGGCGGCAGGCGTTTTGCCACAGCACATTCTCTATGTCGGCCCGGGGAAATCGTTGGACGCGCTGACGCGGGCCATTGATTGCGGCATTCGCGCCATTGTCGTGGAATCCGTCACCGAACTGGACAACATCAACCATCTGGCCGCGCAAGCGCATACCGTACAACCGGTGGCATTACGCATTAATCCTGATTTTAGCAGCGAACATGCCCGGCTGGTGATGAGTGGTAAACCAACGCAATTCGGCATGACGCAGGAAACCGTCGAAACGGTGCTCGATAGTCTGCACCGCTGGCCAAACATCCACCTTTGCGGCTTTCACGTCTATTTGGGCACCCGGATCCTGCATGCTCAGGCTATTGCTGACAATACACGCAATATTTTGCAACTGGCGCTGACACTGCGCGATCGCTACCGCCTGACGCTGGATTTTGTCGATGTGGGTGGCGGGTTCGGCGTGCCCTATTACCCGAAAGAAACACCGCTGGATTTGCCAGCGCTGGGCGAAGCAATGGCTCCGGTCATGGCAGCATTCCGCCAGCAGGCTCCCGCCACACAAATCGTCATCGAACTGGGGCGCTATCTGGTCGCGCAGGCGGGTATCTTCGTCACCCGGGTCAACACGTTAAAAACTGCGGGTGGTAAAACCTTTGCAGTGTGTGACGGCGGGGCTAACTGCCACAGTGCCGCCGCCGGGCTTAACAGCCTGCGGCGTAAAAACTTTCCGCTGCTGCGTCTTGGTGATAATCACGGGCGGCCCGTTCAGACTTACCAAATCAGCGGGCCGCTGTGCACCCCTACCGATTTGCTGGGCGATAACGTGCCGCTCCCGATGCTCGAGGTGAACGACCTTATCGGTATTACCCATTCGGGTGCCTATGGTCTGACGGCCTCACCAGGTGCGTTTTTAAGTTTTGGCGCACCGGCAGAGGTGATGGTCGATGGCACACACCTGACGCTTATCCGCCAGCCGGAAACCACCGCGCAGTTACTGGCACGCCAGCAACCGGTCTCGCTCGACGCACCGCTTCCCGACAAGGAGCCATCATGACGTTGTGCTTTCAGCCCGATGAGGTGGTATGGCGTACTTTTCGCGATGAAGAGACAAACCTGCTGGCTCCACACGCAAATGCGGAGCTGATGGCCGACTATTTACAGGCGTTTTTCCACTCCCACCACGACACACGTCAACCCGAACCAGACACGTTGCTGCGCTGGCTGAACAGCGAACCACACCGTTTTAGCGCCATGGCGCTGGCTCTCTTGCCCGAGCTTCAGGCGCGTCGGCCCGTGATATCAAGCCAGCTTGATATGGTGGTGCTGGCGCACTGGACACCAGACAGCGAACTGGGCTGCGCAGTGACCAATGCGTTGATCCACGCCTGCGATGCGCCGCAGGCATTTGGCTTTTCGGTGTCTGACCGGGCGCAGGCAGCCCCGTTGTTTGCGCTCCATACCATCAACGAATATCTGGGCCATGAGGCCAAAGCGACGCCACCAACGGCGCTGCTGATGATTGCCGATCAGGCACGCGCGCCCTACACCAGTGACGCACTGGCCGCGCTGGCACCGCAAAACACCGGCTGCCTGATTCGGCTGGAAGCGCGCCCCCCGGAGCAGGCGAGCGGGCTGGTGTTTGAAGGTTATTACCGCCAGCCCTATGAGGCCGGCGGCCCGACGGCCAGCACGCTGGCCTCACTACTTGAGCAGATAACCCCGTCCCCCTTATCCGGCGCGGATGACTGGCCGCTCACGCTGGTCGCCAGCCCGTCGCTGCTGGCCGCGGTTACGGGCGCAGACGAAAGCGTGCCAACGCTTGCCCTGCCCGAGGCGCTGCTGTGCGCCGCTCCGTTCGTCAGCCTGAAACAACAGGCCCGGCCGGGCGGCCGTTATCTGCTGGTGGTGCCGGAAATACGCCACCTCACGGCGTGTATTTTACGCTATCAACCTGACGGTGACAGGCAGCCTGACTGCCTTCCCCCTCTCGGATAAGGATGCATCATGACAAACGTTACCCACCTGACCGTCTGGCTTGACCGGGCCGCGAAAGAGGCCGCCAACAAGACCGCGATTATCGACCCGGAGCGTGAAATCAGTTGGTTCATGCTACGTCTGCAAGCCCGCCAACTGGCAGATTACCTCGGCGCGCAGGGGGTAGAAAAAGGCGATCGGGTCATCGTCTACATGCCCAATTCGTTGACGTTCGCACTCTATTTCTGGGCATTGCAGTATCTGGGCGCGATTTTTATTCCACTCAGCCCGGAAACCAAGGCTGACAAACTGAGCTGGCTGGTGGATAACGCAGGCTGCCGCCTGCTGATCGCGGATGCCACGCTTGGCGATGAAATCACCAAGGCCCAAGCCTGCGAGCACTGGCAGCATTACAACCGCCAGACGCGGGTCTGCGTCAGCCAGGAAATTGCCGCCACACTCGTCTGCGAACCCTACCGCATTTGCGAACACCAACAGCCCGGCGGTATTGACCTTGATTTAGCCTGCATTCTTTACACCTCCGGCTCCACGGGCCAGCCCAAAGGGGTGATGCTCAGCCGCCGCAATATGATAACCGCCGCCAGTTCCGTGTCAGGCTACCTGCAACTGCGTGACGATGACCGTATCATGCTGATGATCCCCATGAGCTTCGACTACGGCTTGTATCAGATGATCATGGCTGCCGTGGTGCAATGCACCCTGATAATCGAGCCTGATTTCCGCCGCCCGTTGCTGTCGCTGCAACGTATGGTGGCGCTGCGGGCCACCGTGCTGCCGATTGTGCCAACCATGCTGCGCCTGATTACGCCACTGGCATCGCGCTATAATTTCTCCACCCTTCGCACCGTCACCAATACCGCCGCTGCCCTGCACCCGGCAGACATCGCACAGTTGCAACAGCACTTCCCGCAGGCGCGCATTTATTCGATGTACGGGTTGACCGAGTGCCACCGCTGTACCTATTTGCCACCGGAATACCTCGACAGCCACCCGCAAAGTGTCGGCATTGCCATCCCGAATACCGAACTGTGGGTGGTGGATGACAACGGCAAGCGCCACACCCGCAATGCTACCGGCGAGCTGGTGATCCGTGGGGCCACCGTGATGTGCGGCTACTGGCGCAATGAAGAAAAAAGCCGTGAGAAGCTGCGCCCCGGCCTGCTGCCGGGTGAGCAGGTGTTATACACCGGCGATATCTGTCGGCTGGATGAAAACGGGTTGCTCTATTTCATTGGCCGACGCGATGACATGCTGAAAAGCTGCGGCGAAAAAGTCTCACCCAAAGAGGTGGAAACGGTACTCAGCCGCCACCCGCAGGTGGCTCAGGTGGCCGTTATCGGTGTACCGCATCCGGTCTACGGTGACGAAATCGTCGCCTGCATCGTGCCACAGGGCGAACTGAATGAAAAAGCGCTAACCGGCTGGTGCAAAAGCCAGATGGAGTCGCACATGGTGCCACACCGTATCTGCCTGATGGCGCAATTCCCGCTTAATCCCAACGGCAAGGTTCACCGTACCCTGCTGCAAGAACAACTGGTTGCGGGCCGCACAGCGGCGCAACGCAGCCCGGCCTGATGGAGCCCTATTTATGTCAGCAAAATCACCTGAAACCAGCACCAGTGTGCTGCCCGATAACGCGGCAAGCTATTACCCTTATATCGTGAAAGCTATCGGCATGGTGCTGGAAACCGATGATCTGTCGGAGCTGCATCCGCATACCGATCTGGAGCGGGACCTGGGGTTTGAGAGCGGCATCTTCATTGAGCTGATGATGTACCTTGAAGAGATGATAACCGGGTTATCGATTGACCCGGTGATGCTGGACACCCAGCACATCACCACCATCGACTCGCTTGACCGCTTCATCCACGCACAACGGGAGCACGACCTATCTTGTGCACAGTAGCCGCATGGCAGTATCTGGTTTCGCTGTTTGCGCGCTTTGATGGCGTGCAGAGCGCTGCGGCGTATAGCGTGAACGGCGATCTCCGCTACCACCAGCTCTACCACAGCGCCCTGACGCTGGCTGCGCAACTCCAGGCCCACCATCAGGCAAGCGGACACCCACAGCCCGCGCCAGTGCTGCTGTATGGTCACAAACACCCGGCAAGTCTGGCAGGGTGGTGGGCCTGCCTGCTCACCGGCCACCCGGTGGTGCCGGTAGAAAACGACAATACCGCTGAACGGCTGCGCTTTATCGCCGACGGTATTCAGGCCGGCCTGCTGTTAAACGCCAGCGAGCACGCTGCACCTGAGTGTGGCTTGCCGGTTATCCTCGCCACGGTACTCAGTGAAGCGAGGATGCCGGATACCGACACTCCCCAGACGCTCGCCGCACTCTGCCAGCACATGGAGCACGCCTTTGGCCATAAAAAGGTGAGCGGCATTGCCTATATCATGTTCTCTTCCGGCACCACTGGCGCGCCCAAAGGGATCCAGGTCAGCTACCCGAATCTGGCCCATTTTGTGCGCTGGGCCGTTGAACACTTTGCCGACCCCGGCCCGGTCAGTGGCAATATTCGCTACTGTTTTGACGTCAGCCAATACGAGCTGTGGCTCGCCTGGTATTACCGCCAGCCGCTGTGCGTACTGGATTACCGGGATGTCATCAACACCCGCAAAATGATCGCCCGTCACGCCGATGCCGGAACCCAAACCTGGGTCAGCACGCCGTCACTAACACGTAACTACCTGCGTGATAAATCGTTTTGCCAGCAAAACCTGCCCGCGCTTAACCAATTTATTTTTTGCGGCGAAGTGCTGAGCAAAGAGTTGGTGCAGGCATTGCAGCACGCGTTTCCCGGCTGCCGCCTCGTTAATACCTATGGCCCGACCGAGTGTACCGTGGCAGTCAGCGCCTGTGACATCACGCCGTCAATGCTGGAGCACGACGCACCACTACCGCTCGGCACAGCCCGGCCTGGCGTCACATTGCGTATCGAGGGCGAAGCCGCACGCGGTGAAATCATCATTACCGGTGATGCCGTCAGCGCAGGCTATCTCAATGCCAGCCCGGCACAACAGGCGCGCTTTTTTACCGATGCCAGCGGCGTGCGCGGTTATCGCACCGGTGATATCGGATCGCTGCGCGATGGCCTGCTCTATTTTCATGGCCGGGAAGACAGCGAGCTGAAAATTCAGGGTTATCGCGTCGTTATCAGCGATATTGAAAATGCGCTGCGCGCGCATCCGCTGGTGCAGGATGCCATCGTCACCCCCTGGCTGCTGCGCGGTGTTGCTCAGGGACTACAGGCATTCGTGCTCGCTGACCAGCCTGATATTTTCCCGCAATTAGCCGACTACCTGCGCCGCTATTTCCCGGTCTATATGGTGCCGAAATTCTGGTATCCGGTAGAGGAGGCAGCGCTTAACCACAACAGTAAGCTCGATCGCCTGCGCGTGACAGAGCAGGCAATCGACAAGGGCAAACGCTATGTTTTCGTCAGTTCTTGACCCGATACAAACGCACATCCGCCAGCAACCACAGCAACTGGCCATCATCAACGACAGCGGCAGCTACAGCTTTGCCACGCTGGGTTTGCGCATTGAGGCCATTCGTCAGGTGCTGCGCGCGCATAAGCCGCACTGCGTGCTGATTTACGGCCACAAGCAGCTTGATGCCGCCGCTGCCATGCTGGCCTGTGCGTTTGAAGCGATGACGTTTACCTTTGCCGATATCGCCAACCCCGCCGAACGTATCGGGCGGATAGCCAGCGTCACACAGGCTGACTTGATACTACTGACATGTTTGCCGCCAGAGGGCAGCGCATTTCCGGCACTCCCCACACAGATGACCGATGCGCTGGCAGAGCGTGCGCCATTACGCCCCGCGCAGGCGGCTGAACCATCAACCCTGTTGTATGTACTGACCACATCCGGCACAACCGGTGAGCCCAAAGGTGTGAAAATCAGCCGTGGCAACTATGAAGCACTGGCGCGCTGGGCATTACCATTACTCCACCCTGAACCTCGGGGCGCGCACGTCAACCATGCCTGCCTGTCATTCGATTTGGGGATAATGGATGTGTTTCTGACGCTGGCTGCGGGTAAAACCCTCATCATGCTCGACCACCGCAATAACATTCGCCCGCGTAAGAACCTGTCACTGCTGGCTTCGCCCGCAATACAGGTGGAGAGTTGGTTTTCCACGCCGGGTTTTCTTGAATTAATGTGTGCAGATGCGCAATTTAGCCAGCACTCACTGCCTAACCTGAAAAAGATTGCCATTGGCGGCGAGGCGCTGCTGCCTGCATTGGCCACGACACTACACGAACGTTTCCCTCAGGCAGAGATTCTGCATTGCTATGGCCCGACAGAAGCCGCCTGTATGACACATGCCGCCCCGATAGGTCTGGATAATCTACCTGCCTCACCGCCGCTCTCATTAGGATGCGCTTGTGGCGACAACCAATTGGGCATCATTGACGCGCAACAGCACCCCGTCCCCTCTGGCACCGTGGGTGAAATTGTGCTGTATGGCCCGCAAATCAGTCCCGGTTATTTGCCAGAAACCGACCCGCGTAATGCGCTATTTGGTGATGGCCCTGCCGGGCGCTATTACCGTACCGGCGATCAGGGGTATCTCGACAGTCAGGGTCAGCTCTTCGTGAAAGGCCGTGATGACGGGCAGATAAAATGGCTGGGAAATCGCATAGAAACCGGTGATATTGAAGCCGTTACCCGCCAGTTAGACGCGGTACAACAAGCGGTGGTGCTCACAGAAAAAAACACCACCACCATCAAAGACCTGATTTTGTGTCTACACCTCGCGCCGGACACCGCCGAGCGGCGTGCCAGCCTGCGCCATGAACTGGCACAGCGTTTACCCGCCTATATGGTGCCACGCATCATTCATTTTACCGGCCCGTTTCCATTGACGCTGCATGGCAAAACCGACCGGGTGGCGTTAATGCGCCAGTATCAGGCCGAGGTGGCGGCAATCGATTAAAGACAGCGCGATAACGGTAAAAATCGCGTGACGACCTGCAAGCAGGCATAAAAAAAAACACCGGGTATCGGTAGTCTGTCATAAAGGATAATGACGGGGGAAAAGTCGTGAAATTCAGCCATCTTGGATATATCGTCAGGAATAGCGATACCACCATTGCAGCAATGGCCACCTTCTTCCCCCACATCGCCGTGCACCGTAAAAAAGTGACCGCCCAGCAAATTTATGTCACCTTCATGAATACCGCCGATGGCGATATGCAAATAGAGCTGGTCGAACCCCTGCCAGAAAACCGGCTGTTAAACGGCCTGCTGGAAAAAGAGAACAAAGCCTGCCTGCCTTACCATATCTGTTTTGAAGTCAGTGACTTTGAACAAAAGTATCAGCAACTGCGTGCAGAAGGCTGGCTGGCGTTAACGCGCCCGTTCCATGCCTACCCGCAAGGCCCGCTGGCCAGCCATTTGTATAAACCCGAGGCCGGTATCATGGAGATTATGTCTGGCAGCACCCAACTGATTGCGTTGGGAGAAACCGCATGAATGACACTGAACGTTTTCTGCTGCCGCTCAAACAGCTCATTGAAGATACCCTGCATGAAGGGCGTCATTTAGGCGGGCAAATTGATATCGACCCGGACAAAGCACGCATCACCGCGCAATACTCGCTCGCCCCAATGCTCAACACCCTCGGTGTGCCCGCTGATTTTCAGCCGGTCAGTTGGCTGACGGAACATGACACCGCGCTCAGGGCGCTGCCACTGCCGTTACGCTGTGAGCTGTATGAATCCTTCGGCTATATTGACCCCAATTTACTGTTTGCCGCGCCGGGGCCGGGTATGGCGGCGCTGGTCGTGGAAAACATGGGCACACAGGCGCAACAGGAAGCGTTCTTCACCGCATTTAAACGGGAGCTCACCTGGAGCAGTTTTGCCATGACGGAGCCGGAGGCCGGCAGCGATGCCCAGCATATCCAAACCCATGCGGTGAAAACCGATGGCGGCTGGCTTATCAACGGTGAGAAATATTTGATAGGTAATGGCGTCGTGGCGGACATCGGCGTGGTTTTTGCGCGCACGGCCCCCGGCCCATTGGGCATCAACGTGTTTATCTTCTCGCCACGCCACGATGAGGGGGTAGAGGCCGAGCGCATCCCGATACACGGTGTGCCCGGTTGTAATGTGTCGCACCTGCGTTTTCGTAATCTGTTCGTGCCAGATAACGCCCTGCTGGGGCAACACCTGAAACCCACCGAGCGCTTTGCCCGCTCGGCGATGGTCACATTTGATTCACTGCGCCCGTGCGTCGGGGCGATCGCGCTGGGCGTTGCCCGTGCTGCACTGGATTTATCACTGCAACAGCGCTGGGCAACCCCACGCAGCCAGTGGCGGCAAAAAGCGCAACGTCAGTTGCAGGCGGCACTGGCTCAGGCCCGGTTTATCTGTGAACGCATTGAACGAGGCGAGCCGTGCGGGCGCGAAGCCGGGCTGGCCAAAATTACCGCCACCCGGGTCGCAGAGCAGGTGGTGCTCAATGTCGTGCACCACGCGCCACCCGCCGCGCTGGCGCAATACCCTCGCCTTGCCAAAGCCTTACGGGATGTCAAGGCACTGGAATACACCGAAGGCACGACCTTTATCCATCTGCTCAATCACGGTTATCGGGGAGCGTAGCGTGGCGGTGCAGGTTATCGACAGCATACTGTCTGCCGTCGGGAGCACGGTTATACAGGAAACCGGCACGCTGAGCGTCGCCACACAGGTGCGCAGACTGACCCCGGCACAAGCGACGCAGTTAAGCCCGTGGCTGAGGCTAAACCAGCTTGATGTAAACCTCCCCTGGTTTATTCACTCGCCCTGTCAACACGATGCCACGGGCCTGCATGCCGCTCAGGTCATTACGCTTTGCCGCCGGTTTTGTGAAATACACCCTCGTGCAACCTTGCTTTACGAGTATTGCGGCGTGCCTTATCAGTTCCGCACGCCGTTACTGCAAAGCTTGCTCTATGCTGCGCCGGGTTTTCAGCACAGCCAGGGGATGAAGGCGCAAGGTGCTGCGCTGTCTGCCCACTCGCTCGCCAGTACGTTACTCGACGACGACAATGCCGTGCTGTATCTGCACGATCCCCTCGTGCGCATTAGCGCAAACGAAGATGCCGTACCGGTGCTATACCGCTACGCTACGTTGCGCCGGAGGTTGTGATGCCACTGAGTGCCTTGGCGTCTCGCGCCAGAGTGACAGCGATCCCGCGTTTACCCCCGCCAGGAGTGTACTCATGCTAGGACACCTTGAGGCGATTGAGGTCTCATTTCCCCCCGTCGTCCAGTCACTCAGCGAGGTTGCCGGGGAAGTTGGCCTCAACCCGCTGGATATCCGCATGTTCGAGCGCTTTTATGGCTTACGCCGCTTCCACGGTGGCCCCGGTACGCTCGACGATTTGCTCACACCGGTGATAGTGCAAATGCAGGCCAGCCAGCCCCAGGCGTTTGCGGCCATCAGTCACGTTGTGCATTGCCACACGGTGCCGGGCGTGCGCGTGTTTGAGCACGCCAGCCATTCGCCCGCCTGGCTCAGCCATTTTCCCGCGCATGTCGAATTCGCCAGCCTGACCATGGGGCACTGCGCAACGCCGCTGACCGCAGCCGACTGGCTGCTCAAACAGCTTGCCCCAGATGAATTCGGCCTGATGCTCATCGGCGAAAAAGCGTTTCATCCACGCGTTAAACTGATTCGTGACACCACCTTGATGGGGGAAGCGGCCTGCGCCGTTTTGCTCAGTCGTCGCGGGCGCGGCCCGGCGATTCTGAGCCGTTATACCGGGCAGGATGGCCGCTTTAGTGTACAGACCGGCTTCGATGCCGATGAAACCTCCGACTTTGGTCAGCACTATATTGATTTTACCCGCCAGCATCTCTATGCCGCGCTGGATAAAGCAGGTCTTAACATTCGTGAACTGGACTGGATAGCGCCACACAATGTCAATCGGTCATCGTGGCATCGGCTGGCACAGCTGCTGCCGTTTCCACGCGAGCGCATTTTTCTGGATAACATTTCTGTTTACGGCCATTGTTTCGGCGCAGACCCCTTCATCAACCTGCGTCAGTTGCAGCAACAACAGGCGCTCCACACTGGCGACAAGGTGCTGTTAGTCAGCGTTGGGCTGGGGGCGACGTACTCGTCATTATTGGTTCAGATTTAGCGCCAGCGCCCCCTGGTGTGGCATTGAGATGCAATATCGGGCAATACAGCGGCGTAATTCCCGATAAGGTAATTCGCAACAGGGTAAATAGTTAGTGAGCTACACAGTTAATAGTATTCATTATTAATCATAGAGATATTAAATAAAATAGATCGTCAGCACCGTGGTATGACGCCCCTTTATCTGACAGGCAGGACTACACATGAAAGCTCTTACGTTCAGTAATGTATTAAAGGAATTAGACGCGCTGGGCGAAAAACTGCGGCGCGCGGCCAGTGAAGCGGAATCAGACCGTGCCCGGGCATTGTCCTGCCTGGAAGATGAGTTGCTTTACACCATTGCCTATATCGGTATTCCGCCACAGTTTATTCCATTTAAAGGATGGGACTATCTGGCCTGTCACTACAGTGACCACATCAGTATGCTGGAATATTTAAGCCGTTTTGACGCCAGCGGCCTGATGATGTTGCCAGGCGCATCGCTGTCGGCACGGGCAGTGACCACACTCGGTACACCGGAGCAGCAGGCGTTCTTTTTCTCGCGCTTTAATCAGCCCCCCAACTGGGCCTTTTTCGCCGTCACCGAACCGGAGTTTGGCTCAGATACCCAGGCCATCATCTCCTCACTGACACGAACAGAAACCGGGTATCGGCTGAATGCGCATAAAAAATTCATCGGCGGCGCGCAACTGGCCTCGGTGGGTCTGGTGTTTGCACGCGAAGGCAACATACAGCGTCTGGTGATGGTCGAGCCACAGCAGGCCGCCGATCGGATGACCATCACCCCGCTGGAGCAGTTTGGTTTACAAGGCTCCAATCTCACGGAAATCGCCATCAATGATCTACCGGTGATGCCAGAGCAGATTTTGGGTTACGAACGTAAAGGGCTTAATCAGGGTTTGAATGCGCTGGGGCAGGTGTTTGAGCGCCATCGCCCGATGGTCGGTGCCATGGCGTTGGGCACCGCTTACGGCCTGCTGCGCGTGCTGGATAACAGTGCACTCAATAGCGATGACCAGCGCTGGCGCGCTCAGCAATGGCGCACCTATCATCTGCTGCGCCAACAGCTGGATAACATTGCAATGCGTTACCAAGCCGGTCAGTCGCAATATCACACCACCAGCCAGTTAAAGCGCCGCTGCACGCTATTTGTTGAAACGCTGGCGCACCGTATGCCGCATATGTTAAGTGAACAGGCCTGGCTTGAGGATGCCGCACTGCGCCGCCGCTGCCGTGATGCGATGGCGTTTGAGTACATGGAAGGTACTGCCCATATCCACCTGATGAACAGCTTTCGCTGCTACACCGCCAGGGGAGGCGTCTGTGCCCACGTATCTTGACCCGCGGTTAATTCTGCATCGCCATTTTCCGCTGCCCGATGTGCTGCCCCACCATGAGGTGACGCCAGCGCAGGAGTATTACTGGCATGATTACACCACCAGACTGTTTGCCAGCAACGGGCTGCGCTGGCAGGAACAGTTGGTCAACCCACAGCAATATGCCAAGGTCGTTAGCAATTTAACCTCTTTTATCAATATGATAGGGAATCTCCTGCCGGAGTATCAGGCCGGTAATGACACCGCCCATATCGACAGTGTTTTAATGGCACACTGGACACCGGACGTGCACCTTGGCAGTTCAGTGGTGAACTATGTGATTGAGTCGCTCAAGCTTCCCGCGTGTCTGGCCCTGACGATAAGCGATCGCGGGCCGGATGCAGCGCTGTTTGCCTTTTCCAGCATCGCAAACTGCCAGCAAGACGACGATCACGACGCCTTGCTGTTAATCGCCGATCAACGCCACCTGTTGTATCGCTCTGCGCTGATGACATCACTCGACCCACAAAGTAACGCCTGCCTGTTCTCTGTCAGCGGGCATGAACAGCCTTTACGTTATCAAGGGTTCTGCCGTCAGGCACAGCCCGACACCGCATCCCTGACGCCCGCCGTGCAGCGGCTATCACACCATTTTTCGCTACGCACACACCGGTTGTGCGTGATTGCCGAGCCTCTGTTACTGGCCGGTCTGCCCGCCTCAATCACCCCCATCGCCACCAATCCACGGCTGGTTTGTGCCGCCCCGTTCGTGGCGCTGGCAGAGCATTATCAACCCGGTCAGGACTATTTGTTACTGGTCCAACACCAGCAACACCTGAGCGCACTGGCGCTGCGGGGGCTAGCATAAATGCGCCTGACTCATGTCGTCACCTGGGTGCCGGAACCGCGTTTGTCTGCTCAGGAGATCATTGGTGCCGCCGGAGCCAGTGCCTCTGAAGCACGGATTTTCTCGCAATTGTTTGGTTTTCAGCAGGTTGCCGTACTTGATGCTAACCTGACGCTGACGGCGGTATTCTCCCGGCTGCTAACGCAGTTACAGCAACACTCGCCCCGGCCGCAACAACCGGTTGATGCCCTTATCTACGCGCACGGTATGCCCGTGCAGTACGCCACCTCATCCGACTGGCTGACGCAGCTTGGACGCACTCATCCTTTTGTCGATTCACTCGCGCCGTGCTACGAGCTGGACCAACAAAATTGTGCCACGCTGTTTTGGGCACTGGCGCTGGCACAACGCTTACTGGCACAGCAAAAGGCCGCGAGGGTGGCCATCATCGCGGGTGACACGTTCGCAGCCTATCCCGTGCAAGAGCGCTATGTTCCAGGGTGCTCGCTGGCCGGTGATGCATTTGCCGCATTACTGCTTGAGGAACATACCGATGGATTGCAGTTGGGGCCGGTCTTCATGGATCAAAGAATGGAATTCCATGAAGGGCTCTATGGTGATACTCAGGCACTCAAAGCGTTTTATCAGGCACATGATGACATGGTTAATACCGCACTGTGGGGAGCATTAGCACCACACACCGACATCGCGCGCCACCAGATCCATCTGCTCCCTCATAATGTTAACCGGTTAAGCTGGCTCAACTATTCCCGGCGGCATCAGCATCCGCTGGAAAATATTTCGCTGGGCCTGATGCCAGATATCGGCCACTGCTATACCGTTGATCCACTGCTGTTACTCCCGGCGGCTCTGCCAGCCATCCGCAAAGGTCAACCTCATGTGATGCTCTCTGTCGGGCTGGGAGCCTGGATCGGCAGTTGTCGGATAAGCGATAACGGGCCGCCGGTTGACCGCCGTTCTCTCTAAAAATATTTGTTAAATGTTATTTACCAGAGCAATGCTCAATTTCAGACAACAATGGATAATTACGCTGTGCATAATAGCAATCAGGGAAGGCTTTCGCGGGCTGCCTGCAAAGCGACAGGGACGTAACTGAACCACCCATCTGAAACCACGGAAGACCCCTCAGATGGATTCGGCCAGGCAAGGACCCGACTGGCCGCTGGTTCCTCCTGACACCGGATGTCAGGCTGACATGACAGGGATAAAGGAAAAAGGAGTAGAGGAATGAGAGCGTTGCTTTGTTCCGCGCTGGTGCTGCTGCCATTGACGGTCGCCTGTTCACCAACGAATCAGCAAAATGTGGATTTGCCCTCCTTTACGACACTGGATGTCAGCCGAGGCTTAAGCGTCACTCTGGTTTGCGGCAAGGGAAACCGCGTGGAGGCCAGCGCCAGACAGGATGTACTGGAAAAGCTGGTCATCCGCCCCCAGGGACAAAGCCTGGTGATTGAAAATCAGTCCAGTGATGACAGCATCCTGCGTAGTCACAGCGCCGATGTCACCATCACGGTGGATGCCCCCATCAATACCCTGATAGCGCAAGCAGGCGTCAAAGTCACCGTCCCTGCCTGTGCCGTCTCGCCAGAAAAATTTACCGTCAATGGCAGTATGGGCACAGCCATTCATGTGGCGGGTAAAACGCAGCAACTTGATCTGTCGCTGGCTATGGGGGCGTCTTTTAATACCGACGAAACCGCCTTCTCGGCACAGAGCGCCGTGGTCAACATCGCCATGGGAGTGGACGCCCGGCTGTGTCAGGTCGAACAACTCAGCGGTACGCTCACCACCGGAGCCCGCGTGCGCGTCGGGCCACAAACGCGTGTTCAGACCAGCAGCAGCATTGCCAGCCTGATAGAGCGCTCAGGCTGCTAACTGGCACCGGTGGCGTCCTGTACCATCACGATGTGCCATCGTGCCGGTGACGGCCTGTTCTGCCCGAGCAGGCAGCACGTCAGGGCCACAGGCACGGATGGCTCTGGCATGTTTCCACCCGCCACTGACGGGTTAGGCAACACCGCATCAAACGACTCACCTATCCCCCAGGGATGAACCCACCGACTGGCCAGCACACTCTCAACCCGTTCTCCCTGTTCCCACACACCTAACTCACCCTGATGGTCACTCAGGCAGCTAAACGAGGCGAGAGGTTTACGCAACCCCATCCCCAACGCTTTGAGATAGGCCTCTTTGTGGCTCCAGAGTTGAATAAACGCAGGCAAAAATGCGCTGTCATCCAGCGTCGCCAGCCAGCGCCACTCATCCGGGTGAAAAAAGCGTTGGGCAATGGCTCGCTTACGTTCAACCTGTCCCTGACAACGCTCAACATCCACCCCAACCGGACAGCCCTCAGCAAAAGCAAACGCCAGTGCCCCCTGGGTATGCGACAGGTTAAACCGAATATCCGGGTAGTGGGGTAAAAATGGCTTTCCGTAATCATCGCGGGAAATAATCAGCGACTGGGGCGGCTGTTGGCATAAGGGAGCCAGCAGCCACAACAACAGCCCATGCGCCAGTTCACGCAAGGTCAGCGGTGCGCCTTCAGGCCGTTGTAACGCGGCCCGCGCACGCTGAGCCATCTGCGGCTGCGAAAGCTGTAATTCAGAGATAACGATGCAGTGCACATCGCGCCATCTGCGTGCCGTCAGCTCATCCCAGTGGCAAGAAGATATTAACGACGCACCCTTCGGCATCTTTACGGTTCTCCAGCGTCAGGTGCCCGTCATGCCCTTCAACAATCTGGCGACACAGAATAAGGCCAATACCACTGCCGTGCGTTTTGGTGGTATAAAACGGCACAAACAGGTTCTCAATATTTGCCACCCCTTTGCCTTGATCGATAATTTCAAGATGCAGTTGGCGAGCCATCACCTTCCAGCGTAACAGGATCTCACCGCCGCCGGGCTCCATGGCTTCATCGGCATTCTTGAGCAAATTAATCAACATTTGCTGCATCTGATTGGCATCAAGCGGCACTACCAGCGGCGACTCACCATAAAAAACCAACTGGCGCTGCGGGAACAGCGAAGCCATTTGCATAATCAGCCCGGTAATATCGCAAGGTTGCTTGTTCGCAGGCGGCAGCCGGTTTAACTGGCGATAACTGCCGACAAACGTAATCAGTTCACGGGCGCGGTTATTGATAATTTCCATGCCGTTAATCAAATCTGCCGCCGCCGGATGCTGGTTATCCTTACGGAACACATGCAATAAGGTCTGACTGAGCGAAGCGATGGGTGTGAGCGAGTTATTGATTTCGTGGCTAATCACCCGCAACAGGTTTTGCCAGGTTTTCTGCTCCTCGTTGCGTAACAACTTGCTGACATCGCTGATAAACAGCAGGTGATTTTGCCGCCCGTCTTCGATAAATGAGTCGTGACGAATCTGGAACATGCCGCGCGTACCGGGAAAACGCCAGTCAACCGGCTCGGCACCGGATGCTTGCTGCAACAACCCCTCCAGGCCAAATTCCGCCGCCGGTTGCCCGACCAGCAGCGACAGCGGTTTATTCACCAGTGCCGCCGCTGCCTCGTTACACCAGATGATATGCCGCTGTGCGTCCAGCGCGAACACACTGATATTGATGTTGGAAATCACCTTGTGCAGCACATAATAAGTTTCTTTCTGCTGCTGGCGACTGCGCGCCATCGCACCGGAAAGCTGGTTAATTTGGCGGATCAGGTTATCAAACGCCCCTTTGCCTTTCGTCACACCGCGCAGGCTGAAGTTCTCCTGCTCCAGCGCTTCCAACAGGTTAGAAACGACGTGAATTTTCGCGTTGAGCCGCTCGGAAAACGTAAAGCTACTGTAGATAAGGCACAGAAAAATAATAAATACCGTCAGTAGCTTCAGGTATACCGACTGATCGGGAAATAACCAGAGCAATAAATACCCCAGCAAACCCGCGATCGCCGCAACATTGAATGACAACAGGTGAGGTGGCTCAAAAGAGGAGTCGAGTTTACTCATGGTTAATCTTGTATTTTTCCAGTCGTCGGTAAAACGCGCTGCGGCTCAGTCCCAGCGAATGGGCGGCTTTGATAGCATTACCATCAAACTTCGCCATACGCTGGCACAATAGTCGCTCTTCAATATCAGCAAGCGTTGCATCAGCCGACAGCGCCAGTTCCGTCGTCGCCACTTTGGGTGATGCCGTCGGCAGCGAGGGAAAGATGTCATCACTGTTTAAGCGCGCGGAGCCACACAGCAGCACCGCTCTCTCCAGCAGGTGGCTGAGTTCACGAATATTTCCCGGCCAGTGATAGCCATACAAAGCAGACTGCCCCGACGCACTGAGCACCGGTGCCGGTTTATTGTATTTTTTGGCATACCGGTCAATGAAGTTCAACGCCAGCGGCAGAATATCCTCTCGCCGCTCCGCCAGTGAGGGTACCCGCAATTCGATGGTATTAAGCCGGTAGTACAAATCTTGCCGAAAAGCCCCTTCTGCCACTCTGGCCGACAATTCGGCATTGGTGGCGGCAATAATACGGCAGTGGGTTTTCAGCGTACGTGATGACCCGACACGCTCAAAGCTGCGTTCTTCTAAAATCCGCAGTAGCTTACTTTGCTGGCTCAGTGGCAGATTGCCAATTTCATCAAGAAATAACGTTCCCTTATCAGCCAGCTCAAAGCGCCCAACCCGGCTTTCCCGCGCATCGGTAAATGCGCCTTTGACATGACCAAACATCTCACTTTCAAACAAATTCTCGTTGATACACCCCATATTCACCGACACCATGCTCTCCTCACGGCGCGGCGAGAACTGATGAATGATACGTGCCAGCAGGCTTTTTCCCGTACCATTCTCACCAAGAATAAGAATATTGGTTTCCGTGGCGGCAACCTGCTCGACAATACGCATCAACTGTTTCATCGGTGCGGATTCCACCACCCACTCACCGTTGAAGGTATCTTCCAGCTCCAGCTTAAGCAGCGTATTTTCCTCTTTTAGCCGTTTGCCAGAACGCTGGCTACGGCTAAACGAGATTTGCTGACGAATCACATTCAGTAACCGCTCGTTGTCCCAGGGTTTCTGAATAAAATCCACTGCGCCGGCCCGCATTGCGCTGACGGCAATATCAACGCTTCCCCAGCCAGTCATCGCCACCACCGGCAGGTATTCGTCGTAGCGTTTAATGTCCTCCAGCAGCAGTAACCCCTCCTGACCCGACGTGGTATCACGCTGGTAATTCATATCCATCAGAATCAAATCAAAATCATGCTGGGATAACTGAACAGGAACCTGATCAACTGAAGAAGAGAGCGTCACCTGATACCCTTCCATGGACAGCAACATCTGTAGGCTGGCCAGAATGTGTGCGTCATCATCGACAATGAGGATATGCTGCTTATCCGTCATGTGGGTCCTTAATTGCGCTGATTCATACTGACTGTTATGCCAAGGCATGCCTGAGCTGAACACATCAGCCACAGGCTTCTTATAGCATAATCGATTCGTGGTAACAGTTAACGGCACGGCAGCGGGAAACTGGAACGTCTGACGGTATCCTGCCATGAGCGCACGCACTGGCGCTACCAGCAGAACACCTTCACGTCAGATTATTCGTAACGGATCGCATCACCCGGCTTCATCATGATGACACGGCGTGAAGGGATCCAGGTGGCCAGCGCGACGATAACCACGATGAAGAGTGCGACACCGACAAACAGCAAGACGAAATTGCCTCCGCCATCGCCATACACCCGGTTAATTTTAGGTGCAGCAAAAATCGCCAATGGTAGCCCGAGCGCCAAACCCGCGAACAGTTGCCTTAGCCCGGAAAACATTAACATGCGCAGCAAACGAGCGGGCGTCGCCCCCAATGCCTGACGAATGCCTATCTCCTGAGTACGCTGATTAATGGCATGCTGTGTTACGCCATAAATACCACTGGCAGCCAGCACCATTGCTGCTGCACCAAAGAGCAGAAAGAGATTGGTGACAAACTGAACGCCAACCGTGTTGCGAGTAAGCTGGTCAATCAAGGTTTGCGGCTGAGAGTGGTCTATCATCGGCTTAACCTGGTTTAAGGTTTCCGCCAGCGATGATGAAAACCGTAACGGCTGTGACGCTTTAAGCATAACAGTCAGCGGTTGATTGGTTTGACGCAGTTGCAGCAATGAACGATACACCGTTGGTCGGGTTTTAAACTCACTAAAAGGGCGACCATGAATGACGTGAGAAACCACGCCGACTACGGTAAACCAGCGATAATCGTCACCATCACGAAAGCGTAGCCGTTTACCAATGACATTTTTTTCATGTGGCCAGTATTTATTAGCAAAAGACTCGCTAACGACCGCAACAGGCAACGTATCATCGGTATCTGTGTGGGAAAACGCTCGCCCGCTTGCCAGTTTGACGCCTATCGCAGCCAGACTCCCTGGCATCACCCGCACATCATTGACCAGCGAATAAGCCTGAGCTTCCTGCCCGGAGACCGTTCTGTCCTCGGTCACGATTTGATGTGGCAAGGTAAATTGCCCGGGTGCGCTGGATGTCAGCGCCGCCGCCTGAACCCCCGGCATAGCGCTGACCTGATTCATCAAATTCAGATATAACCGCTGGCGGCTCTGGTCATCAGGGTAGCTGTCTTTATCAACCGTTATCTTTGCCACCAGAAAAGAGTCTATCGGTACGCCATAATCTGCCCGCGTAGCACGCATGACTAATAGCAAGAGCAGCACACTAATACAAAGAATGGAACAAGACAGCGCCACCTCAACAATAACCAGCGTGCGGCTAAAACGCCCCACGCGGCGACCCTGATCGCTGTTAGCGCCATCACGCAAGGCATAGGCAAATTTACCATTGGCAATTTTCCATGCAGGTAACGCACTGGTGATAAGTGATGTCGTGATAATAAGAATCACGGCATCCAAAATCACATTGCCATCCAGCGACAAATGCCACCAGACAGGCACTTTATTCGGCACGAATTTAGGGAAAATATAGTTAGTTATCTCAAGCCCCCATGATGCCAGCAAGACACCGATGACACCGGCAACGGAGCTTATAATGAGACTTTCCCATAACATCTGCATGACCAGCCGGGATGTCGGAGAGCCTAACGCAACGCGAATAGCAATTTCTCGTGACCGCTGATTTGAGCGCGCCAGCAACAAATTACCGACATTAAAACAGGCGAGCAGCAGGATAAATCCAACCGCAGACAGCATGACAAAAAATGTCTGTGCTGTTTCTTCCCCGGTAAAACTCTCCTGAAAAGTAAGAACTTTCGCTGAAATACCTTTATTAATTACAGGGTATTGACGCGCGATATCCTGCATCAATCCATCCAGTTCAGCATTGGCTACCTCTGCGTTAACGTTTCTTGCCAAACGGCCGAAGACAAAAACCTCAGGTGCCTGTTCCCTCGCAGAAAATTGCACGGGTTCCAGATGAGAAGGTAACCAAAGATCATGGTAAAACGGGAAAGCGAATCCCTTGGGCATCACCCCGATAATACGGGTGCTGTTGCCATTAATTTTAATAATTTGGTTAAGAATATCGCTACGGCCATTAAAATAGCTCTGCCATAACACATAGCTGATTACCGCGACATGTTCTGCATCAGACTGCATATCCTGCGAAGAAAACGCCCGCCCCATGAAGGGAGATACGCCGGTATAACTGAACATCTCCGGCGTATTGTACACCGCGATATAACGGGCCGATTTTTCACTATCTTTCATATCAACATATTCGGCATGAAAATAACTGACGTCCGTCAGTCCGGTCATTTTCTGTCGAATATATTGATAATCGAGGAAATTTATTCCTGCATCATTCAACGCCTCACTGTCCATTTTCGGCGTCACCATCACCATCCCCTCACCTTTCGGATAGGGCAGGGTTTTATACATAATGGTGTTAATCACTGAATACATATACAGCGCCAGGCCAAGCCCACAGGCCATCACGGTAATGGTCAGTACGCTAAATCCCGGGCTTTTCAGCAACAGACGCAGGGCGTAACGAATATCAAACCAAAAATTCATGGGTTATACCGCCTGCCGCAACTGTCCGTTTTCGCCATCCGCCACCACTTGCCCGTCAGATAGCACAATGGTTCGCTGGGCACGCATTGCCGAACGCGGATCATGCGTCACAATACAGATGGTCGCCCCATCCTGATGTAATTCATCCAGAATATTCATCACAGCCTCTGCGTTGGCAGAATCCAGATTACCGGTCGGCTCATCCGCCAGCAGCAGAGAAGGCCTGCCGACAATCGCACGCGCCACCGCGACCCGCTGTTGCTGGCCGCCAGACAGTTGCGAAGGATAGTGCCTGACCCGATGAGACATATTGACCTTCTCCAGTGCCTGAATCACCCGCTCTTTTTGCTCGGCACGAGACAAGTCATTACGGTAGGTGAGCGGCAAGGCAACATTTTCAGCAATTGTCAGGTCACTAATAAGGTTAAACGACTGGAAAATGAAACCGATTTCCCGGTTACGCAACCGGGCCATTTCCCGACGGCTGATACGCTCAACATCCGTGCCGTTGAGCCGATACTGCCCCTCATTCGGTGTATCCAGCAACCCCATTATCGACAACAGCGTCGATTTCCCACACCCGGATGGCCCCGCGATAGAGACATACTCCCCCGTGTGAATAGAAAGGTTTATCTTGCTAAGGGCATGCGTTTCGATTTCATCGGTAAGAAAAATTTTATGCACATTATCAAGTTGAACCAGCACCGTCATGGGAAATCCTCAGTGTATAAATAGAGTCAGCCTTCCTGAGGCCGAGGGTATTTTACAGACCGCTGCATACCCACATTTATCTCTGGTTTTAAAAATCGCTTACTGACATTAAAAATACTGGCAGGACGATAAGCTCACCGGTCGTCTGTCCCTATCATGCAGCGCAGAGACCAAAATCACAGCACAAATCATGCCAGCCAGTTGCAAGTAACCGGTTACAGGCAAAATTTATACCGCTTATCCGCCACGGCCCCACAGAAATCCCCGTTTTTTTTCACCGCCACACGCCGCAGACCTCCGCCCTGACTCAATGCGCCCCCGCCGAGCCTGCCATTTGCGAGACGGAAAATCCCATATCTGAAACCCCGCCATCCCAATAATGGGATGAGTTACGGTTATTCGTAATCATTTATCTTTAAAAACAACACCATAAAAGCTGGCACGCAATTTGCGAAAGACAGGCTGTGTTGCACGGTAATTAGACAGACGACACAGCTGACAAGGGACAATAATTAACCATCGATTTCGCCGCTGTACGGACTTTTTTGACTGAGCCAGACCAGACACGGGGAATCTATTTTGGGGATGACACCATGAGCCTGCAAACGACTTACGCCCATACACTGGATAACGACATATTCAATAATAACCTGATTCAGGATATGTACCGCCGTCACCCTAACCTGCGCAAAACGCTGGCTGCCAATAACAAAGCCACCAGCCTGGCTGGTATTATTGATTACATCATCGACAATATTGGCAACAACATCACACTGGAAGACCTGGAAGCCGTCAGCGGTAAATCCAAGTTTGATATTTGCCGCCTGTTCAATCAGGTCTACAACATTACCCCAATGCGCTGGATTTGGCGGGTGCGCCTGACACTGGCAAAAGAAATTATTCACATCTCGCCGAACTGGTCACTGACCGATATTTGCTATGCCTGCGGGTTTTCATCCCTGCCGCATTTTTCACGCTGCTTTACCAAAACCTACAATATTCCGCCGCTGAAATACCGCAAAGCCGTCTCTCAGGAAAGAGAAAACGAACTCCCGCGCACCCTGAGCAACATGAGTTTCGATATCATCTTTGGCAAGCAACGCCATCTGTTTTCCCGCCATGTCCTGCTGGATAACATTCAAAATCTCTGTAACTGAGCCTGACGACGCCATCCTGGCCTGACCGAGGATGGCGCACGCCCGATGAGTGGCGCTCACTGCGCGGGGTTAGCCAGCTGTTGACTCGCCTTGATTCAGTTGCCTTAGCCCCGCTTCAGTTCCGTAGTCTTGAGCCAGAAACATTACAATACGCTGATGTACCTCGGCACTGCGCAAAATGCCAAGATGCCCGAGCCCTTCGGTATAAAACATTTCGCTGTCGGCAAACGCCTGATGGATCACTTGTGCCATATCCGGGTGAACGCGCGCATCCCGCCGGTCATGGCAGATAAGCACCGGACATGTGAGTGAGCGGTAAAGCTCAACCCCTACCTTATCGGGATGCAGGCCAAAACGGCGCGCGTACAGTTCTTTCATTGGTATGGCCAACGCCGACGATACCGATGCGCCAGCGAGAAAACGGTCAATCATCTGGCCGAAATTATCCGGGCTTGCCAGCAGCACCAGCCGTCTGGCAGCCAGCCCCTGAGCCAGCGCCAGACTACACACCAGCCCGCCGCTGGAGTGGCCGACTACCGCCTCAAACGGGCCATAATGCCGCGCCAGCTCAATCAATAATGCCGCCAGTTCATAGTTAGATACCCGCTTCCCGTCAGATAACCCGTGTGCCAGCAGGTCGGGCATCACCACAGCGTAGCCTTGTGCTTTTAGTGCCTCGCAGAGCGGGCGAAACATAATGCCTCGCCCTTCCCAGCCGTGAACCAGCAGCACGGTTTTTACCGGCTCGCCGACATCCGGTGCCCAGTGAAACACGCACACGTTCTTGCGCTGAAAACGCAGCGTGGTTTGCTCAAACCCGGCCAGATAGTCTCTGTCCATCTGCTTGTAGGAGATATAACGCGTGGTTTCAAACAAGCTCAGCAAATAGCGCGCGGCCAGTTGCAATGAGCAGCGCTCAAGCAGCCACAAATCGGCCAGCCGCAGCGCCCGGCACAGGCGAATATAGTGGGTTTCCGGCGTAATCTTCACTTTCAGTAACAGCGACGGGCGACGCTTTATTTTCACCAACAGCCGGTAATAAGTGTAGTGAATGACGGTTGCCAGCCACATCAACGGGTAGCACAGGTTATACAGCAGCATCCCGCTCTCCCAGCCCTTTAGCCAGTAGCCGGTATTCACGTAAAAATACCGTAGCGTACAACAGGTTAAACAACACTATCAGTAACGCAATCAGGCGGATATTATCGAAATAACGTGCTGCCACCAACGCCACGGCTACCATCGATAACTCCAGCAGTACGGTAAATAACAGTACCCGCCTGCCGCGCCCGAGTTGCTCAAGCAGCGTTTGCAATGCCGCGACCAGCGAGGTGAGAAAGAAGGTCGGCAACAGTAAAACCAGCAGTGTCTGACTGGCCAGGCGGATCGTCGCATCATTGGAGAATCCCGCTAAAATGCCGCTGCCAGCCCAGCACACCCCCAATGTGAGTAACAGATAGACCAGCGCAATCACGCCAACGCCGTTATTGAGTAACCGCACCTGCAACGACACAGCATGCGTTTTCAAACGCTGGTTGAACAAAATGGCAAGCGCTGAACCGATGGCCACCGCCGGAATGATAAAGAACGCGCGCAACTTAATCACAATCAAGAACGCAGGCAGGTAGCCTTCACCCAGTTTCGCAACCAGCGGAAAGAGCGCCATTGAGCTGAAAAATACCACCAGCATCGAGAAAAACACCGGGATACCGGCATCCGCCAGTAACGCTATCAGGCGAGGAATAAACGCACCGGGGCGATCATCCGGTACAGGAACCGCCGCCCGGCGCAGCGCTATCACCGCCCACGGTAGCAGCAGTAACGCGGGCACGCTGTTGGCCAACAGCACCGCATCAAACCCTAACTGATAGACATGAAACCCGAGATAACACACGGCGGCATTGAACAGCACATAGCCACACATCAGGCTCATGGCCTGCACCGTCCGGCCCTGACCACGCAACGCGGCATTGACAACTTCGAGGGCCAGAAAAGGCGTCATGGATACCAGATAGCCTGGAGCCGCGCTGCGCATCAGCGAGAGATCGGTGCTATTCATCCAGTGCGCAAGCGGTGTCGCCAGCAACCAGCACGCCCCAGCCACCAGCAGCGTCGCCAGTACCCCCACTACCGCCAGCAAAACACTGCTGTGGCGGATACGCTGGCGCGGCCAGTCATGGCGCGAACGGGCGCTAAATACCTGATTAGTAATCGCCAGACACTCCATAATGGCGATAAACAGAAAGTTGAAAGGCTGTAAAAAAGAGAGCGTGAGCAACGTCTGACTCTGCGCGCCGTTACCCAAAATGGCAATTTGCAGGTTCTGCGACAATGACACCACCACGGCAGTGATCATCATCGGCCAGGCCAGCGCGAAAAGATGCCGGATATCCCCGTTAGCCGCCGGCGCAGCACGGGATACTCCGCGAGAGATAAAACTCATCGTTCCCTATCCTTGTGTGATGTTCAGGCCGCCACCAGACAACTTGCTTTGCCATAGACGCTATAAAGCATCATGGAGAAATAAGACAGGCTATGGGTATTACCGAGCAGGAAACCATGCCCTCCCATCATCTTTTCCGCTTCATTGTTTAACTGGGTTATCTGGTAGTGATCATCTTCAAGGCCAGCCCAATCGGCCTGCTGTAAACGCAGATGCTGCTGCTCCAGCAGCAGGGCGGCTTTACCTGCCACATCGGCAAAACTGGCTTTGATCAACTGGTGGCGCGTGGTTTTACTGCCAAAACTGCTGCGCTGGGACAAATGCTGCCAGCTCATTGCCTGCATCCGTGCCAACAGGCCAAGACGTGCGGCGCACACCAGCACCGGAAAACAGGCGGGCAGCACCCGCGTCTCGTGGCTTTGCACCACTTCCAGGCCAAGGTGATTGAGCACGCGGTCAAACAGTGGCTGTTGCTGGCCTTGCAGCGAGAGCGCGTTGCTCGCTTTAATCTGATAACCGAGCGGATGAACATAGCCTGCGGCGGGCGCAGGCTGGAGCAGGCAGGCCAGCGCCTCGTCCAGGGGGTTATCTTTGAAAGCCTGCCAAACCTGGGTGAGCTGTTCAGCTGACATGCCGCACCTCCAACACGTTAGCCTCAAGCCAACCTATCAGGCTGGCGACCGTCGTAAACGCATCCATATTGATTTGATCTGGGTCGAACAACAGCCCGTCAATTTTATCTTCGAGCGTAAGTAAAAATTGCACGAACATCACGGAGTCCAGGTCGAGATCGTTATCAAAATCCGTATTCTCATCAATCTCCAGCGTGTCGTTTTCCATCACTTCGCGTAATGCCTGTTGAATAATCGTGAATACCGTGGACATGCCTGTCTCCTGTTAACTGTCAATTTGCTGTATCAGTGCGCAGGAGAGCGTGACGCCCATCCCCATTGAAAAACAGAAATAGTTTTTTGCGCTACCGGTGGTCTTTTTCATTAATGAAGAAAAGTTAAACAATACGTCCGAACAATACAGATGCCCGTAATCAGACACTTGCTGGCTGAATAACCGCTCGCCCATATTCAGGCGTAACGCCATCTGATTTAACAACGGCACATTCAAATTGCAGGGAACGAAATAATCTATTGCATCCATGCTAAGGCCGCTCTCCCTGACGCCCTCTTCCACAAAAAGGCATAACGCATCCAGCAGGCAACCGTTGAGCTGTGCTTTTTCCTGCCGGCTCATCTTGCCGGGGTTTTGATAAAACTGGCTCAGATGCCTGACGGCCGTAAACGTCACCCGATAAGGGCTCATGTTCGCGTTAAACAGCGCCGCGACCGGTAATTCCCCCTGAAGCCCGACCGCAAAGCGGTTGATTTCCGGGTGGAACGCTTTCTCACCGGTTAACAGCAGCAGGGGGCGCTGGCGATAGGCCACGCACTGCCTGACCAGATGCACCGCCGATAATGCCGATGCACAGTGATTCAAACTGAATGTTACTGCTTCCCACTGCGTTAGCTGCTGGCGATGGAGCATCTCATCAAGCCAGGGGCGGTCAAACAGCGTGTTGTGCGTCTGTGTTTTTGCATAAACCAACAACCCGCCTTGTTCGCGCAGCGAAGGCCAGTCTGCCAGCAGCCCGGCGACCGTCTCCTCCAGCATATGCTGATGGCTGGCCGGATGCATCGGCACCGTACGCAACCGGTAGAGCTTCTCCATCACCCGCCGCTGCCCGTCACGCAATTGATGAGACGCACCCAGCTCTCCCAACGGGATACGCCGAATCCTGTCTGGCACGGCGTGATAGATAGCATTCAGGCAAAACAAGTCGGTTTGCGATGACGTTCGCACCATTAATGCCCCAATTACGCCTATAACTGACATTTCTCGACACTTTGCCAACACGCAGATTTTGTTTTTATCCGCAATTGCCGAAGCGGTTTTTTCAGCATGCTTTTCGTTTCAAAAATGGGATTACGTGGGTGAAATATGGGATTGTGCCGCAGAAACAGCAAAAAAATCGGCCCGATAGTGGGACACCCCCTAAAGAGTATGGGGGAGTATCTGAAATGCAGTGCTCCCCACCAGGTGAGGAGCACATACCGGAGAGATAACCCACTCTCCCGCCGTCCCTTAGCCCGCCTGCCGGGCCGCCTGTAATGGGTACTGCAACACCTCAACCAGTTCGGCAATGCCCGGCGCTTTGAGCATGCTGTAGTGATCGGCGCGCAAATCCATCACCGTGGGCACCTGCACAGAGAAACCGCTGTGGCTTTCAATGAACGAGTAATCATCCCCCTGCGCTTTAAGAATCGTCACCGGGGCCTTCAATTGCCGTTGCTGCAACTCACTGAAGGTGTAAGTGAACTCAAAGGTTTGCGCCACAACCCGGCTGATACGTTGTACCAGTGCGTCAGTAAGCGTCGGGTTAAGCCCGGTGATGAAGGCCACAAACCCTGCCTCATCGCGCACCGATGCCAGACACTGCTCCAGCGCCGGATCGGTAATGCTGCCCATGAACACGGAAAACAGAATCGTCAGGTAGTCCGGGTTATCGAAGTCGGCCGAGCGGCTCTGGGCAATCATGCGGTCGTCGCGCAATTTCGGTGAGCCGGGAGCCAGCAGGAACACGCCTTCAACCACCTCACCACGCTGCTCCAGTTGCCAGGCGGTTTCAAACGCCACTCTGGCACCAAACGAATAGCCCCAGAGCGTGTAAGGCCCGTGCGGTTGATGGGCGCGAATCAGTTCAATATCGCGCGCGGCCATCTCGCTGATGGTGGCGTAAGGCGTTTCGCCGGGGTTTATCCCTTGTGCCTGAATGCCGAAAAATGGCCGCGCCGTACCTAACTGCTGCGCCAGCAAACGCAGGTTCATACAATAACCGCCAAGCCCCGGCCAGCAGTAAATCGGAGCCTGACGCCCTTTTGGCTGCAACGGCACCAGGCGGGATACCGGCTCTTGCTGCTCACGCCCCAGACGGGCTGCCAGTTTCTCAATCGTCGGAGCCTGAAACAGCACCTGCAACGGCAGGTTAACGTTCAGCGTGGTATTAAGCGTATTGATAAAGCTGACAGCAATCAGCGAGTTACCACCGGACTCGAAGAAATTGTCATCCACCGACACCTCATCACGCTTGAGTTTCGCCTGCCAGATAGCCATCACCTGACGCTCAAGTGCGTTACGGGGTGCGACATGAGTCTTTTGCACCAGAGCAACATCGCGCTCTGCCAGCGCTTTCAGGTCAACCTTGCCGTTGACCGTCAGTGGCATGTCGTCAAGCAGCAACACTTTATTCGGCATCATGTAATCGGGCATGAACGAAGCCAAATCATCACGGACTATCTCCGCAGGCCCTTTCATGTGCACGGTGTCTTCCCGCATGCCTTCACTGTGTTTTTGCTCATCACTGATGCGCCCGCCGATAAAGAAATAGTACGGCCCGGTGCGCTGCCCCAGAATTTGCCAGAAACGGCGGGCCGCAGGCAGATCATGACCGGTTTCCGAGCTGTAGCCGGAAGACATCAGGCCAATATTCAGGCCATTCATCTGTAACTGCTGCAATTTACGCCCGACATGTACATACCCCGGCCAGCCCTCGCGGCGGCTGGCAAGGCTGATGCCAAAAGAGCTGCGTTCATACACCGCCTGATTGATGGCGATAACCTGTTTTTTCTCAATCACGTCGGCGGCCAGATAGCGCAGTTCGCCATGCTGATAGTGATAAGTGCCAGCAGGCAGGCCAGCGACCGGAACCTGCGTCGTCTGAACATAAATATCCAGGTCGTCATCGGTTGGCAGACGCGGGCCGGACAACACATCACACGCGCCCAGATAGTAGTCCTGTGCGTCAATGGCCAGCGCCGCCGGGCCGGTTGCCGGGGTATCGCACACCGCTACCCCTAACCCTTGGTCCGGCAACACATGGTCTAACATACCAATGATGTGCCCCATCTCCATTTGCAACACTTCCTGAATGTTGTTTTTGTAGATAGGTTCAATGGCACTTTTTTTACCGACGAAATGCAGGCGCAGGCTGCCTGGAGCAACCGACACCTGCTCACTGAGGCGAATCAGTTGATGGTGCACCGGCTGGTAGTAATAGTGTCCGGCAGATAAACCGGCGATGGCATTCAGCTCCAGATAGACCTGTGTGGCGTACAACGCCCCCGGCGAGGCATAGGTGTATTTGGGTAATAACCGCTCGGTACTGGTGAACTGGCCAAGGTAGCGTAAAACGTAACCCAGCTCCTGCCACGTCAGGCTCTCTGGCTGGCGGGGCGTTACCGTCAGCAGTGGCGCGCGCAGCAGTGCCAGAATATCCTCACGGCTCGCCGCACCGGCATCATAAAAGCGATAGGTTTTGCGCGAAAAGGCGGTGCTGGCCTGCTTTTCATCCGGCTGCTTACCGGGGAGCGCCAGCGTATAAGGCTGGCTGTCAGCCGGAAATTCCCGGCAGCCTTTGTTCTCCAGTTGCATCATCACCTGCGCTTTATTCGCCTTGGATTGATGATGTGTGCCGTGATTGCCTTGATCCATCAGCGCGGCCTCGCGCGCATTAAGCTCAATAAACGCAATCAGGTTCTGATAGCCGGTGAACGGGTCTTGTTTGAGAATAACCGCGGCCGTTTTTACCCAGTGGTGGGTTTCAATCGCTGAGCGAATTTCATCGAGCTCGATACGATAACCACGCAGCTTGACCTGATTATCGGCCCGGCCAATGTACTGCACCGTACCATCGTCATTCCAGCAGGCCAGATCGCCGGTTTTATAGAGCCGGGCCAGCGGGTCAGCATGGGTAAACGGGTCAGCAATAAAGCGCTCGGCGCTCAATGCCTCACGATGCAGGTAGCCACGCGCCACGCCCTCTCCGCCGATATACAGCTCCCCGACCTGCCCCAGCGCCACCGGCGTCAGGCAGTTATCGAGAATGTAATAACGGGTGTTTGCCACCGGCTTACCGATGGATAACGTATCAGGCCCGGCGTTGAGCCGCTCACGCGCCACCCGAAAGGCCGAACTGTTGATGGTGCACTCGGTCGGGCCATACAGGTTGATGAGCTCACATTCGGGCAGAGAATCCAGGCAAGCCTGCGCCAGATGTTTTTGCAACGCCTCACCGCCGCTAAAAATTTGCCGCAGAGCCCGGCACTCGGCCATGCGCTCAGTGTCCAGCAGTGCCTGCAATAGCGTGGGAACGCATTGCAATGTGGTGACCTGAAATTCCGCCAGCATGTCTATCAGTTGTTCCGGGTTGCGATATACGCCCGGTTCCCCCATAACCACCTGACAGCCACACGCTGGAGCCAGAATCTCCCATTGCGCGGCATCAAAACTCATCGGTGTTTTTTGTAAAATCACCGTCTCTTCGTTCAGTGCAAACGTCTCTGCCAGCCAGCACATTTGATTGCGTATGCTATGGTGCTCAACCATCACCCCTTTGGGTTTACCGGTGCTGCCAGAGGTGTAAATCACATACGCCAAATCGTGCGGGTCAATCGCCAGCGCAGGCGCTTGCGCTAACACATTCCCTTGTGCATGTATAAACGCCTCAACATCCTGTGGCGTGACCACTGTTACCCCCGGCGGGGCCAGCGCCAGCAGGGTTTCACGTAAATGTGGTTCGGTAAAAACGAGGGTGGTACGGCTGTCTTCCAGCATATAGGCCAGCCGCTCTTGCGGGTATTCCGGCGACAACGGCAGATAGGCACAGCCGGCCATGAGAATGCCCCAGGCCCCCGTCATCAAGGCCAATGAGGGCTCAACGAACAACCCGACACACGGATTATCTGCGGTGGTATTGGCCCGCAAATAGTGAGCCAGCGCGCCGGCTTGCTGGTAGAGCCCGGCGTAACTCAGCGCATGTTCCCGAAACACCACCGCGGTTCGCAACGGATGCTGCATGACGCGCTGTTTTAGCTGATCAACCAGATGTACCGGTCCGGGCCAGTGCCGGTCGGTCTGGTTAAAGTCATGCAATACGCGTTGCAGTTCGGTGTCATCCAGCAGGCGGATGTCTCGCAGCGTTGCCGCCGGATGATGGGCGATAAAGGTGGTGATCAGTTGCCAAACCGCAGGCAGGCGCTGCATCGCCACGCCAGAAAAACGCTCGGGGTTAATACGCAGCGTCACCCTAAAGGCTTCGTCACTCTCATGCACATGGCACGCTATCGCCCGCACCGGGTCATTATCTTGCGGCGGCTGCCAATAAAGCGTCAGGTCAGCTACCTCGTGCAGCGAATGGTGATCCTTGAGTGTTAACAGGCTGGCACCAATAGGGTTTTCATCAGACACCCGGTCAGGCCTTAACCAGGCCGCAATAGCATGGCTAAACCCGGCCAGTGCCGTGGTGCTATTCACATGCAGGTTTAACGCCAGCATGTGTTGCTGAACACCGGCAATACGTTGCCAATCGTTCTGTTCTTGTTGTGGTAGCGCAAAACCCACTATCAATTCTTCATGCCGGGTAAGGCGCGATATTGCCAATATTAATGCCGACAACACATAACGGCGTTGTGACATGGCATCATTGTCTGGCAGCAATCCTTTATTCAATACCAAAACAGGATAATTAAAAGCGTGATACGAGATGTTGTTGTCCATTACAATTCTCATGCCTCTACCAACAGATATATTATCAGCCCATTAGCATTTTAAAAATGCGACGAAGCCGGTTTACACACAGGGATAAAACCTTCAGAAAAATATTTCTCCTGCTCAACCCTCATATTTCAACACTGAAAAATCATCGTATAAATTTATTCCAAACTCACGTTTCCAATACATCATCGGGAATAGAGTCATACGACCCGGCAATGAAATCATCATTATTTAAAATCAAGAAAAAAACATATTGAATCAACAATAAGACATCGGGGAAGAAGGTAAGGTTAATAATGCGTGGGCAGCCCCGACTACCTCACTAAATGTATCGACAATGAGCTGCGGCTGTGCCGTTTCTAATTGAAAAACAGAGTGAATACCCCATGTCACGCCAATTGCGGACATTCCCGCCTGCCGGGCCATGAATAAATCATGTGTGGTATCGCCTACCATAACCGTCGTTGCCGCCTCAGCGCCGAGGCGCGACATGGCCAGCAGGCCCATTTCCGGGTCAGGCTTAGGATGTGTGACTGAATCGGCTCCCAAAACCAGATCAAAGAACGACCACAACCCGGCCGCCTCTAATAATGCCTGCGCGCTGGTCAGCACTTTGCTGGTCGCCACCGCCAGTGAATACCCCTGGCGCTTTAACAGCGTAAGTCCATCAACCACACCGGGAAACACCAGTTCCCTTGCGCGTGGCAATACCTGCTCACGAAAAGCGGATTGATAGCAGCGTACCGCCACCGCCACCTGTTCATCGTCAGGCGCAATCGCTAACAGTTGTGCAAACGCATGCTCCAGCGGTAAACCGATAGTGGCGCGAATTGCTCGTTCATCCTCAAACGCAATGCCCATACTGTGCAATGCGGAAATAAACGCACTGACAATACCACTCGGGGTATCAACCAGCGTGCCGTCCAGATCAAAAATAACCAGTGGCTTCATAGACATGTCCTTATGCCGGTTGCTGTTGCCGCAAATACTCAGTATGCGCACAGGCCAGTTTACCGGCCAGTGCAGCGGTGCTAATCAGCACCGACATATTGGCTTTTACCGTACGCCCTTGTGTTGCTTTCGCCACCGCCCGCATCAGATAAGGGGTTGCACCTGGCCCGCGCACACCTTCTTGTTCCGCCTGTAACGCGGCTTCCCGAATAATGGCTTCCACTTCATCGCTGTTAATGGCGTCCTTTTCATCGATAGGGTGAGAAATCAGCACCGAACTGCGATTGCCTAATGCCCAGTGTAATTCAACAGCGCGGGCAATCGTGGCGGCATCATCTACCCGGTGCGGGCTGGGAAAACCACTTGAACGGCAATAAAAGGCAGGAAAATCATCAGACTGGTAAGAAATAAGCGGCACACACTGTGTTTCCAGGTATTCCAGCGTCAGGCCGAGATCAAGAATACTTTTCGCCCCCGCACACACTACTGCCACCCTGGAACGCGTGAACTGAATCAGGTCAGCGGAAATGTCCATCGACTTTTCCGCGCCACGGTGTACGCCGCCAATCCCCGCCGAGGCAAAAAAAGGGATGCCAGCAAGATCGGCCGCCACCAGTGAAGAAGCGACGGTTGTCGCCCCCCTGCCGCCCTGGGCTAAAATAACCGGAATGTCACGGCTACTGGCTTTGGGTACACCTTTGCTCGACGCAAAACGGTCAATATCCTCATCCGTCATGCCAATCAAGAATTGGCCGTTTTCGATGCCAATCGTTGCCGGTATTGCGCCCTCAGCACGAACAGCGGCCTCAATTCGGTGGGCGGTCGCTACATTTTCAGGGTAAGGCAAACCGTGGGCAATGACGGTAGACTCCAGCGCCACTACCGGTTGCCCCGTATGTAACGCCTCTTTTACCTCATCACTAAATCGCAACAGTCGATGTGACAAATCCTTTTTAGACATACGCTCTCCTTATCCTGATGTCATTTTCAGGCTCTCACCCATGTTTAATAAGGTGAGAGTATCTTCCTGTGTTGGGTCAACTGATAGGGTGATAAACCCACAGTTTATGAATAACTTACCCGATTAGCGCTAATTTAAGCCTTGATGATAATACATCCTGATTTATCACCACATAATACCCGCATTAAAAAATGACGGATATTATTGTGCCTTATCATTTTCCATTAAATAAAAAAACACGTTGGCTGTCTGCAAGATATTAGCTATCGGTATGATAATTTAAATATATTACCTTTATATTATCTTATGTGACTTTTTCATGATAATAACCAGATCATCGCTTAACTGAAAGACCAGCACAGGTCAATTATCAAAAGAGAAATATGTTAGCTATATCGTGTCATATCATCACTGACACCCTAAGAATAATTCCCTTGATTATAATTTCACTGCTATGAGACAGAGTCCAGATTTGCTACTGATTTTTTCTTTCTTCCCGGCAATGGAATATCCTGAACAATAATAATCCCAGAGAAGATAAACGCCACACCGATTAATTGAGCGGTTGATAACCCTTGGTGCAAAAAGAGAAAACCCAACAGCAGAGCCACCAACGGGCTGAGAAAACCGAGCATCGACATAATCACCGGCGCATTGGCTTCAATGCCGGAAAACCACATAAAATAGGCCAGTAATGAGCCTGGGATCGCCAGATAAAAATACCCCGCAATATTATTCAGGGTGATGATATCCGGCAACGGTTCAGTCAGCATCTGTATTGGCAGTATAACCAGACCACCGCAAAATAGCTGCCAGCCCGTAAATGTCAGCATCGTCATTCCCGCAGGACGCCCCCACTTTTTAGTCAGCACCAGGCCTGATGCCATACTGAACGTCGCTAAAACGGAAGCGATTAATCCGGCGGGATTCAGCGGGGAATTCGGCAATGAGATCAATAAAACAATGCCTATCCCTCCTGCCACGGCGGCAATGATTTGCTTTTTTAGCACCGGTTGAGTGAGTAACAGAAAAGAAAGCAGAATCACAATTAACGGTTGTGACGAGCCCACCAACGCCACAACCCCACCAGGCAGGCGATAAGCGGCAAAAAACAGCATCACAAAAAAAATACCAATATTCAGCGCACCTAATACAAACAACCGCCATAACCAACTGGCGGGAGGAAGCGACTTGCCCAAAATGAGAATAATACCGGCGGGTAATGCGCGAATCAGCGCAGCCAGCAGCGGCTTATCAGCAGGGAGAAACTGGGTGGTGACAAAATACGTTGTTCCCCAGACACAGGGGGCATAAAAAGCGAAATCTTTGAGTTTCACGGGATGAACCTTCCTCGAACTGTTCCTGTTAAATAGCAGGAGTCAGCTTGCCAGCTCCTGCCAGCCTGAAGCACATTGCTTCCCCGGCCTACAGAAGGCGCACATCCATGTGCAGTTCTCCTGATAGCTAACGCTTGATCATCCAAGATCGTGTCGCATCACACCCTGTGATACCGGTAAACAACACTGTATATTACGATTTCGTAATTTACACATGCGTAATTAACGTGTCAACAACATATTACGTTGAATATTTTTTTCCAGAATATTACAGTAGTGGTGTCGCAGCCCCTCTGCGCCGCTCACAAAAAGGAATGCTTTTTTATTATTATTCAAGGATATAATTCTAATGGCTCGTTATCTTGAAGTTTCTGATATTGTTCAGCAATGGCGCAATGAACGCCCTGATCTTGATGTAGAACCCATGCTGGTGATTGGCTCACTGTCTCGCGTCAGCCTGTTAATTGACCGCGCACTGGATAAAGTGTTTAGCAAATACAAACTTAGCGCCCGCGAGTTTGATATTCTGGCCACGCTACGCAGACGCGGCGCGCCTTATGCCATCAGCCCATCACAGATTGTCAACGCGTTAATGATTAACAACAGTACCCTGACCAGCAGGCTGGACAGGCTAGAACAGGCGGGCTGGTTACGCAGAATGCCGATTGAGGGTGACCGCCGTTCCGTTAACATTCAACTGACCGATGAAGGTTTTACCCTGATAAACCGCGTGGTCGAAGAGCATGTGGAAAATGAACGCGATATTTTATCGCTGTTTAGTGAAGAAGAAAAAACCCTGCTGCGCACCCTGCTGGGGCGCTTTGAGAAGCACCTGATCAGCCATCACTAAAAGCAAAACGAACGGACAAAACAGCGGGCGACAAAAAAGGGCATCATGACGATGCCCCTGCTTTTTTACTTTTTCAGTACATTATTTAGACGACTTATCCTGTAATTGCGGGTTCGCCACCTGCGGTAAACCTGCACTGCCAGAAAAGATCAAACCGCTTTCCACGTAGTTGAACAGCTTCTCGCGGGTATCAGTAATATCCAGATTACGCATGGTCAACTGGCCAATACGGTCATCCGGCGAGAAGACCGACTCACCTTTTTCCATCGTCAGGCGTTCGGGTTTGTAGGTCAGGTTGTCCGAAACCGTATTCAGAATGGAGTAATCGTTACCGCGGCGCAGTTCCAGCGTCACCTCACCGGTGATTTCACTGGCCACCCAACGCTGCAACGCATCACGCAGCATCAGTGCCTGCGGGTCGAACCAGCGGCCCTGATACAACAGGCGACCCAGTTGACGACCATGCGCGTGGTACTGCTCGATGGTGTCTTCGTTATGAATACCGGTCACCAGACGCTCATAGGCAATGTGCAGCAACGCCATGCCCGGCGCTTCATAGATACCGCGGCTTTTCGCTTCGATAATACGGTTTTCAATCTGGTCACTCATGCCAAGACCGTGACGCCCGCCGATGCGATTGGCTTCCATCAGCAGTTCCACATCGTCAGTGAAGGTCTGACCATTCAGCGCCACCGGATGACCGCGCTCAAAACGCACGGTCACTTCTTCTGCCGCAATCAGCACGTTTTCGTCCCAGAACTTCACGCCCATGATCGGATTAACGATTTTCACGCTGGAATTCAGGAACTCCAAATCTTTCGCTTCGTGCGTGGCACCCAGCATGTTGGAGTCAGTAGAGTAGGCTTTTTCTGCCGACATTTTGTAGTCAAAGCCCGACGTCGTCATAAACTCGGACATCTCCTGACGGCCACCCAGTTCATCGATGAAATCGGTATCCAGCCAGGGTTTGTAGATTTTCAGTTCCGCATTGGTCAGCAGGCCGTAACGGTAGAAGCGCTCAATATCGTTACCTTTGTACGTACTGCCGTCGCCCCAGATATTCACGCCGTCTTCTTTCATCGCAGCCACCAGCATGGTGCCGGTTACCGCACGGCCAAGCGGGGTGGTATTGAAATAGGTCATGCCACCCGTGGTGTTGTGAAACGCCCCGCACTGAATTGCCGCAATGCCTTCCGCTACCAGCTGTTTGCGGCAATCGATCAGGCGAGCATTTTCAGCGCCATATTCTTTGGCACGACGCGGAATCGCCTCATAGTCATCCTCGTCCGGCTGCCCCAGATTGGCGGTATAAGCATAAGGCACCGCACCTTTCTGACGCATCCACAGTAATGCCGCACTGGTATCCAGACCACCGGAGAAAGCAATACCGATCCGCTGGCCCACCGGAAGATGTTTCAAAATCGTCGTCATAACTATTAATCCCTGCTTGATTTCGATGGCGCTAAGCTTAACAGCCCTGCCGCCGGGTTACGCACTATCTGGTGATGCATTGAAGCACGCTCGATGCCGTACACGCAAAGCGATGACATTAGCCATCACGCATCAATGCATATTTATGCAGAATTTATGATTGATAATTTAAACATCTTTTCCAGCAGACCGGAAGAGAAGAGGGGGCATTTCAGGAAAAAAATTCGCGCGGGCGGCTTCTCGCCGATGATAAGCCTAAAAAAGACGCCCGACAAACGGTGCTGGCCCCTTGGCTAGAGAGGCAAACTCACCCAGCCATGCAGCAACATATACGCCCCCACTACACCAATCAGCAGGCTGGAAAAATAGGGCGCGCGGCGTGCCAGCACCGCTAATCCCGGCCAGCGTTGGCTGGCATGGCGCACACTCAGCGCTGCCCCCACACCAACGGCAACCAGTGTTAAGGCAAGGCCAACACTAAAACACACCACCAGCGCCGCACCCAGCGTAAAAGCCTTCACCTGAATACACAGCAGCAGCACGGTAATGGCCGCCGGACAAGGGATTAAGCCCCCCGTTAAGCCAAACAGTAAAATCTGAAGGTTGCTTGCTTCGCGATTTGCAAAACGAAGGCGTATCTCATTGGCATGGGCTCGCTCATGCGCATCCTGATACTCAGCCTGTGGCGTATGGTGATGGGCATCACCAGCATGAGAATGCACATGTTGATGGTCGTGATGGTCGTGATGGTCGTGATGGTCGTGATGGTCATAGTGATCATGCCGATGGTTCCGCCACACCCCCTCTTCGCGCCAGGTACGCCACCCCATCCACACCGCGGTAGTCAAAATAATCGCACCGGACACCAGTTGTAACCAAGGCTCTGCGCTCTGGGCCGTAAAACGCTGGCTCAGGTACATTCCCCCAAACGCAATCAACCAAACGACGGCAGTATGGGATAACGTCGCCGCCAGCCCCAGCATCACCGCCTGGCGCACCGTACCGCGGATCGCCACAATAAACGCCGCCATCATGGTCTTGGAATGGCCTGGCTCCAGCCCGTGTAACGCCCCTAACAACATCGCACTGGGGATAAATAGCCAGGCATTCGCCACGCCCTGCTGCAAAAGTAAGGAAAAATCCGTCATAGTTAGCGTCCAAAGCAGACTGTCATGTCAGGGCCGTCTGAAAGTAAAGTGATGAAATATACTATACCCCAGTATAGTGCCAGACAAGATGGGAGCTGAAATGCCACACACCATTCATGACAAGAAAAAACTGCTCACGCGCGTTAGACGTATCAAAGGTCAGGCAGAAGCGCTGGAAAAAGCGCTGGATGGCGGTGGGCGCTCCTGCCTGGATATCCTGCAACAAATTGCGGCTATTCGGGGAGCCGTCAACGGCCTGATGGGCGAGGTTTTAGAAGGTCATATCCGCAGCCACCTGATGAATGAAGAGGCTGACCCGAGCGAACGCTCTGCTGATTTGGAAGCAATTGTCAGCGTTATTCGCTCTTATATGAAGTAAATCACCGGGAACGATATGACGACTATGCGGCTGGAGCGCAGGCTGGCAATAGCAGGCAATAGGGAAGTAAGTATAGCGCTATTCGCTACTCATGGGGATGAGGAAACCCCGATTACGCGACCCACCGCTCAATATTAAAACAACGTTTCATTTGAAATTCGTTTCTTTGCTATCCTTGGCGGCATAACGTGCCCTCCCCTTTTTTTGATGATTGCTGGAGATATTATGGCCAAGAATGTTGCCATTCTGCTGGCTCCTGGGTTTGAAGAAGCAGAAGCGATTATGGTGATTGACGTCTTGCATCGTACCAAGCTGAATGTCACGCTGCTTTCCTGCCATGACCGACTGGAACTACACAGCTACCACAATATCCGTATGTTCGCGGATGCGCTGCTGGAGCGAAAAATGGACCAGCTATTTGATGCGGTCGTGATCCCTGGCGGCCCGCAGGGTACGGTGAATCTCGCCGCCAACCCGCTGGTAACAGAATTTATCCGCCGCCACGATGAAGCCGGTAAGCTTATCTGCCCACTGTGTTCAGCCGCAGCCAGAGTGCTCGGCGGCAATCAGTTGCTCAAAGGACGCCGCTACGTCTGCTCTGGTGACTTATGGCAAGATGTCACCGACGGCGTGTATGTCGACCAAAAAGTGGTGGAAGACGGTAACCTGATTAGCGGCAAAGGACTCGGCGTGGCATTCGATTTTGCCTTTACTATCGCCAACCGCCTGAGCGATGACAAAGATGATGTCAACTTCCAGGTTGAGCATATCTACTATGACTCCTGGCGAGTACCGGCCTGATTGTCTCAACCGTGATACCACGGCTTTAGTGACAGCGCAGCACGCCGTTACTGTTTACCGAGACAGAAAACCGGGCTGCGCTGGCAGCCCGGCAAGGTAGTATGTCTGCAACAAGGTGCATCTACGGTAAGTTGATTAGAACAAACCGAGCGGTTTTTCCGAATAACTAACCAACAGGCATTTGGTCTGCTGATAATGTTCCAGCATCATCTTATGGGTTTCACGCCCGATGCCAGACTGCTTATAACCGCCGAATGCCGCGTGAGCCGGATAAGCATGATAGCAGTTCGTCCAGACCCGGCCCGCCTGAATACCGCGTCCCATACGATAAGCAATATTGGAGTTGCGGCTCCACACTCCAGCGCCTAAACCGTAAGGTGTATCGTTAGCGATAGCCAGCGCCTCTTCCGGTGTTTTAAACGTCGTCACTGCCAGCACCGGGCCGAAGATCTCCTCCTGAAACACCCGCATACTGTTTTGACCAAACAGAATCGTCGGCTCCAGGTAGTACCCCTGAGCTAAATCACCCGGCAGAATTTTGCGCTGCCCGCCGGTGAGCACTTCCGCCCCTTCTTTTTTACCGATATCAATGTAGTTAAGGATAGTATCCAACTGGCCTGACGACACCTGTGCGCCCATCATGGTCTGGTTATCCAGCGGATTACCAACACGAATCGCCTCTACCCGTTTGATAGCGCGTTCCATAAAACGCTCATAGATGGATTCCTGAACCAACGCGCGACTCGGACAGGTACACACTTCGCCCTGATTAAAGGCAAACAGCGAAAAGCCTTCCAGCACTTTGTCAAAAAAGCTGTCTTCCCTATCCATCACATCGGCAAAGAAAATATTGGGTGACTTGCCACCCAGCTCCAGCGTGACCGGGATGACGTTTTGGGCCGCATAACCCATTATCTGCTGGCCAACCTCGGTTGAACCGGTAAATGCCACTTTGGCAATGCGTGGTGAGGTCGCAAGGTATTCACCAATCTTCCCTCCCGCGCCATTCACCACATTGATAACGCCCGGCGGCAACACATCCTGAATCAGTTCCATCAACAGCAACACCGACAGCGGCGTCAATTTGGCCGGTTTTAACACCACGCAGTTACCTGCCGCCAGTGCGGGTGCCAGCTTCCAGCACGCCATCAGCAATGGGAAATTCCATGGAATTATCTGCCCGACCACCCCCAGCGGTTCATGAAAATGGTAAGCGACGGTATCGTGGTCAATCTCGCTGATTGCGCCTTCCTGAGCACGAATACAGGCGGCGAAATAACGGAAATGGTCAATACCGAGCGGCACATCGGCATGACGGGTTTCACGAATAGGCTTGCCGTTATCCCAGGTTTCCGCACTGGCTAACAGCTCCAGATTGGCTTCCATGCGATCGGCAATCCGGTTAAGGATTTGTGCACGCTCACGCGCAGACAGCGTCCCCCACTCCGCACTGGCTTTATGCGCCGCATCCAGTGCATGATCGACATCACGGTTACTGGAGCTGGCCACTTCACACAAAGGCAGCCCCGTGACAGGGGTCAGATTGACATAATATTCCCCGCCCGAAGGTGGCACCCAGGCACCACCAATAAAGTTATCATAACGTGGTTTCAGCGTGAGTGCAGACCCGTATTCCCCTGGCTGTACACGGTTTCCTGTTGTATCAATGGCCATTTCTGTCTCCTTTCATGAAAGTCATTGCAGGCCGCTGTCAAAATGCCGATGAGCACGCCCGCGCGCCGTGGCCGACTCGGGAACGCTCGGCCATAAACCTTGTGTGACAGATAATCCCTGACAGAAAATAATGATTAAATAGTATACAGTGTTATCAACTTGTAAAAGCCGTAATATCAGGAAAAGTGTCACTCTTCGACACAGCGCACAGTTTGTTATTAACCGATAAACACTCACATCATGGTTGTGCGTATCGCCGCGCAACATCAGCAAAATAGCGTTGCCACAGGCTGCACAGCGGGATAAAAGTTCGCATCAGCACCGTAGCGGTGAAATAATGTCAGGACAGACTCATGAGGCAGCAGGCACAAGCAGTGAACAGTGATGATATTCAGGACGTGACCAGGCCGCAGATACCCGTCGGTGCCAGCCAGCGCACCGTCTGGCATCAGGGAACACTCGGCACGTCGCAACCAGACTGGCTGGCAGAGGAAGTCCCGGTAGCACTGGTCTACAACGGTATTTCACATGTGGTCATGATGGCATCCCCAAAAGATCTCGATGCCTTTGCGCTGGGGTTCTCCCTGTCAGAAGGCATTATTCAATCACCACAAGATATCTACGGCATCGATGTCGTGGCAGCCTGTAACGGCATTGAAGTGCAAATCGAGCTTTCCAGCCGCCGTTTTGTCGGGCTTAAAGCGCGCCGCAGAGCCATGGATGGGCGCACCGGTTGCGGCGTCTGCGGCGTTGAACAGTTGGCCGAGATAGGCAAGCCTGTGGCACCGCTTCCTTTTACTCAAACCTTCTCGCTGTCACGGCTGGAACCGGCGCTACAGGCGTTAAAAAGTGTCCAGCAGGCGGGACAGTTGACCGGCTCCACCCACGCCGCCGCCTGGCTGTCACCGGAAGGTGAGTTACTGGGCGGCTGTGAGGATGTAGGCCGCCATGTCGCACTGGATAAACTGCTTGGCGTGCGAGCCCGCCAGCCCTGGCAGCAGGGTGCTGCTCTGCTATCGAGCCGCGCCAGCTATGAAATGGTGCAAAAATCCGCCATGTGTGGTGTTGAAATCGTTTTTGCCGTTTCCGCTGCAACTTCGCTGGCTGTTGATGTCGCCGAACGCTGTAACCTGACGCTGGTGGGGTTCTGCCGCCCGGGTCGCGCCACGGTATATACCCACCCAGAACGGCTAACAGAGTAAGCGGCCGCCTGGAAATAACTTAGAACGATTTATTGTTAAGTTGGTTAAATTTGTTATAAGTTTTTGTAATTTAATAACAATTATAAGAAAATGAACCCATGTCGCTACGAATTAATCATTTTCAAGATCATTTAATTAACTATAATGAACTTAACGCTTACGCGGCGCTAACAACGTGATGTGCCGCACACTGTGTACGATAATGATTTGAGCGCGATAACCATTTGCGCCTGACAACAATGGAGATGCTAAACATGAGTTATTCACTGCCATCCCTGCCTTATGCTTATGACGCCCTGGAGCCGCATTTTGACAAGCAGACGATGGAAATCCATCACTCCAAACACCACCAGGCTTATGTCAATAACGCTAACGCAGCGCTGGAATCTCTGCCAGAATTCGCCAGCCTGTCTGCCGAAGAGCTGATCGCCAAGCTGGATCAACTGCCTGCTGATAAGAAAAACGTGCTGCGTAACAACGCCGGTGGCCACGCCAACCACAGCCTGTTCTGGAAAGGGCTGAAACTGGGCACCACGCTGGAAGGTGAACTGAAAGCCGCCATTGAACGTGATTTTGGTAGCGTGGATGCATTCAAAGAGAAATTTGAGCAGGCGGCTGCCACCCGTTTTGGTTCTGGCTGGGCATGGCTGGTACTGAAAGACGACGGCAAACTGGCTGTGGTTTCAACCGCCAACCAGGACAGCCCGTTAATGGGTGAAGCGGTTTCCGGCGCGAGCGGCTATCCGCTCGTGGCTCTGGATGTGTGGGAACATGCTTACTACCTGAAATATCAGAACCGCCGCCCGGATTACATCAAAGCATTCTGGAGCGTCGTGAACTGGGACGAAGCCGCTAAACGTTTCGCAGAAGCAAAGAAATAAATTCATAACTCTCCATTTTTCGATGAAAAATGGATGATGCTGAAAACCCGGAATAACGTTCGTTATGCCGGGTTTTTTCTACTTTGTTTTCCAGATCACAACAACAACAAAAATTATCGCCTAAATACCTTCCATAGCATTACAGTAAAATATCCACTCTTGGCCAGGATATTGACCTGAATGGAGGGTGCGTAGCAGTTAAATTCATAAAAACCATAAAGACCATAAAAATTTCATAAAAACGATGACGGTAAATATATAAAGTTTCCGTCTGGTTCGCCGATAGACTCTGCGTGTTCTGTTCATTGTCTGTAAGCGACTGTCAACCCGACAATCTCTCATCCATACTCTAATTCAATTAGATATCAAGACGCAGGAAGGCGTCAGTTCGGTATATACCCATACCGATACCACTCACTAACAGGAATTTTTTAAACCGTCTGAGGAGCGTCAGGCCTGAGTAACGCTCATCAGTCAGATTTTTTAATACCAGGGGCAAAACCTGAAACCTTACCTACTCAGCCTATTCGTGATGGAAGAAAATCAATGGTTATAAAACTCGAAAATATCAAAGTCGGCAGGAAATTAGGGCTAGGGTTCGCCCTGGTGCTGTTGCTGACTGTAATTATTGCTGCTGTTAGCGTCCGTTACATTGAAATATTGAAAGGCCGTTTTGAAAAAGTACTTTTCAGCAATCAAATTAACACCGAAGTTAGTGAAGCCCGTTATTATCGCGCAGTTTATGCAAATGGTTATAATGCAGATAGCCTTAAAGAAAATAGTAAACATATTGATAACATTATTACGTTGATATCCTCAACGCAGGATAAATCCTGGCGCGGCGATTATAATGACCGGCTGGATAATATCGGCAAGCTGATTAGTCAGTATAAGGAACGCCGGAAAAATTATACGGATGCGGTAGCCAAAAAAGATGACGTGCGTAAAAGCTGGAACCTGTCAGACTCAGAAAAACCCCTGAAACAAATAGAGCAACAGATTGCAGGTAACACCGCGCTGCAACTGCAACTGACCACACTGCATCAAAAATTGGTCAATGTCCGTTACCTGGTGCGCGGCCTGTTGTTGTCGCTAAACAGTGAGGCAGAAAAACCGCTGATTAGCGCGCTGGATGACGCACAAGCGGTACTCAACCAGTTTATTCAGGCGTTGACCCCGGAGCAGCAGGCTATTATGGCACCGGTTGTCTCCACTCTTTCTACCTATAAAACCCAGGTAATAGCGTATCTCCCGGCCTATCAGGTAGAACTGGTGCAGGGGCAACTGCTGGGCGACACCGCCAATTTGCTTATCGATACCGCCAACAAGATGGTAAACGATGAAAACAGCGCCACTCAGCAAAATATTAGTGATGCCGAATGGCAAATTGCCGTCACCGCTTTGATTACGCTGGTGCTGGGCATTCTGATAGCCTGGTATATTTCGCGCCAGATAACTCAGCCGCTAAATAACACCGTGGCGATTGCAGAAAGTATTGCCACCGGCGATTTAACCGTCAGCATTGAAAGCACCCGCCGTGACGAACTGGGTATGTTATTTGATGCCATGGCAAAAATGAAAGCTAACCTGCATAACATGATTGATGACATCCGCATGGGGGTCAGCCAGATAACCACCGCCGCCAGTGAGATAGTCACCGGCAATAACGATCTCGCGGCCCGAACGGAATCACAGGCGGCATCCGTCGAGCAGACGGCGGCCAGCATGGAAGAACTGACCTCCACCGTGAAACAGAACGCTGCCAACGCGCATCAGGCCAATAAGCTGGTACTGGATGCCACACACACGGCACAGTCAGGCGGTAAGCTGGTGGAAAATGTGGTGCAAACCATGTCTGAAATTGAAGGCAGCTCAAAACGCATCGCAGAAATCACCTCTGTTATTAACGGCATTGCCTTCCAGACCAACATTCTGGCGCTGAACGCAGCCGTCGAAGCTGCCCGTGCCGGTGAGCAGGGGCGTGGCTTTGCAGTCGTGGCCAACGAGGTACGCAATCTGGCCCAGCGCAGTTCACAAGCCGCCAAAGAAATTGAAGGGCTGATTTCCACCTCGGTTGAACAGGTGACGAAAGGGGCACATCTGGTGCATTCTGCCGGTAAAACCATGCAGGAAATTGTTACTGCCGTCACGCATGTACATGACATCATGGGGGAAATAACCGTTGCCTCTGATGAGCAAAGCCGGGGTATTGCACAGGTTAATCAGGCGATTGTCGAGATGGATAGCTCCACGCAACAAAACGCCGCACTGGTTCAGCAGTCTTCTGCGGCGGCCAGCTCACTGGAAGATCAAGCCGTGATCCTCTCCAACACGGTATCCGCGTTCCGCCTCTCGTCAACCCATGAGCTACCCTCTGCCAGCCACAGCTTACCGCTTGCCAGCCCTCACGCCTCGTTACCCTATAGAAAGTAATCAGAGCGAACGTCAGATACGCGCAAACAGCAAGGGCAACCACACGGTTGCCCTTGTTATAACGGCTGCGTTGTAACACGGGTTATCGCGCAATCCCTTGATTCATTCAGTGAGGCAGGAAATTTTGCGCTTTCAGAGTGGTGTACAATTTTTGCTGCTGACTGGCAATATCCGTCATCATGCCGTTGTATTGCTCCACCTGCTGTGGGGTGTGAAACTGCACACCATTGTTGCCAAACACCACCTGACTCCCCTGAGCCTGAAGATAGTCGCCCACCTGCATCACGCTCTGGGCAAAGGCGGTGCTGGCTGGAACCACGGTTACCATCGCATTGGCGGGCAACGAAACCGCACGATTGTAAACCTTGTCATAAATGGCCTGTAGCTCTTCGGTTTGCTTGAGCACGTGACGGGCGGTATCCGCCTGCGTTTTGGCACTTTGCACCTGTGGGCTCAACATGTTCAGCGCACCGAGTGCCTGGCGTAAATTGTCACGCTGGGCCACATAATCCTGCGGCACGCGAATACGTGACATCGCTTCCAGCACCGGTGTCAGGCTGCCCGCCAACGCCTGATCCAACTGCTGATTAAACGACGTCATCACGGCGTAATCCTGAGTAAAACGCCCAAAACTCTGTTTTTGTTGTTCAGACAAGGCAGGCAACTGACGCCCTTCCTGCTGAGAAATACCCTGCAAGAAGGTGGTAAACGCCTGACGCGCTTCTTTATCTTTGTCGCCACAGGCTGACAATTGCAATGCCGTCACCAACATAATCACTGGCAGCAGCCAGCGCGAACGGTAATCCGCCAACATCATTACGACTCCTGTTTGATTTCACCACCACAACCCGGCAACACCCTGTGTCAGCAGGTCATTACTGTTATCCAAGCCCGCTGCCGCGCACCGCTCAGCCGCAATGTCACCGGCATCCGGGCTGCTCCTCATACAAAGTTTACCAAAGGAGACATGCGGGGGGCCTATTCTACGCTGGATCGGTACAGACGACGTACAGAATCCTCCCTTTTGCCAATAATCTCCCCCCACACCCTGTTGCCTCGCGCGCCTTCCTGCTTTTGTCATCCTTGCCCAAACACATCGCACCCGTTTCACGCTCTGCACGTAAACGGTGCATGAGGCACAACCTCACCGGTCAGCCCGCCCGCTCAGCTCCGGTAAAACCCACCGCGAATAGAAAAATAAGCTATTGATAAATAAAAAATCGCCTCCTGCAACCACGTTTTCCGAGAAACAAAACACAACATGGCAGATTTTTTGCTTAACACTTATTCAGGCAGGAGCGATAGCGGGCAACCGGTGTCGCCAGACAATTTGGAAATGGGTAACTAGGGTTCCGGCTGTGATGGCGCAGGTCCGAGAGTTACCGACCGCCCTCTGGCGGTTACACGGCGGGATAAAAGCCCGGGAGGATACAGCGAGTCGATGCTCGCCGCCCTCCTGCTGTTTTGCTGTTTATGCTTGCGCCCAACGTCAGAGGACATCTCACCATGAAAACCCTTCAACGCGTCTTACTTCTTTGCGCCCTGGCGCTGTGTAGCCTTGGCGTACAGGCCGAAGGCAAACCGGCCTTCAAACTGTGCTGGTCTATTTATGCCGGGTGGATGCCCTGGGACTACGCCCAGCAACAGGGCATCATCAAAAAATGGGCCGATAAATACGGTATCGCCATCCAGTTCGTGCAAGTGAACGACTATATCGAATCCGTTAATCAATACACCGCTGGCGGCTTCGATGGCTGCGCCATGACCAACATGGACGCGCTGACCATCCCGGCGGCAGGCGGCGTAGACAGCACCGCGCTGATCGTCGGTGATTACTCAAACGGCAACGACGGCATTCTGATTAAAGGCACCAACAGCCTCACTGCCCTGAAAGGCAAGCCGATTAATCTGGTGCAGTTATCGGTCTCTCACTATTTGCTGGCGCGCGCGCTGGAAAAAAATGGCATGAGCGAGAAGGACATCAAGGTGGTAAACACGGCGGATGCCGATCTGGTCGCCGCCTTCGGCACCCCGGATGTGCAAGCCATTGTGACCTGGAACCCGTTACTGGCTGCCGCCAAAAAACAACCGGGTAGCCAGTTAGCCTTTTCATCAGCCCAGATCCCCGGCGAAATTCTCGATTTACTGGTCGTCAACACCGCCACGCTGCAAAAGCACCCGGAGCTTGGCAAAGCGCTGACCGGTGCCTGGTATGAAACCCTGCAAGCCATGTCTGGCGATAGCGCCAGCGCCCGTCAGGCCCGCACCGCGATGGGCCAGGCTGCGGGAACAGACTTGCCCGGCTTTGATGAACAGCTTGCCGCCACCCACCTGTTTGATACGCCACAACTGGCCCTGAGCTTTGTCGAAAACGCCCAGCTCAAAACCACCATGCAGTCAGTGGCCGAATTCTCGTTTCGTCACGGCCTGCTTGGCGATAACGCGCCGGGCGCAAATGTCGTCGGGGTCAGCACGCCATCGGGGGTCTGGGGCAACACGGGCAACATCAAGCTGCGCTTTAGCGATGAGTTCCTGAAACTTGCTGCTGACCACAAGCTGTAAACCGAGGGGAATGTCGGATGCGTAAACTGATCAACTACCAGCCGCTCCCGCTGACACGCGGCATGATGGGGTTTCTGCCATTACTGGCGCTGTTGCTGGTCTACCTGATGGCATCCGACGCCCGGCTGTCGCTCAACGCCGCCGACAAACTGCTGCCGGGCTTCAGTGCCATGAGCGATGCCATTCACCGCATGGCGCTGGAGCCCAACGAGCGCACGGGCGAATACCTGCTGTGGACAGACACCGCCGCCAGCCTGCTGCGCCTGTTAACGGGCGTCGGGTTAAGCGCCCTGCTGGCGCTGGTGTTTGGCCTGCTGTGCGGCGCGCTGCCGGTGGTGCGCGCCACGCTCTCACCGCTGATAACGCTGTTTGCGCTGGTGCCACCGCTGGCGGTACTGCCGATTTTGTTTATCTGCTTTGGCCTGGGTGAAGTCGCCAAAGTGGTGCTGATAACCATCGGCATCACGCCATTTATTATCCGCGACTTACAGCTCTACATTCAGACGCTGCCGCGCGAGCAACTGGTGAAAGCGCAAACCCTCGGCGGCCACAGCGGCCAGATCCTCTGGCGGGTGATCCTGCCGCAACTGATGCCGCGCCTGCTTGATGCCGTGCGCCTGTCGCTCAGTTCCGCCTGGCTGTTTTTAATTGCCGCCGAAGCGATTGCCGCCACAGACGGGCTGGGATACCGCATTTTCCTGATGCGCCGTTATCTGGCGATGGACGTGATTTTGCCTTACGTCGCCTGGATAACGCTGCTGGCCTTCCTGCTTGATGCGCTGCTCAAACTCATCAGCCGTCGCGGCTGGCCCTGGTATTACCCGAAATAAGCCGCCGACAACAAGAGAGCCAGAGAAGCTATGTCGTTATTAACACTGAAAAATATTCGCAAAGAGTACGGCAGCCAGGTGGTGCTGGAGCGGCTTAACGTTTCGGTTGACGAAGGGGAGTTCGTGTCGATTGTCGGGGCCTCCGGCTGTGGCAAAACCACCTTTCTCAACATGTTACTGGGCACGGAGCACCCCAGCAGCGGCCAGTTACTGCTGGATGGCAAGCCGATGCCGCAAGAACCGGATGAACACCGGGGTGTGGTGTTTCAGCGCTATTCAGTCTTCCCCCACCTCAGCGTGGTGGAGAACGTGATGCTCGGCGCGGAATTTGCCAAAGCCCGCTGGCTTGGCCGGGTGTGGGGAGCCAGGCGTCAGGCCATCCGCGATGACGCGATGGCGATGTTGCATCAGGTCGGTCTGGCGCAAGCCGCCGAAAAATACCCGCACCAGCTATCCGGCGGGATGCAACAGCGGCTGGCGCTGGCACAGGCGCTGCTCAAACGCCCGCGCATTTTGCTGCTCGATGAACCGTTCGGTGCGCTCGACCCCGGCATTCGCGGCGAAATGCACCAGCTCATCAGTCAGTTATGGCAGGAACACCGTCTGACCATTTTTATGATAACCCACGACCTGAAAGAGGGGTTTTCGCTCGGCACCCGGCTGTGGGTGTTCGACAAGCTCCGTCAGGATGCGCACGCCCCCGATGCCTGGGGAGCCAGTATTACCTACGACCTGCCGCTCGATCGCGCCCCTGCCGGGGTGCGCGCCTCGGTGGGCGAATTGATGAACGGGCGGCGTCACGTCGCCTGAGAGGAGAACATCATGAGCGATTTTGACATGAACACGTGTTACCAGACCGAACTGCCCGCCGGGTCGCACTGGTCGCTGATTATGCGCCGGGGCACCGCGCTGACGCTGACCGATACCAGCGGCGGAGCCAACGTCGGCATGCTGTTTTATAACCCGGAAAATCCGCTGGAGCGCTACAACGCGCCAGACAGCCTGAAATGCCAGCACACCTTTAAGCTAACCGCCGGCCACTGCCTCTATTCCGATATGGGGCGCATTTTCTGCGCCATTGAAGCCGACAGCTTCGGCTGGCATGAAACCGTCTGCGGCGCGAGCCAGGCACAACAGGTCGCACGCCAGTTCGGCGAGCTGAACTACCAACAGGCGCGTAACGATCGTCATCAGAACGGTTACGACAGTTTTCTGGTCGAGCTGGCGAAATACGGCCTTGGCAAGCGCGATATGGCCGCCTGCGTTAACTTTTTCGCCCAGGTTGCCAGCGATGACGACGGCAACCTGCGGCTTGAGCGTCAGGGTCAGGCCGGGGCCAGCGTCACGCTGCGTTTTGCCATGGACACGCTGGTGATCCTGCACACCTGCCCGCACCCACTGAGCGATGCCCGCACCTATCCGCGCCATCCGGTGTCGATAGCCATTGACCACCGGCGCGCACCGCTGCCCGCACACTGCCTGGAGCGCCCGGAAAACCAGCGCGGGCTGCGCAACAACACGCTCTACTATCTGGCTGAACAACCACAAGGAGTCTGATGATGATAACAACCAGTCCCCGCGACCCGGCCACGGCGGTCTGTCGCACCACCATTGCAGCCGGCGACTACTGGCTGCAGCGTCTGGACGCTGGCCAGACGCTGCGCATTACCGATCTTGAAGGCAATCAGGCGGCGGATACGCTGTTTTATAACGCCGACGACACCGCCGAGCGCTATAGCGTCACCGATACCCTGCGCGGCCAGCGCAAAGTGTTTCTCACCACCGGCAGCATTCTGCGCTCTAACGAAGACCGGCCGATGCTGGAAATCGTCGCCGATACCTGCGGACGGCATGACACCCTCGGCGGGGCCTGCGCCACCGAGAGCAACACCGTGCGTTATGATCTGGAAAAGCGCCATATGCACGCCTGCCGTGATAGCTGGATGCTGGCTATCGCCCAACATCCGCAATTTAACCTGACCAAGCGCGACATCACCCACAACATCAATTTTTTCATGAACGTACCGGTGACGCGCGACGGCGGGCTGACCTTCGCCGATGGCATTTCCGCCCCGGGCAAATATGTGGAAATGGTGGCGAAAATGAACGTGCTGGTGCTTATCTCCAACTGCCCGCAGTTAAATAACCCGTGCAACGGCTACAACCCAACGCCGGTGGAGATTGCCATTTGGCAGGACGGGGACACCGGTCAACGCACACAATAAGCCCCCACGCCGGACTCCCCCAGAACACCAGACCGGAAACGCCACCCGGCGCAAGCGCGACGCGCGGGACGACCCGCACCATGCGTCCAACACCCCGCAGGACGACCTGCCCGCAAGAGAGCTTGTCATGTTTGAGCGCGTACTGATTGCCAACCGTGGCGCAATTGCGGTGCGTATTATCCGCACCCTGAAGAAAATGGGCGTTAAAGCCATTGCCGTGTATGCCGAAGCCGACCGCCATTCGCTGCATGTGCGTCAGGCCGATGAAGCCTGGTCGCTGGGCGACGGCCCGGTGCGCGACACCTATCTGGATCAGGAAAAATTGCTGCACATCGCCGCTGCCAGCGGCGCGCAGGCTGTTCATCCCGGCTACGGTTTTCTCAGCGAAAATAGCCAGTTCGTTACCCGCTGCGAACAGGCGGGGCTGGTGTTTCTTGGCCCGACCGTCGCACACATGGAAGCCTTTGGCCTGAAACATCGCGCCCGCGCGCTGGCACAGCAGAATGCCGTTCCCCTGCTACCGGGCAGCGGCCTGCTCACCTCGCTGGACGCCGCCTGCAAGCAGGCGCGCCACATCGGTTATCCCGTGATGTTAAAGAGCACCGCTGGGGCGGCGGCATCGGGATGCCAGCGCTGCGATGACGAACCGCAACTGACCGAGGCCTTTACCCGCGTTAAACGGCTGGCGGGCAACAACTTTGCCGATGATGGCGTGTTTCTGGAAAAATTCATCGCCTGCGCCCGCCACATCGAAGTACAGGTTTTCGGCGACGGCCAGGGCAATGTCATCGCCCTTGGCGAGCGCGACTGCTCCGCCCAGCGTCGCAACCAGAAAGTGCTGGAAGAGACGCCCGCCCCCGGCCTGAGCGACGCGGTACGCGCCGAGCTGCACGCCACCGCCATCCGGCTGTGCCAGGCGGTGGGGTATCGCAGCGCAGGCACCGTAGAGTACGTCTATGACGAAAACGCCAAACAGTTCTGGTTTTTAGAGGTCAACACCCGCTTGCAGGTTGAGCATGGCGTCACCGAAATGGTGTACGGCGTGGATATCGTGCAGTGGATGGTGGAGCTGGGCGCAGGCTGCCTGCCGCCGCTGCCACAGCTTGTCACCACCCCACACGGCCACGCTATTCAGGTGCGCGTTTATGCCGAAGACCCGGCCAAACAGTTCCAGCCCTGCGCAGGCTTGCTCAGTCAGGTCGCGTTTCCAGAGGCGCTGCACGGCCTGACCCTGCGCATCGACCACTGGCTGGACAGCGGCAGCGAAGTGTCGCCGTTCTACGACCCCATGCTGGCAAAAATTATCGTACACAGCGACAGCCGCGACGCCGCCCTCGACGGTATGACGCGAGCGCTGGACGCCACATCGTTGTACGGCATCGAAACCAATCTTGCCTGGCTACGCCACCTGCTGACCCTGCCAACGGTCAGACGCGGAGCCATTATCACCGCGACGCTGGGCAGCGTGGCATGGCAACCGGCAACGCTGGATGTCCTTGGCGGCGGCACGCTCACCACCGTGCAGGATGCCCCCGGCCGCACCGGATACTGGCATGTCGGCGTGCCGCCTTCCGGCCCGTTCGATACCCGCTCTTTTCGCCTTGGCAACCAGTTGCTGGGCAACACCCCGGACGCCGCCGGGCTCGAAATTACCCTGCGCGGCCCGACGTTGCGTTTTAACCACGACTGCGCCTTTGTGATTACCGGTGCGGCCATCGCAGCGCAGCTCGATGACACCCCGCTGACAGGCTGGCAGGTGTATGCCGCCCGCGCCGGGCAAACCCTCACCCTCGGTGCTATTGACGGGGCCGGTTGCCGCAGTTACCTGCTGCTGGCAGGCGGGCTGGGCTGCCCGACCTACCTCGGCAGCCGCAGCACATTTACGCTTGGCAAATTCGGCGGCCATGCCGGTCGCGCGCTGCGCGCAGGCGATGTGTTGCATCTGGCCGCCCCTGCGCTCACGCACCTTGATGCAGCGCTGCCGCAACCGGACTGGCACAACCACTGGCAAATCCGCGTTATCTATGGCCCGCACGGCGCGCCGGACTACTTCACCCCGGACGACATCGACACCTTCTTTGCCGCCGACTGGCAGGTACACTACAACTCCAGTCGCACCGGGGTGCGGCTGATTGGCCCGAAGCCGCAGTGGGCGCGCACCGACGGCGGGGAAGCGGGGATGCACCCGTCTAACATTCACGACAATGCCTACGCCTTCGGCACGGTGGACTTCACCGGCGATATGCCGGTTATTCTGGGGCCGGACGGCCCATCGCTGGGCGGTTTCGTCTGCCCGGCGACCGTCATCCAGGCCGATTTATGGCAACTCGGCCAACTCAAAGCCGGTGACAGTCTGCGTTTTGTGCCCGTCACCCTGGCGCAGGCCGATGCACTGGCACGGGCCGCCGAAGCCGACCTTGCCGCCTGCCCGAGCACCAGCACCAGCACCAGCACCAGCACACCAGCCACGATTACCTCACCGGTGCTGTATCAGCGCCCCGCCAGTGACGATCGCCCCGCCGTTACCTGCCGCGCCGCCGGTGACAGCTTTGTCCTGCTGGAATATGGCGAGCACCGGCTCGATATCGCCCTGCGTTTTCGCGTCCACGCCTTAATGCAGTGGCTGGAGCGCCACCCGCTGCCCGGTATACAGGAACTCACGCCGGGCATCCGCTCGCTGCAAGTCCACTTTGACAGCCTGCAATGCCCGCGCGAGCCGTTGCTGGCGCACCTGCGGCACGCCGATGATGCGCTCGGCAACCTGCAACACGCCACCGTGCCCTCTCGCACCCTGTGGCTGCCGTTAAGCTGGGATGATGCGGCCTGCCGCGACGCCATCACCCGCTATACCCAGTCGGTGCGCCCCGGCGCGCCCTGGTGCCCCAGCAATATCGAATTCATCCGCCGTATCAACGGGCTGGATGATGTGGCGCAGGTTAAAGACATCGTCTTTAATGCCCGCTATCTGGTGATGGGACTGGGGGATGTCTATCTGGGCGCACCGGTCGCCACCCCGATTGACCCCCGCCATCGTTTAGTCACCACCAAATACAACCCGGCCCGCACCTGGACGGCGGAGAACTCCGTCGGCATCGGCGGCGCGTATCTGTGTGTATACGGTATGGAAGGGCCGGGCGGCTATCAGTTTGTTGGCCGCACCTTGCAGATGTGGAACCGCGATCGACAAACCGATGCATTCCGGCAACCCTGGCTGCTGCGTTTCTTCGATCAGCTTCGCTTTTACCCGGTCAGCGCAGAGGAACTGCTGAGCATTCGTGAGCGTTTTCCGTGGGGAGATTACCCGCTGCGTATTGAGGAGGGCGAGTTTAGTCTGGCGCAGTATCAGCAGAGGCTCACCGAACAACATGCGGAGATTGCCGCGTTTGAACGCCAGCGCCAGCACGCGTTTGAAACCGAGCTGGCTCGCTGGCGCGCCGACGGCCAATTCACCTTTGACAGTCGCCTGCAAGACGAACCCGAACCTGATGACGCCGTGCCGGAAGGCGGCCACGCGGTGGAAAGCCAGGTGGCGGGCAGCGTGTGGCAATGGCTGATAGCGCCCGGCGAGCGCGTCAGCGCCGGGCAAGTGGTCGGGATTCTGGAGTCGATGAAAATGGAAATTCCGATCCTCGCCCCTGTCGCGGGCACACTGCATAGCCAGTTGCGGCACGCCGGGCAACAGGTTCAGGCCGGGCAACGACTGATGGTGATCACCCCCGCTGAAGCGTAATTCCCCTTCACCGGCAGGCACTGGCCTGCCGGTGAACACCCCACAGACGAACGCGGATTGATAGTGACGACACGCAATTGTTTTTTCTTTAATAATTAAAGAATTAAGTTTTTTTAATTTTTTCAGGATACGGTATTCTGCTGTTTTTATACTCAGCCCCGTGCTGGCAATTGGCTTATCCTTTAACACAGCGTGTAATACTATGAATTATATTCACCCATACGATACGGTGTTATTTGCTTTTATTATTATTGTTTTCTGCGTCATCTTTCATGTCAAATTTACAGAAAAGAATGCGCATGAAGCTCCCGGAATGTTAATTACCATTGGCATATTTGCAACATTCCTGGGTATTACATTAGGGCTGCTGGATTTCAATATGAACGATGTTGAAAATAGCCTGCCAAATCTGATTAATGGTATAAAAACAGCGTTTTTGGCCTCTGCTCTCGGCGTATTTTCCGCTTTGACAATAAAATTCCGCTATACCTTTTGGGGCGCTAAAGCTCCCGCTGCCGATACACCGGTGCAAGATGCCACCATTGACGATATCGTCAGGCAACTGCAACTCTCCGGCAAATCGCTGGATAAATTACATTACTCGCTGGTCGGTCATGAAGAAGCCTCATTGTTAACCCAACTTAAATTAATTAGTAGCGACCAAAACGATCAATTAAGCCATTTGCATAAAGCGTTTGTCGAATTTGCCAACACGCAGGCGGAAAATAACTCTAATGCACTGATCGATGCACTAAAAGCAGTGATTCGTGATTTCAATGAAAAAATCAGCGACCAGTTTGGCGAAAACTTTAAACAACTCAACGCCGCCGTGGGGAAAATTAATGACTGGCAAGAGCAGTATCGCCAGCAAATGCAGGAAATGATCGCCCAACAAACCCAGACCACCGCCAATATGCAGCAGGCGGGCGAAAGCTTCTCACAGGTTGTTGAACATGCGCAGTCTTTTAGCCAGACAGCGGCAAATATTGAACGCACCATTGGTGCATTTTCTGCGCTTGAGCAGGCATTAGAAGCGAACCTCAGCGAGCTGGCGGGCGTTATTGATGTGACGAAAAGCGGCATTCCTGAAATAGAAAGCAGGGTTTCGGAGATGATTACCCATATTCAGCACGGCGCGCAGGCGTCAGCAAATATCATAACCGAGCATTTACAGGGTGCCACTCAAACCTTGCAATCCTCCGTCGGCCATTTCACTGCGCAGATGACGCTCAGTGCGGAAAATATGGCGCATAACGTCAATGAGCAGAATATAAAAACCAACGAGACAATACAAAAAGCCAGCACTCAGTTACAGCAATTAATGACCAGCATGTCACAAGAGATGACGCAATATATTCAACGCCATAATGAATCCATTACCACGAATATCACCGACATGACTGAAAATACGAAAAAACAGGTCACGGCACTGGATGCGGCCTTATCCGATGCGCTGAAAAAATCGCTCGATTCGCTGGGTCAACAATTGGCTTCGCTCTCTAACAAATTCACGCAGGATTACACCCCGCTTACCGAGCGTTTAAAAGAGGTGGTGCGGTTATCTGAAGCGCTGAGGGCATAAAACGATGGCCAACCCCCTGTTAGCTCGACCAAAACAGACCAAAGAAGATTTCTGGATAAGCCTGAGCGATTTAATGACATCACTGATGATGATTTTCCTGCTCATCTCGCTGATCTACATGATAAAAGTTCAAGACATGGTGAAAATCCCGTCGGTGTATAAAAATACGCTACAGGGGTTAGGGCAAGCGTTGCAGCATGAGTTTAAAGATGATTTAAAACGCTGGCATGCCACCATTGACCAGGATCTCACCGTGCGATTTCAGGAACCGAATATTCTGTTTACCACCAGCTCGGCGGAACTGAAGCCTGAATTTAAAACCATTCTTGATGAATTTATTCCACGCTACCTGAAAATAATGACCGACCCGAAATACATCGAAAATATCGAAGAGATTCGCATTGAGGGCCATACTTCAACGGTGTGGCGCACCGGCGTAAACGATAAAGACGCCTATTTTCATAATATGGAATTATCCCAGTCCCGCACCCGTTCAACGCTGGAATATATTATGAATATGCCGGTGGTTTCCCCGTCGAAGCCTTCTTTTAGCTGGTTTAAAACCCATGTCCGCGCCATCGGTTTTTCTTCCGCCCGCCCGGTGGATGCCGACGGCAAAGTGATTACCTCCCCCGACCAAACGGAAGATCAGGCCCGTTCCCAGCGGGTGGAATTTCGGGTCAGAACCAATGTTGAGCGCCAGGTTGCTAATATCGTAGAAAAAAATATCCTGGAAAAAGGCGGGAAATAACGATGAGCCAGTTTCTGATTTCCGGCCTGACCGATTTTTTGCTGGTGGATAATTTTAATCAACTACGCTCCGCTATGCAGGCAGAGCTGGTGCCGCCTATCGCTGAGTTGAAAATAAAAAAACTCGATATTGATGAAATTCTTGCCACCGTCGGTATGGATGTCACCATAGACGATATTATTTTTAATAAAAACGGCACCATCGATTATCATAATAAAAAAGTTATTCTGCATATTCGGGATATTGCATCATACGGTGACAGAGTCAGCCTGCCTAAATATCATTTAGCCAATTGCAGTAAGCTGCAAGAAATGTGGCAAAAGAACCACAGCAACAGATATGTTGTCGCCACAAGAAGTGATGGTATTTTTACCATAAAACGTGCGAATTCATCAGGAAAGGAATGGAACGCGGAGGAGGCAAAACTGGATGTTTGTAAACTTTGCCTGAATACCCTCAACTGGCAAGGATATGCGTCAAAGTCTTACCAGGAAAAAAATCATATTTTTGAGCATTTTGATTTAAAAGAATTCTTTGCAAAATACCCGCATTCGGCCAGCACATACCGGCCGCAATATACCGATAAAGACGCGCCAACCAATACCTATTCATCAGATTTTCATCTGATATCGAGCCAATTTCGGGAGGCGAAAAACTGGCACTGTGAAGCCTGTCATGCCGACCTCAGCGCAACGCGGCTGCGGCGCTTTTTGCATGTCCACCACCGTAATGGGCAGAAAAATGAAAACCAGCACAGTAACCTGCAAGCCTTGTGTATCGAATGCCATGCCCAACAGCCTAACCATGAACACATGCGCAGCCACCCGGACTTGAGCCTGTTTTTAAAAGAAAAGAGCGTGCTGACAGGCTGGCTGAAAGCAGCAACCTGACGCCGCGCTGTTATTATACCGACAACATCACACCACCAGGATTACACCGCCAGTCACGGGCGGCGGTGCGCCCCACGGAGCCTCCCCATGTCGATAGCCATTTTCTCTCCGCGGCTTTATCTGCTGATAGGGTTTCTTGCCGGGCATACGCCGCTTGATATTAAAGGGCGCGCATCGGCGTTGCTGACAAAAATCGTTATTCCGCTGGTGATCATTTTTCATATTGCCACCCACCGCGCCGGGGTGTTCGTGATTATGCTGGGCATGATAGTCATGATGGGGGTGATGTTGCTGGTCAGCCGTCTCCAGACCCGCGACCCGGTGCAAAACCTCTGTTTTTGATTGCCTGCGGCACATGCCTGAGTATTGTCGCTATCGGGGTGTATGCGGCGGCGGTGCTGTGGCTGCGCCAGCTTGCATAAAAAACGGGGCCGCAGCCCCGTCAGTGGTGATGCTTAACATCACAAGTCATCAGCACCGGGCGGCGCAATACCGCCCGGCTGACCGGAGGATTACTGCAACACCGAAATATCCGCCACCTTCAGGAACAGGTTGCGCAGTTCGTTGAGCAGCGTCAGGCGGTTGATACGCACCTGCGCGTCATCAGCGTTGACCATCACCTTATCGAAGAAGTTATCGACTGACTCACGCAACTGCGCCAGTTCCGCCAGCGCTTCCTGATAACGGCCTTCGGCAAACCACGGTGCCAGCTTGCTGGTGAGCGCAGTGACGTAGGTCGCCAGTTGGATCTCCTCGTTCTCTTTGAGCAACGCCGCCTGCACGCTGTCGTTCAGCGTTTCGGTGGATTTGGCCAGAATATTGGAGACGCGCTTGTTGGCGGCCGCCAGCGCAGCGGCTTGTTCCAGCGTGCGGAAATGGCTGACTGCTTTCACGCGGGCGTCGAAATCCGCCGGGCGGGTCGGACGACGCGCCAGCACCGCCTGAATGGTATCCACGCTGTGACCTTCTTCCTGATACCAGGCGCGGAAGCGGCCCAGCATGAATTCAATCACATCGTCTACCACATTGGCGTTCGTCAGCTTGTCGCCGTACAAACGTACCGCTTCTTCGGTCAGGGTTTGCAAGTCCAGCGGCAGGCGTTTTTCCACGATAATGCGCAGTACGCCGAGCGCGGCACGGCGCAGCGCGAACGGGTCTTTATCGCCTTTCGGGTGCTGGCCGATGCCGAAAATCCCCGCCAGCGTGTCCATCTTGTCGGCGATCGCCAGCGCACAAGCCACCGGTGAAGACGGCAGTTCATCACCGGCAAAACGCGGCTGATACTGCTCGTTTAGCGCAATGGCCACGTCTTCGGCTTCGCCGTCGTGACGGGCGTAGTGCATCCCCATCACGCCCTGGGTGTCGGTGAATTCAAACACCATGTTGGTCATCAGGTCACACTTGGAGAGCAGGCCCGCGCGTTTGGCGTGATTGACATCAGCGCCTATCTGCCCGGCGACCCAACCGGCCAGCGCCGCGATACGGTCGGTTTTATTGCGCAGCGTGCCGAGCTGTTGCTGGAACAGCACGGTTTCCAGACGCGGCAGATGATCTTCCAGGCGTTTTTTGCGGTCAGTATTGAAGAAGAATTCGGCATCCGCCAGACGCGGGCGCACTACCTTTTCGTTACCGGAGATAATCTGCTGCGGGTCTTTCGACTCGATGTTGGCAACAAAGATGAAGTTCGGCAGCAGCTTGCCGCTGTTGTCGTAAACCGGGAAGTATTTCTGGTCGCCTTTCATGGTGTACACCAGTGCTTGCGCCGGTACAGCCAGGAATTTCTCTTCGAATTTTGCCGTCAGCACCACCGGCCATTCCACCAGCGAGGTGACTTCTTCCAGCAGGCTGTCGCTCAAATCGGCATTGCCGCCAATCTTGCGCGCCGCGTCTTCGGCATCGGCTTTGATTTTGGCTTTACGCGCCTCGTAATCAGCGAGCACCTTGCCGCGCTCCAGCAGAATCTGCGGGTACTGGTCGGCGTTATCGATGGTGAATTCCGGCTCGCCCATAAAGCGGTGGCCGCGGATCACGCGGGCGGAATCAATGCCCAGCACGGTGCCGGGGATCAGTTCATCGCCCAGCAGCAGCGTCACGGTGTGTACCGGGCGCACAAACTGGGTCTCTTTGTCGCCCCAGCGCATCAGTTTCGGGATAGGCAGCTTCGCCAGCGCGGTGCTGACCATGCCTGGCAGCAGCGTTTGCGCCGCTTCGCCTTTCACCTGCGCACGGAACAGCAGCCATTCGCCTTTGTCGGTGGTCAGGCGTTCAGCCTGCGCGACGGTGATGCCGCAACCGCGCGCCCAGCCTTCGGCCGCTTTGGTCGCGTTGCCTTCGGCATCAAACGCCTGCGCGATGGCCGGGCCGCGTTTTTCTACTTCTCTGTCCGGCTGGGAGGCACTTAAACCGGCCACTTTCAGCGCCAGACGGCGCGGCGCGGCGAACCAGTTGACCGACTGATAACCGAGCCCGGCGGCGTCCAGTTCAGCGGTAAAGTTGGCGGCAAACGCCTGTGCCAGGGTACGCAAAGCCTTCGGCGGCAGCTCTTCGGTGCCGATTTCCACCAAAAATGTTTTGTCTGTCATCGCGGCCTCTCAGCTCTGTTTACGGTTGCACATCGGGAAGCCCAGCGCCTCGCGGGAGGCATAGTAGGCTTCCGCCACCGCTTTGGTCAGGGTACGGATCCGCAGGATGTAGCGCTGACGTTCGGTTACGGAAATGGCTTTGCGCGCGTCCAGCAAGTTAAAGCTGTGGGCGGCTTTCAGAATGCGCTCGTAGGCAGGCAGCGGCAGCGGTTTTTCCAGCGCCAGCAACTGCTGGGCTTCTTTTTCATACTGCTCAAAGCAGGTGAACAGGAAATCCACGTCAGCGTATTCGAAGTTATAGGTGGACTGCTCCACTTCGTTTTGATGGAACACGTCGCCGTAGGTGGTTTTACCCAGCGGGCCGTCGCTCCACACCAGGTCGTAAACGCTGTCCACGCCCTGAATGTACATCGCCAGACGTTCCAGGCCGTAGGTAATCTCACCCGTCACCGGTTTACATTCCAGACCACCGACCTGCTGGAAGTAGGTGAACTGGGTGACTTCCATCCCGTTCAGCCACACTTCCCAGCCCAGACCCCAGGCACCCAGCGTCGGGTTTTCCCAGTTATCTTCCACGAAACGAATGTCGTGAATGGTCGGGTCCATGCCCAGTTCTTTTAATGAGCCGAGGTACAGCTCCTGAATGTTGTCCGGCGACGGCTTGATGATCACCTGAAACTGGTAATAGTGTTGCAGGCGGTTGGGGTTTTCACCGTAGCGGCCATCGGTCGGACGGCGTGACGGTTGCACATAAGCCGCGGCAATCGGCTCCGGGCCGAGCGCGCGCAGGCACGTCATGGGGTGAGAGGTGCCAGCACCGACTTCCATATCCAGCGGTTGGACGATGGTGCAGCCCTGACGCGCCCAGTAATCCTGTAACGTCAGGATCAGTCCCTGAAAGGTCTTGGTATCAAACTTTTGCATGTTGGATTCGCACGCGATACAAGTGGTTTTTACAATGAGGGCGTCAGTATACCCTCTGAGTGCAAGATATACAGCCAGAATGCGGCAACAACTTCAGCCGCCCGGCGGATGATTACCCGGCGAACACGGTTTGCAGCATTTTCAGGCTTAACAGCAACAACAGCCCGGCAAAGGCTTTTTTCAGCGTGGCAACCGGCAGACGATGCGCCAGCCGCGCGCCCACCGGCGCAGTAAAAAAGCTGACGCCGGAAATCAGCACCACCGCAGGCAGCGACACATAACCGAGACTAAACGCAGGCAGGCCGCTCGCCGGCCAGCCATTCATCATATAGCCCAGCGCGCCAGCGAGTGCGATCGGCAAGCCGACCGCCGCCGAGGTGCCAATCGCCTGCTGAATGCGCACGTTACACCAGCTCAAAAACGGCACGGTGAGCGAGCCGCCGCCAATCGCCACCAGCGCCGAAATGCTGCCAATGGTCAACCCGGCCAGCGACAGCCCGGCCACACCCGGTAACTGGCGGTTCGGCTTCGGTTTAATGTTCAGCACCATTTGCAGCGAGACATAGGCCATAAAGCAGGAGAAGAAAATCGCCAGCGCCCGGGTCGGCAGCAGGGCGGCAAGCCAGGTGGCGATAAACGTACCGACCAGAATCGCCGGGGTGATACGCCAGACCACCGGCCACAGCACCGCCTGATGCTGATGGTGGGTGCGCAGGCTGGAAACCGCCGTCATCACTATCGCCGCCATCGAGGTGCCGAGCGCCAAATGCACCAGATGCGCTTGCTCCACGCCCTGCGCGGCAAACAGCGCCGTCAGCACCGGCACCATGATGCCGCCGCCGCCAATGCCCAGTAACCCGGCCATAAACCCCACCACAGCGCCCAACGCCAGATAAGCCAGAACCCACTCCATCCCCATGTGCTAATCCCCTGTCAGTTATCTCTATTTTTTATTTCAATCAGCGCGAACGCGCAGGCTTGTGCCATCGCCAGTTGCATCACAGGCCATCCGGGGGATGATTTCTGCCGACGAACGGCGAGCCATAACGGCCTTCATCAATACCAACAATCTCTATCAATGCCAATCATGTTGTCGGATAACAATCATGCTGTTGTAACGGGAGGAACCATGACACGCTGTGGCTGGGTAACGCAGGACACCCTTTACCTTGACTATCATGACCACGAGTGGGGCAAACCCTGTACCGATGGGCGGGCGCTGTTCGAACTCCTGTGCCTGGAAGGGCAACAGGCCGGATTATCCTGGATAACGGTGCTGAAAAAACGCCAGCACTATCGTCACTGCTTTCACAACTTTGACCCTCAGCGCGTCGCCGCCATGACCGAAGCGGATATCGACCGTCTGGTGCAAGATGCCGGTATCATTCGCCATCGCGGCAAGATAACGGCGATTATTCGCAACGCCCGCGCTCTGCTGGCGATGCAGCAACAGGGTGAGGATTTTGCCACCTTTATCTGGTCGTTTGTCGCAGGCCAGCCGCAGGTGAACCACCCGGCCACGCTTGCGGAGGTGCCAGCCAAAACCGCCGTGTCTGATGCGATGTCAAAAGCGTTGAAAAAGCGCGGCTTCACCTTCATCGGCTCGACCATCTGTTATGCGTTTATGCAGGCCGCCGGGCTGGTTAACGACCATGTCACCACCTGCTTTTGCCATGTCGAAACCGCATGATCCGCGCCTATCACACCGAAGACCTCGACACGCTGGTGCCACTGTGGCTGGAGAGCACCACGCGCGCGCACCCGTTCATCGCCCCCGGTTACTGGCAAGAGAGCGAGGAGCTGGTGCGCAACCACTATCTGCCGCGCGCGCAAACCTGGGTATATGAAACTCAGCAGGGCATTGGCGGGTTTATCAGCGTGATGGATCAACGTTTTATCGGGGCGCTGTTTGTCCACCACTCGCTGTATGGCCACGGTGCCGGGGCAGCGCTGATGGCCCATGTTCAACAGCGTTTTCCGGTACTGAGCCTGGAGGTTTACCAGCAAAACCATCGCGCCTGCGCCTTTTACCGCAAACACGGTTTTATGACGGTACAGGAGAGCCAACAGGCCGACACTCAGGCTTGCTTACTGATGATGCACTGGCAGGATAGCAACCTGCTTTTCCCTGCGCGCTAACGCAACGGCTTGCAGTCTTGGCGCAGGTTGCTCATGATGCCATTTCGCTTTTATCCCCCTCAGCCGGAGTGAACGATGAAACCTGACGTCATTCTCTACAAGCACATTCCTGAAGCGCTACAACGCAAACTTGAACAGCATTTTACCGTTTCCGTATTTGACGGGCTGCCGCCGGTCGGCCACCCGCTACTGGCCCGCGCCGAGGGGCTTATTGGGGCTGGCTATACCGTCAGCCGCGAATACCTGTCTCATTTGCCGCAATTACGCGCGGTGTCTACCGTGTCGGTCGGCTACGACAATATCGATGTGGAGGCGCTCAATGAAAAGAAAGCGTTACTGATGCACACCCCGACGGTGCTGACGGAAACCGTCGCCGATACCGTGCTGACCCTGATGCTGATGACCGCACGCCGGGCGCTGGAATCCGCCGAGCGCGTCAAAGCCGGTGAGTGGACGGGTAACATCGGTGAAAGCTGGTTCGGCGTGGATGTCCACCACAAAACCCTCGGTATTTTGGGCATGGGGCGTATCGGGCTTGCGGTGGCGCAGCGCGCGCATTTCGGCTTTGGCATGCCGGTGCTTTATCATGCGCGCCGCCACCATGAGGCGGCAGAGACCCGCTTTAACGCCCGTTACTGCGATCTTGATACCCTGCTGGCCGAATCGGATTTTCTGTGTATTACCCTGCCATTGACGCCGCAAACCCGCCACCTGATTGGCAAAGCGCAACTGGCGAAGATGAAGCCCGGCGCGATCCTCATCAACATCGGGCGCGGCCCGGTGGTGGATGAGCAGGCGCTGATTGAAGCCTTGACCGACGGCACGCTGCACGCCGCCGGGCTGGATGTGTTTGAGCAAGAGCCGCTCCCGGTGGACTCACCGCTGCTGACGCTGCCCAATGTGGTCGCGCTGCCGCACATCGGCTCCGCCACCCACGAAACCCGCTACAACATGGCGGCCTGCGCGGTAGATAACCTGATAGCCGCCCTGACCGGCACGGTGACGGAGAATTGCGTGAATCCTGATGTGCAGCATTGATACACGATTCTGGATACACGACGCTGAATGGATACACGACACGGATAAATCATACCGACATAAAAATCAGGAGCACCGATGAGCTACGTAACTGAGACACCCGCTTTACCCTGCGAAGAAACCGCGTTGTATTTCCAGAACAAACTGGCGCTGGAAACCGACTGTGCCGATGTGCATCACGCCATCACCACGGGGGAAGTGGATTTTGTGTTGCTGCATGTCGTTGGCAGCCGCGACACCTTCAACCACAAACATCTGCCCGGTGCCATCCATCTGCCCCATCGTGAGATAACCCACGAAAAGCTGGCGGCCCTGCATCAAGGTAAACTGTTCGTGGTCTACTGCGCCGGGCCGCATTGCAACGGTGCGGATCAGGCGGCGTATAAAATCGCCCGTCTCGGTTTTCCGGTAAAAGTGATGATAGGCGGGATCACCGGCTGGGCTGACGAAGGCTTCGCCTTCGCGAGCGCCTCTTAAGCTGGCGATGCGTATACAGGCTGGCGCTGAACACCCGCCAGCCTGACGCTCCCGGTGAGGGGTAACGCTTATTCCACCGCGATCGGTTTTTCCGTCAGCGTGGTGGGGCGGTCGCCCTGAATCGCCTTCACTTTTTCTTCGGTTTGCTGCACCGCCGCCGGGCTGCTTAACAGGCTGTAGGTCAGCTCAAACGTGGTGCTCTGGCCGGGTTGCAGTTTCTTCACCCGCCCTTGCTGGCGCTCAATCGTGACCGGGTAGGCGTAGCTGGTGCCGGGTTCGATGCCGGTGACATAGCCTTGCTTCTCGGTGTCGGTGTTTTTCCACAGCGTCAGCAACGGCAACTGCCGGGTATCAAACGCGATGGAAACGCCTTTATCACCCGCACGGTTAACCAGCGCAGCCAGCGTTTTACCGGCTTTATCTGCGTACGGCGTCATGTTAAACACCATTTCGTCGAAGCCTTTCGTCGGCCCTTTATAGCTTTGCCAGCTTTTCAGGCCCGCTTTGGCATAGTCGTTAAACGGTGAAATCTCTTTTACCGGTGCCAGGAAGCGCGCGCCCTCTTCCAGAATCGGGGTGCCGAAGTTGCTGTGATAGATAATCTGGTAGTCGCGCGGGTAGTCGGCTTTGTTGGTCAGCACATCATGAACGGTAAACGACTCGCTTCCCGGCACATAGCGCAGTTCCGTCCAGGTTTCGAGGTTGGATTTCTTGAAGCTGTTTTCTTTCAGCAAGCCGCGCACGGTGATGGTGTAGGGCGCTTTGTCGCTCACGTCCACCACCACTTTGGACGCCGGCGTATTCCCGGCGCGGCCATGCAGGGTGTAGATCATGCCGTCGCTGGTCACGGGGTGGCCTGTCCATTCATAGCCACAGCGCACCATCATTTCATTAAAGCCTTCCAGCCAGCCCAGCCCGTTGCGCCCTTCCAGCGTGATGGTATTCGGGTTTACCACTTCATCGACCGGTGAATCCCACCCCAGTCGAATGTTTTTGCCCGTAACATGCAGTAAATCCATGCCGCGCGTCGGGCTCAGGGCAATTTGCAACCCGTTCGGGCTGGTAATGGTGAGCACTTTGCTGCCTTCCTGACGGCCACCGTGCAATACCTTTTGCTCGATGCTGAAACGCGCATCTTTTATCTTCAGCGACTCGCTGCTGACCTGCCAGTTGCCTTTCTCGGTGCTGCTTTCCACGTCCGTCAGCACGAAGGTCTGCGCCCCCAATTGCCAGGAAGCCAGCGCCAGTGCGATACCCATTGCCAGTTGTTTTTTCATCCTTTGCACCTTTTTAAGCTGAATTGATTAAGCTTGCGAGAGCCAAGACTACAAACCCCACGACGGCGAGACTGTGACTTTCCTCACCAGACGATAGAAACGGGTGTTTTTTGCGCTAACTTTGTCGCTCAAATCACAGAAAGCACAAAAATCATTGACGATTTTCAGCAAAAATAACGGTAAACGGCATTATTAGCTGACGAATTTCAGCCCATGTGGATTCAGGCGACGCCAGCCCTGAGAGAGAAGCTGAAAAACTTCAGCTACAAGAAACAGATAAAAAACGAGAAAAAACAGATTATTGCATCATAGCCCATCGGCACCCCGGCACCGCTGACTTGCCAGCCCCGACGCCCATGCTCTATCATCAGCCCCGGCTATTTACTTTTACATCGCTTGGTTGTTTCGCACGCTGAATCTTCAGCGTCGTTTCCTGTTGTTTGCCGTTTCCTGCACGGTTTGTGCGCCGGGAAAGGCAAACCATGATGTAAAAGGTCTTCGGTATGCACACTTCTCTGATTCGTAACTTCTGTATTATCGCCCACATTGATCACGGCAAATCGACGCTGGCTGACCGGATTATCGAGCTGACCGCGACGGTGGCCAAACGCGACATGCGCGAGCTGCTGCTGGATAGCATGGATATCGAGCGCGAGCGCGGCATCACCATCAAGCTGCAAACCGTGCGCATGAACTACCAGGATGCACGTGGCCAGCATTATCAGTTCAATTTGGTGGACACCCCCGGGCACGTCGATTTCTCCGCCGAAGTCTCGCGCAGCCTGGCGGCTTGCGAAGGGGCAATACTGCTGGTTGATGCCACCCAAGGGGTACAGGCACAGACGCTGGCGCACCTCAGTCTGGCGCGCCAGCATGGCCTGACTATCCTGCCGGTACTCAATAAAATCGACAGCCCGCAGGCGGATGTCATCAGCACCACCCGCCAGCTGGCGGCAATCCCTGAACTGGATATCAGCAACCTGCTGGCGGTGTCGGCAAAAACCGGGCAAGGCGTGGCCGAGGTGCTGGCGTTTATCGCCCGCCATTTTCCCGCGCCGCAAGGCCGGAACGACGCCCCGCTACGCGCGCTGGTGTTTGATTCGCACTACGATGTCTACCAGGGTGCCATCATGCATGTGCGTGTAGTCGATGGCGTTATCCGCCCCGGCGACACGCTCTGTTTTATGTCCTCAGGGCAGCGCGTTGACGTCAGTGAAACCGGGGCCTTTTTCCCCCAGCGCCAGCCGCTTACCCGGTTGCGAGACGGCGAAGTCGGCTATCTCACCGCTGGCCTGAAAGAGGCGGCGGCCATTCGGGTCGGCGATACGCTCACCCTGGCCGATGCCCCGGCGACAGCGCCCGTTGCACGCTATCAGGAGATGAAACCGATGGTGTTTTCCGGCCTGTATCCCGACGCCGATGACGACCTCAAGGGCCTGCGCAACGCCATCGGCAAACTCTCGCTTAACGATGCCGCGCTGCACATCACGCCCGAGGTTTCCGCGTCCCTCGGCGCGGGCTTTCGCTGCGGTTTTCTCGGCATGTTGCATCTGGACATTATCCGGGAGCGGTTGAAGCGGGAATACGGTATTTCCGTCATCGTCACCTCACCGAGCGTGGAATACCGGGTCACGCTGCATAACGGGCAGTGCCTGACGATTGATAACCCGGCACACTTTCCCGGCGAAGAGACGCTGAAATGGGTGGAAGAGCCTTATGTGCGCTGCACGCTGCACACGCCCGATGACTATGTTGGCGCGCTGATGACCTTTTGCGCCACGCGGCGCGGGGAGTTTATCGACATGCACTATCTCGATAACGGGCAGGTGGCGCTGAACTGGGATGTGCCGCTGTGCGACATGGTGTTCGGCTTTTTCGATAAGCTGAAATCCCTGACGCAGGGCTACGCCACGCTCGATTACGCCTTTATTGGCTATCGGCGCGCCGACCTGGTGCGCTGCGACATTTACCTTGATAATCAAATAATTGATGCTTTTTCGTTTATCATCGCCCGGCAAAACGCCTGGGCGCGGGCCACGCAAATCGTCAACACGCTAAAGCAGGTGCTCCCGCGCAAGCTGTACCCCGTCCCGGCGCAAGCCAAAGTGGGCAACCGCGTGATTGCCCGTGAAGATATCCCGCCGCTGCGCAAAAGCGCGCTGGCGCAAGGGTTTCAGGGCAGCCTGTCGCAGAAACAACGGCTTATTCGCAAGCAGCGCGAGAACAAGAAACATAATATCGGCTTTTCCAAACGGGATATCCCGCGCGAGGCGTTTATGGCGATTCTGGCCATTGAGGTTTAACGCCGAACGCGTGCCAATTGCGGGTAACGCCACTTGAGTTACCCGCTTAACAGCAACAGTTCCGATTGCACCGGATCTGCGCTCGCGTTAAGGTTGCGCCTTACCTGCGACCGACCAATAATTAATGACACCTTATGAATTTCTCTCGTTTCGGCAACAAATTTACCCGCCATTCCGGTATTACCCAGTTAATGGCTGACCTCAACGACGGGCTGCGTACCCCCGGAGCCATCATGCTCGGCGGCGGCAACCCGGCGCACATTCCCGCGATGGATGACTATTTTCAGCAACTGTGCGGCGACCTGCTGGCGCAAGGCACGCTGACAGACGCCTTGTGCAATTACGACGGCCCGCAGGGAAAAGACGCCCTGCTGCACTCGCTGGCAACGCTGTTGCGCGAAGAGTTGGGCTGGGAGATTGGCCCGCAGAATATCGCCCTGACCAACGGCAGCCAGAGCGCCTTTTTCTACCTGTTTAACCTGTTCGCCGGGCGCAATGACGCCGGGCAGCTCAAGCGCGTGCTGTTCCCGCTGGCCCCGGAATACATCGGTTATGCCGATTCGGGGCTCGATGAGGAGATGTTTGTTTCCGTGCGCCCGCAGATTGAACTGCTACCTGAAGGGCAGTTCAAATATCACGTTGATTTTGAAAAGCTGAACATTACCGATGACATCGGCATGATCTGCGTCTCCCGCCCGACCAACCCGACCGGCAACGTGCTGACCGACGACGAGGTGCAGCATCTGGATGCGCTGGCGCGCGAACACCAGATCCCGCTGGTTATCGACAATGCTTACGGCGTGCCCTTTCCCGGCATTATTTTCAGCGATGCCACACCGCTGTGGAACCCAAACATCATTCTGTGCATGAGCCTGTCCAAACTGGGGCTGCCGGGGGCGCGCTGCGGTATTGTGATTGCCGCAGAAAGCGTTATCGACGCCCTTGGCAACATGAACGGCATTGTCAGCCTGGCACCCGGCTCGATTGGCCCGGCGCTGGCTGATGAAATGATCCGGCGCGGCGACCTGCTGCGGCTCTCAAACGACGTGGTGCGCCCGTTCTACCGCCAGCGCGTAGAACACACCATTGCGATAATCCGCCGCTATCTGCCACCGGAGGTGTGCCTTATCCACAAACCCGAAGGGGCGATTTTCCTGTGGCTGTGGTTAAAAGAGTTGCCCATCACCACCGATGAACTGTACCAGCGCCTGAAAAAACGCGGCGTGCTGATGGTGCCCGGCCACTATTTCTTCCCCGGCCTGGAGCAAGAGTGGGAACACGCCCACCAGTGCCTGCGCATGAACTATGTGCCGGAGCCGGAGAAAATCGAGCAGGGCGTCGCCATTCTGGCCGAAGAGGTAGCGCGGGCGCGGCGTGAAGCCAGCCCGCGCTAAACACAACGGCCCTTTTCCTTGTCGGTTGTCGCTTGCCGCCGCACGCAGAAAAGGGCCGCAGCAGAGACGGCACAGAGAGCCAATCCAGCCAATGTGTTCTACTGTTTACCCATTCATAAAACCGTCACGCCCGTTTACCCCGCGTTAAAATAAGACATGGCATTGGTGTTCTGTGGAGTAACAATGAAAATTCTCAGGCAAGATAAAGTCCGTTTTCTGATATACGCAGGGATCCTTCTTGTCATCATTGGAATAGCTGATGATCTTTATATAAGGTCACTCTCTTATTTACATATCACCCTCCTTTTTTTGCCTGATATTCGCACTGAGAAATTCAAATCGCTTAAAGAAATAAACCTCAGCATAACTTTTCTATAACCAGCATCGCCGGAATAACGCGTCCGGCGAAAAGCACCTTTATCAAAAAACCGCCATAAAAACCGAACAACAAAATTCATTAAAAACGCTGAGTGCGAGTGTTAAAATCATTTATCAATTACGCCAAAGGCGGCACGTTATGAAAGATTACTTGTCTATTGATGAACTTAATAAAACCTACCCCGTAGAGGCATTCTCGCTGCCTAGCCGCGATAAAAAAGCCACCCTTAATGGCCAAATTAACTGGCCGAACAGCGATAAAAACAGCCCATCCATCGTATTGATGTGCCCTGGTTCCGGGCTTCATAATCGCGATTATCTTGTGGGTGAAAGCCATACCAACAGTGATTTTGTTTTTTTAACTCTGGCGCAGGAACTGCTGGAGTCAGGGCTCGCCGTTGCCCGCTATGACTGCCGTGGCGTCAGCAGCCACCGGCGCGATGCCAGACTCAATCAACCTGAATTTATTGTAAAAAAAGACCTGGCTTTTCTTGAACAATTTATCGATGCTGATATTCGAGGCACCGTCACCCCACTTAGCCAATACGATGATATTTTCACAATTTATGATTATCTGACGCAATATACAGCCGCGGGTGATACCACAAATATCCTTCTTCTCGGCCACTCGGAAGGGGGCATGAATATTTCCCGGCTGATTAAACATTACCGCATCCGTCCACAGGGCGTGGTGTTAATCTCGCCGCCGCTGCTTTCCATGCCAGATATCATGCAATGGCAGTTGTATGAAAGAGAGATAACGTGGCTTAAAAATATCCCCCACTCCAACGGCATCATTACATTCGACGATATAAAAAAAGGCTATGGAAATAGCCCGCACGCATTTATCAGCACTATCAGTAAAATTATTCCATATAAAGGGTTCTGGGATTATCACGACCTGGAGAACGCCCGCGCAGAAGGCATGAAAAATTTTGAAGATCAAAGAGCAGCGGCAATGGCCCAACACGACGATGACCCCTGGCCTGCGCCCGCGCCATTCACCCAATACGCTTATGCATGGTGGAAACAATTATTCGCGCCGGATGCTACCCCGGAACTGTTCAATTTAAAAAACACCACATTTCCCGTATCCATTTTCCTCGGCACCATGGATACGCAATTAGATAATCAAAAGCAGTATGCTTTTTTTATCGAGCACCGCCATGATTTCCCAAATATTGAAATATCTCTGCTGGAAGGGGTTGGCCATACCCTTGGCCTGCACGCGCTGATGGGGCCGATGGCTGATGAATGTATGGAAAAAATGATGCATGCCATTCATCGCATCGCCGTCAATGACCGCTAAAGCCACTCACGCGACAACGCATCATCACGGCACAGGGCAGCTGCCCTGTGCCGTGTAGCGCATCAGACGCTTACTGCCCGCGCGCGACCACACCGGCGCGCTCCAGCATCGCATGTAGCAACACGTTAGCCCCCGCCGCCACCTGTTCGGGCGCGGCGTATTCGATTTCATTGTGGCTGATCCCGTCTTTACAGGGGATGAAGATCATGCCGGTCGGGGCCAGCAGGCTGGTGTAGACGGCATCGTGACCGGCACCGGAGACAATATCGCGGTGCGAGTAGCCAAGCTGTTGCGCCGCGCGCCGCACCGCCGCCTGGCAGTCCGGGTGAAAAGGGGCCGCCGGGTAGTGCGAGACCTGCGTCAGGCTAATACCAAGGCCGGTTTCCTGCTCAAGTTGTTGCAGATACCCCTTCAATGCGGCGTCCATCGCATCAACCTGCGCATCGCTGATGTTGCGAAAATCGACAGAGAATTTCACCGCGCCCGGCACCACGTTGCGGCTGTTCGGGTGTACCTGCACCATGCCCACCGTGCCGCGACCGTGCGGAGCAAAGCGCCCGGCTATCGCCACCACTTCCTGCATGATGCGCGCCGCCACCTGTAGCGCATCTTTACGCAGCGCCATCGGCGTCGGCCCGGCGTGAGACTCCTGCCCGGTCACAACACAGTCATACCAGCGGATGCCCAGCACCGCCTGCACCACGCCAATCTCAATGCCTTCGTCTTCCAGAATCGGCCCTTGTTCGATATGGGCTTCAAAATAAGCGCCGATAGGGTGATCGCCCGGTGTCTGTGGCCCGACGTAACCGATGCGCGTCAGCTCTTCGCGCACCGTTTTACCGTCCACATCGGTAGCGGCATAGGCGTGCTCCAGTGAAAAGACCCCGGCAAACACGCCGGAGCCCATCATGACCGGCACAAAACGGGAGCCCTCTTCATTGGTCCAAAACACCATCTCCAGCGGGGCCTGCGTCTCTATCTGGCAATCGTTCAGGGTGCGTATTACCTCCAGCGCCGCCAGCACGCCAAAATTACCATCGAACTTGCCGCCGGTGGGCTGGGTATCAATATGGCTGCCAGCGACAATCGGCGGCAGCGCGTTGTTGCGCCCGGCGCGGCGCAGGAAAACATTGCCGATTTGGTCAATCGTTACCGTTAATCCGGCGGCTTTGCCCCAGTCCACCACGCAGTCACGGCCCTGTCGGTCAAGGTCAGTAAGCGTCAGGCGACACACGCCGCCTTTGGGCGTCGCGCCAATTTGCGCCAGCGTCATCAGGGATTGCCACAGGCGTTCGCCGTTTACCCGCACATCGCGGGTGTCGATAACGCCTGATGCGTCGCTCAGTACATCGCTCATCATGTTGTCTTCCTCATCAAGTGAACCCCGGCGTGCATCACGCCGTGCCGACATTATTCGCGCGACCGCGTTGGATTCGCGCACGACCGTTTGGGATTAACGCGCGACCGCTTTGGCCACGCGCTGGCGCTCCCACTGTGCCGCCGCATTGAAATCCGGCCCGAATGCCGGGCGCTTGAGATAGCGACCGGCCCCTTCGCGGGCGCGCAAATCGCCATTGGCATACACCACCACCCCCTGACTGAGGGTAAATGCCGCTTTGCCGGTCACGGTGCGGCCTTCAAACGGGTTGAAATCATTACGGGAGTGATGGGTTTTGGCCGACAGCGTCTGGCGGCCTGCGGCATCCCACAGCACCAGATCGGCATCAGCGCCCGGCACCACGCAGCCTTTACGCGGATAGAGATTGAACAGGCGCGCGGTGTTAGCCGAGGTAATGGCGACAAACTCGCTTGGTGTCAGGCGGCCACTGTTAACCCCGGCATCCCAGATAACCGCCATGCGCTCTTCCACCCCGCCGCACCCGTTGGGAATTTTGGTGAAATTATCCTGCCCGGCCGCTTTCTGGCTGGCGCAGAAGGTGCAGTGGTCGGTCGCGGTGGTGTGCAACTGGCCGGACTGCAAGCCGCGCCACAGCGCCTCCTGATGCGCTTTGGGTCGAAACGGCGGGCTCATGACATACGCCGCAGCACGGGCGGCATCCGGGTCGCGGTATACGCTGTCGTCAATCACCAGATGGCCTGCCAGCACCTCGCCATACACCCGCTGGCCACGGGCGCGGGCGCGGGCAATCGCGTCTGCCGCCTCGCTACAGGAGACATGCACCACGTAAACCGGCACGCCCATCAGACCGGCAATCGTAATCGCCCGGTTGGCCGCCTCGCCTTCCACTTCCGGCGGGCGCGACAGCGGGTGGCCTTCCGGCCCGGTGATGCCCTGCTTGAGCAACTCCTGTTGCAACAGGTAGACCATCTCGCCGTTTTCGGCGTGAACCGTCGGCATTGCGCCCAGCTCCAGCGAGCGGCGAAAGCTGTTCATCAGGGTTTCGTCATCACACATGATGGCGTTTTTATAGGCCATAAAGTGTTTGAAACTGTTGATGCCTTCTTGCTGCACCAGCGTTGCCATATCGCGGTGTACGCTCTCGCCCCACCAGGTGATCGCCACATGAAAGCTGTAATCGGCAGCGGCTTTCTGCGCCCAGCCGCGCCAGAGGTGGTACGCCTCCATCAGCGACTGCTGCGGATTCGGAATAACAAAATCCAGGATAGTCGTGGTGCCGCCAGCCAGCCCCGCCGCCGTGCCGCTGTAAAAGTCATCCATGGTGGTCGCGCCCATAAACGGCAGGTTCATGTGGGTGTGCGGGTCGATGCCACCTGGCATCACATACAGCCCGGCGGCGTCAATCACCTCGGCCCCCGCCACCTCAGCGGTGGCTATTTCCGCCTCGCTGACGGCGGCAATCACGCCATTCACGCACAGCACATCGGCGCGAAACTGGCGATCGGCATTCACCACGGTGCCGCCTTTAATCAATACCGTACTCATGATGGCTCCTTATTCACACGTGACCGTTATTCACGCATGACTGTTATTCACGAATGACCGTTCAGGCCGCGCCAGCGGCGGTGGCGAGCGGATTATTGGGGTGCGTCGTCCAGTTGGCGTATTCGCCGCTGACGCTGTTTCCGGTGCGTAAATCCACCTCGCCGGGTTGCAGGTGGCGCATGGTGATGCAGTTTGCTACCGGGCAGATGGACGCGCACAGGTTGCACCCCACGCACTCCTCTTCTTTGACTTCAAAGTGGCGTTCCCCCTGTTTTTCATGGCTAATCGCCTGATGGGAGGTATCTTCACAGGCGAGGTAGCAACGCCCGCATTTGATGCACAATTCCTGATCGATAACTGCTTTTTCGACGTGGTTAAGGTTTAGATAGCGCCAGTCGGTCACGCTGGCGACGGCGCGCCCGCGCAACTCCGCCAGGGAACGGTAGCCCTGTTCATCCATAAAATTGGACAGGCCGCTTATCATGTCTCGCACGATGGGGAAGCCGTGTACCATCGCCGCCGTACACACCTGCACGGTGGTGCAGCCCAGCGCGATAAATTCCGCCGCATCGCGCCAGGTAGAAATGCCGCCGATGCCGGACATCGGTAAATCTGCCGTCTGCCTATCACGGGCGATTTCCGACACCATATTGAGCGCAATCGGTTTTACCGCCGGGCCGCAGTAACCGCCGTGAGAGCCTTTGTCGCCGGTATGCGGCGTCATGCGCATTTGGTTTAAATCCACCCCCATCACCGAGTTGATGGTGTTAATCAGCGACACCGCATCCGCACCGCCGCGCTTTGCCGCCCGCGCCGGGTAGCGAATATCGGTAATGTTCGGCGTCAGTTTGACCATCACCGGCAGGCGAGAATACTGCTTGCACCAGCGCGTCACCCGCTCGATATACTCCGGCACCTGGCCGACGGCCGCGCCCATGCCGCGCTCGCTCATACCATGCGGGCAGCCAAAATTCAGCTCAATGCCATCTGCGCCTGTCTGCTCGACCAGCGGCAAAATGTACTGCCACGCCGCCTCTTCGCACGGCACCATCAGCGAGACAATCACGGCGCGATCGGGCCAGTTGCGTTTGACGCGCGCAATCTCTTCCAGGTTGACATGCAGCGGCCGGTCGGTGATGAGCTCAATGTTATTTAACCCCAGCACCCGGCGATCGGCCCCCAGCAGCGTGCCGTAGCGCGGCCCGCTGACATTGACGACGTGCGGGTCAAGCCCCAGGGTTTTCCACACCACGCCGCCCCAGCCCGCTTCAAACGCGCGCACCACGTTGTACTCTTTATCCGTCGGCGGCGCAGAGGCCAGCCAGAAAGGGTTAGGGCTTTTGATGCCCAGAAATTCCGTGCGTAAATCAGCCATGAGAACGCTCCTGCCCTGACAGTGAGAGTGATAAGGTATCGTTGGCCGCGACCCGGCCATCCACGCTTAACGCCAGTTCGATGGATTTCGCCGCCAGCTTGCCCTGACGTACCGCATCAACCGTTAAATCCAGCCCGCCATCGCAGCAATCGCCGCCCGCCCACACGCCCGGCAGTGACGTGCGCCCGGCGTCATCCACCCGCAGGCGGCCATTTTTCAGCGCCAGCAACGGGCCTGCGGGTAACGGGTCGTAATGCTGGCCGATAGCCATCAGCACCATATCGGCCGGGAGCGTAAAGGTTTCCCCGCTGGCCACGAGCGCGCCCTCATGGGGCTGCATCACCGCAAAGGTGACGGCGCTAAGCCTGCCCTCCTCACCATGCAACGCTTGCGCCACCGCCCAGTGGCGAATCAATACGCCGTTGTGCTGCGCCCACTGCACCTCTTTGTGCGAAGCGCTCATCTGCGCCTCACCCCGGCGATACACGATGGTGACTTCACGCGCGCCCAGTTTTTTCGCCTGCACAGCGGCATCCACCGCCGTCATGCCGCCGCCTATCACCACCACCTGACGGCCCACCGCCACCTCGCTCATGTCGGCGGCCTGGCGCAGCGCGGCAATAAACGCCACCGCATCCTCGACCCCCGCAAGCGGCGGGCTGGCTATCTCCAGCGCATTGACCCCCGCCAGCCCCATGCCGAGAAACACGGCGTCATACCCGGCCCGCAGCCCCTCAAGGGTGATGCTCTGGCCCAGCCGTTGCCCAAGGCGCAGCTCAATCCCGCCGACCGACAGCAGCCAGGCAATCTCTTTTTGGGCAAAATCCCCGGTGGTTTTGTACGCCGCCAGCCCATATTCATTGAGCCCGCCGGGCTTGTCTTGCGCATCAAACACCACCACCTGATGGCCGCATACCGCCAGCCGGTGCGCGACCGTCAGCCCGGCCGGGCCCGCCCCCACCACCGCGACGCGCTTGCCGGTATCCGGCGCGCGCATAAATAGCGGTTTGCCGGGGTTCGCCAGATAACTGTCGGTGGCGAACCGCTGCAACAGGCCAATCTTCACCGGATTACCGTCCTGCGCGTGGCGCACGCAGCGCTGTTCGCACAGGGTTTCCGTCGGGCACACGCGCGCGCACATGCCGCCCAGCACATTCGCCTGCAAAATCACCTCGGCTGCGCCACGCACATTGTCCTGTGCGATGCGGTGGATGAAACTGGGCACATCAATATCCGCCGGACAAGCGCGCGTGCAGGGCGCATCAAAACAGTAATAACAGCGCTCGGCTTCGATAACCGCTTGAGTGGCACTCAGCGGCGGGTGGCTGTCGCTAAACTGCGCGCGATAGTGCGCCTCGCTCAACCGGCCCGGCACAATACCCGGCGCATCACTACCGACAGGGGTTGGAGTCTTCATCACGCCACCTCAAGAACAAGGGAAATATCGGGGTAACAGCGGTTAACGCACGCTATCTGTCGGGAACAGTCGCCAATAGGGGGTTGCAGCCGAATGCGCATGGTACGTCTCCTGAACAGGGGCAGCGGGAGAACCCGACCGCCCGGTTAAAAACCTGACCATTTGGTTAACTTTTCAGGAAAGGTAATGCGATTGTTGTGCCAGCTTTTCAGCGCACAATAACCAAAGAAAAAACAGGGAATTAGCCCATCATTAATGCAGCAATAAGCGCAACTTTTGACCACATTGGGTGCAAAACCAGCAAAAAGGCCCATGCGTTGCGCTATTTTTGTGCTTTTGGGCAGAATTGATATAACTTATGGCGGGGTTAAAGATAACGGTAAATTGATCTTACCAATTCTCGCCGCAGATCATTGCCTGATGCATTATCAGATTTCTGCTGCGTGATACCGTTAACCTCACAAAAAATATATCCACACCGGCCCAGGCTGATTTGAGTCGGTAAAGATGACGGGTAAGAGCCGAACCAAGGCCGGATAATCAATCCAGTAACCTGCTTATATTCAGCGTGCAGTATTTAGCGTGCATACAACGAAGTATGACAATGATGGCATCACCATGCGTTATTCGATACCGGTGTGAAGATCACCTGGCGTTTAAGTTAGATGCATAATCTAATTTTAAGCAGGCTAATAAAAAACACAGCGATTTTTACCGGACTGACGAAGTTTGAATACCTTCTTCATAGGAAAGGGATTTAATGGATCTCAATCAGCTTAAAACATTCGTGACCGTAGCAGAAACCTCAAGCCTTACCCGGGCTGCCAGCCTGCTTTTTCTCAGCCAACCCGCCGTCAGCGCACATATTAAGTCTCTTGAAGGTGAGTACAACGTCAAGCTTTTTAACCGCACGCCAAGGGGAATGGAACTGACCGCCGCAGGTATCATCATGCGTGATGAAGCCCGAATAGCGCTGGATGCGGCGAATAATTTTATTACCAAAGCCCGCACCATTAATGATGTAAAAACCTGCTCGCTGGGAACTATTTCCGTCCCTGTCATTTTGAATTTACCGGGGGTGCTATCAAGATTACGCCAACACCAGCAAGACGTTAACCTCACTATTCGACAAAATATTTCCGGGCATATTATTGATGGCGTCATAAATGGTGAATTAGACGCAGGTTTTGTTATCGGCCATGTATCCACCCCCGGCATTGGCGTATTAGAAATATCCCCCATTTCGCTGTGTATTGCTGGCCCCTGGAGCTGGAAAGAGAAAATTGCCGCAGCAAAATGGGGAGATATTCCCTCTTTCCCGTGGATTGCGACTCCCGATAAATGCTCTTTCACGACCATCAGCCGCGATTTTTTTGCCAAAAATAATATCAGCGTTGAGCCGTCAGTCGTCGCTGACCAGGAAAAAACACTCACCGAACTGGTTTGCATGGAGATGGGGTTAACCTTAATGCGTGAAGACCTGGCATTATCCGCACAAGATAATCAGCAAGTCTTTATTTGGCCGGGAGAGAAGACCGTCAGTCAGCTCTGTTTTATCTGGTCACGAAAAAGAGAAACCTCACCGGTCGTTACTGCCTTAATCGACACGGTGAGGGAAATATGGCATGTGGTTGATTAATTAACGGCTGCTCGTCGCCACTTTCATCGGTGCAACAGGCATCTGGGCCAGTTTCCGCTGATTCAGGTTATTTAAAATCAGCGCGGTTGCCGTAATGGTTGCACCGATGAGTTGCAGGTCGGTCGGTACTACCCCATTGAGTGCAGAGACAATAAACGCTGTCACTGGCACAACATCCATGAACAGCACACCATTGGTCGGGGTGATGATTTTATTGCCCACGTTCCAGCACAATACCGCCATCAAACCTGCAACCAACGCCATATACAGCAGATGGGGGACAACGATTGTTACTGCGGCAAGTTGCGGCACAGCAACCGTTCCTGTCGCCATCAGAAAGAGGTCAATAACCAGGACACTGATCATACCCAGCAGTGTTGTCAGCGTGGTGTAACGAACCGGGCTCCAGCCAGGAAAATATGAACCGCCGATGGTATAAAGCACCCAGCATAACGCACCAGCAATCAGCAATAAATTCGCGGTCATGTTGATGGATGACGAAAGAACCGCCGCCGGATTGCCATTGGTAATCACCAGTAATACGCCGCTAAAAGAGAGCAGAATAAAGCCGAAGGTGCTGGCATGAGGGCGGTTCTTTTTCAATGCCCAAATGGTCAGTAGCCCCAGCATCGGCATCGTCGCCATCATAATTGATGCAGTCAGTGCGCCAGAAGGCCCGGCAAGGTGCTGACCAAGAAAAACCAGGAAGCCAAATCCGGCAAAACCTAATGTGCCGAACAACCATGCCAGCCCCCAACGCTCGCCTTTTAAATTAAAACTTTGACGACCTTCTTTTAATAGCAGCAACAGCGCAAATGCCAGCCCGGCAATACCATAACGCAGCGTAGTGAAATTAAACGGGTCAATATGTTGCAGTGCATCGGTCATTACCGGAAACATCGCACCCCATGAAACGGTTGCAGCTAAACAACATAAAAGTCCTTTACTGTATACGTTTTTCATCATTTATCCTTTTCGAATTCAATAATTTTTTTCAGGTTAGTCATCATCACGGGTTCATAATTTCATAGTGGGGTGATGATGACTATTCGTAAATTTCTATACAGACCTCAGATATCCTGATACCGATATCAATTATGCCGCTTCAAGTAAGTTAACAACCTCCTGAAAACGTACTTTCCCACTGGGGCTATACGGAATTTCGTCAATTTTTTTGGCTTTAAACTTCACAATATTATGCTGTTGCAATTTTTCTTTTATTTTTTCATTGAGCACATCATCATTAACCGGTCTGTTATTAAACGTGCTGAACAAAAGTTTAATCATATTTTCGCTTTCATTTGCCACTGAAATAATAGCCACATCATGAATACAGGGTAATGAGCGCAGTGTTTCCTCTACACCATAAACATGATTCTTGTCATAACGATCACCATTTCTGTTCATCAGAAAAAGTCTGCCATGATTATCAAGATAACCATAATCCGCCATGGGGAAATAGACATCATCACCGAGAGTCACGAAGGGTTTTCGTCCATCCCCATATTCATCCATCAACATATAACTGGCGATAGCCACCCGGCCTTTCGTACCAGCAGGAACCAGACGGTTATTTTCATCCAGAATAACCACCTTATTACCATCAAAGGCTCTTCCTACACTATCAGGGTGGCGAATAATATCATCAGGTTCGGCCAGAATATTCACACCTGACTCTGTACAGCCATAATACTCGTGAATTACAGGCCCTAATGCAGACATGGCAGCCATTTTATTATGGGGGGCAAAGTTACTGCCTCCCACCAGTATCCAGCGAAAATGCGTGGTTATATGCTGTTGTTCCACTAATTTCGTCACCCTCGAGACTAGATTCGGCGTCATCACCGTTGCCGTAATATCATCACGGCTAATGAGCGTACCGATCGCCACGTCATCATTTTGGTCAACAAGGTAGAGCGGCGCGCCAAGCCCCATAAACATCCGCGCCCATCCATTACCCGCTGCGTGATATAAGGGCAAAATCAGCATAAAACCATCACGGTGTGTAAAGCCGTATCGTTCGGTAAACCAGCTAAATCGGCGGGCATCAAACGACTGATAGCGTAGTGCGATTTTAGGCTCGGAAGAGGTTCCTGATGTTAATGACACCGCCCGAAAGGGCACCGGGCGATGCTGTTCGAGTATTTCCGCAACATGCTTACGGTGCAGGCTGCCAATACTGTCCACCATCGCATCTGTAGGCGAATTAACAGAAATGACATTCGCTCCCGTTGAATATAATTGGTTCAGCTCATCTGTCGTGTATAAGCTATAAGAGACTAATAGAATCCCAGGGTTGATTTTCTTCACCAGATTTAACAGCGTTGTTATCGGCAGAGAATAATCCAACCCATTAGTTGGAATACCCAGCGTGGTGAATGCTGCCAGCCAGCAAATTAAATCCCCGTTATTCTTAGACAAGAAACACGCCGAGCGCATCTTTTCAGGCTCGATGAAATTCTTAATAAAAGCCACCCGTGATTCGGTTAAAGACAACACCTCATTCCATGTATATGCTTTATCTTCAGCAATAAGGCATGGTGCATTTCCACGGACAGCAGCAATCTCAGCAATCTTTTTTAAGTTGATCATTTTATTTGGCTCTAAATAGATTAAATTGAATGAGTTTTAAAATTTAATTACGCTATCAGGCAGCGATAATCAGCAAACCGTTGTCACGACATTCATTAATTTTCTGTTGAATGGCGTCACTTATCTCTTCACCGGGGAATAAGATAGGCACGCCCGGCGGATATGGAATAATAAATTTATCAGAGATAACGCAAGGTGCTACCGACTCTTTTTCTTCTTTTCCTTGAGTCATTTCTGATAATTTTACACATTGATGCTGTACCTCTCATTGTGCAAACCCCGTGCTGAAGTAATATCACTTCCCACGAGAGCACGCCGTATTCACGGCGCGCATACTATAGACATTATTCACCACCTCAGGAGTTCTAAGCACACGGCTCGACGATATCTCATTAAGAATGCTGTTTTTACCTGTGTGTCATGAAATATTTAAGCTGAAGATTATGGTTTATTAGAACGAATTCTCATTCGCTTTTGACGATCGATAAAGATATTAGTTTGAGGGTCATAGTAGCGGCTCGGCCATATTTCTTCAGGTTTAACGCCTAATTCGTTAGCGATCAATAGTTCTCCTTTTGGCCAAGGTCGATATAGTGCGTTTGCCAAAGTGCTTGAACTTAATCCGGCCTTTCGTGATACGGCTGAGAGTGATGTTCCTTTCTTCCTTAATGCTGCAATGATATCCGCCGGATGCCAGTCAGCTTTCCTTATATACATGGTGTCCTCTATACTATTTTTAAACTATCGCTTTAAAAAATTAACTCTTTGTAAATATTAAGATGTAAGTTTTTTATGGCACATTTTATTTATCGCATTAAACAATGGCATTTCTTCTGTAATAAAATTGATAATTTCTGCTGTCACTTTAATTATCCTCTTGGTTAATTCAGTTTCGCTGTGAGTGAAATATGCCAATGAACAAAAGCGATGAATATTTTTATTTTCTGATGTAGCTATAAGTGTTGATGAAGAGGGGGATAACAAAAACAAAAGGCATTGTTTTTATTGAAAAATATTTTTCATGCCGCGCGAGAAATGGCCGTATCACGGGGTAAAACTTTTACTTTCAGGCAAAAAACCGGCCAGATGACCAGTGGTGGGAGCGCGTTGGCGAATGGCGATTCATGCGACGGCATCAGGAAGACGGTCACCGCGTTTGCCAGCAAACCGGCGCAACCGGGGCACATAACCCGTAGCGGCAAAGCCCGGCATTATAGAATGCACAATTATTTATGGCGCATGGCTGTTTATGACGAACGGCGATTGATGGCAAACCGCTATTTATGACGCACAGCTATTATGATGAAAATATGGAGAAACCTGCACATTATCCGGTTTAATCTCCACAATGTTACAGTTTGAAATAACCCCGTCACGGGCAGGAGAATCAAATACACAACTTTACGGGTATCGCTATAGCCTTCTGTTGCGCCAATAATTATATTTAATAAAACATTATTTAGCCCAGTCAGGAATATATTTCCTCGCTACGTTATTTTTAACGAAAATAAAAATACATCATATAGTATCCAGAGGCTTTTTATTATGAAGTTTATTGTCCTATCGTTGCTGATTTGTCTTGCTGTCTGGGTGTTAAGTTTACCGGATATTGTTACCCTGCCGACGTTTATTTACTGGCGCAATATGCTGGTGCAATTGACGGGCCTTATCGCCGTACTCTGTATTACCGGGTTGCTTATCATGGCGCTCCATCCCCCCGTGCTGGAAAAGTGGCTGGGCGGCATGGATAAGCTGTACGTCTGCCACAAATATCTCGGCATCGGTGCCGGTATCGCTACCCTGCTGCACTGGCTTTTCGCCAAATTGCCGGGCATCGCCGCCGCACTCGCCTGGATAACGCCGGGCCGCCGCCCGCCACACCCGATTGACCCCTGGCGTGGCGTGATGAATGAGCTGGGGGAAATCGCGTTTTATTGCATGATATTTTTTATTGCCATTAGCCTGATGAAATGGATCTCCTATAAAAACTTCCGCATTATTCACAAAGTCGGCGCAATTATCGCCCTGCTGGGTGTGCTCCATTCATTTTATATGATTAATAGCGACATGCGCTGGACGGTATTTGGCATCACCTGCATGGTGTTATGTATTCTCTCTTCGTTCATTATTATTTATTCTCTGGCAGGGCGAATTGGCAGACGAAATGATTTTTCAGCCCAAATCGCCGCAGCCAGTAAAATAAATGACTCCACGCTGGAATTAACCATCCGCGTGCCAGCCGCATTTGCCCATCGCTATCAGGCGGGCAAATTTGTTTTCCTGACCACTGATGCGAAAGAGGGCAAACACCCGTTTACCGTTAGCCGATACGATGCGGATAACCACCTGCTGACGCTCACCATCAAAGCGCTGGGCGATTACACCACCGCGCTGGTGAACGGGCCAAATCTGGCGGGCACCCCGGTGGTGATTGAAGGCCCTTACGGTGAATTCACCTTGCCGGAGCACTCCGATAAAGAAACCTACTGGGTCGCCGGGGGGATTGGGATCACGCCGTTTTTATCCTGGCTGCATCAGCTGCGCGCCAGCCAGCAACAGCAGCACAACACCACGCTCTTTTACTGCGTCAACAGCGAAAGCGAGCTTATCCACCCCGCGACGCTGGCCACACTGGCGCGCGATGCCGCCATCGACCTGCACATCATCGTGCGCGACCGTGACGGGCTACTCGACCCGCGCGCCTCAATACCGACAACTGCGCCGGCGTCTGGTTCTGTGGGCCTGCCGGAATGCGGCGCGACCTGCAACAGCAGGTGGGCCAGTCGGTGTTGCATTTCGAGCAGTTCGATTTCCGCTAGCCGTTATAACCGTCAGTCGCGACGATAATCTGTTGCTACGACAGTCCGCACAGACGAAACACGCTGTTGAGTACATGGCGAGTGGCGCGCGCTCTGGCCTGCTCGCTGTGAGAATCTTCGCCGAGCACCGCCGCTATCTGAATGTCAAAATCGGCATAGGTTTGCGTCATCGACCAGACGCTGAAAAAGAAGTGCGTGGTGTCCAGCGGGGGTAAACGGCCTTGCGCTATCCAGCCATCCAGCACGGCGGCTTTCTCCGCCACCAGCCGCCGCAATTCGGTTTGCAGCAAGTGGTGTACCATCGGTGCGCCCTGCAAAATCTCATTGGCGAACAGCCGTGAGGCGTGCGGGCGCTCGAAACTGAAGCGCATTTTCTGGCGCACGTAGGCGTCGATGGCGCTTTTCGGGTCGGCATCGGGCCGAAAGCCATCCAGCGGGGCCAGCCAGTCGTGCAAAATGCCGTCCAGCACCGTGAGATAGAGCGTCTGTTTATTGCCAAAATAGTAATGCAGGTTGGCTTTAGGCAACGCGGCCGCCTCAGCAATTTGCGCCATCGTCGCCCCGCGAAAGCCAAAGCGGGCAAACACCCGCTCCGCCGCCAGCAGAATAACCGCCTCATTATCCTGCCGGATGCGGCCTTTCTCGCCTTCATCAGCACCGGCTGGCAACAAGCGCCCGCCGCTGGCATCGTCCGTGCTACGCATCTGCATGCTCATGGTGTTCGCGGCCATACCCCTGTTGTTTACCCCGTTGTGTGTTGATCGTTGTGTATTGATCGCGGTGTTAATTACGCCATCCCTGGCGAATACCGACCGGCCTGGTCGCGCGCCGTTGTTTCGTCAGCGTTATTTTGCCGCCGCCTGCCACACCACATGGCTCATGGCCTCTTCACCGGGATCGTTTTTGATGACCGGATGACTGCCGCCGCTATTTAGCAGCACATCAATCGTGCGGCGGTAGGCGGCAGGCTCCAGATAGCCGACGGCTGGCGTATTGGCGTGGGTAATGAGTTTAGCCACATTTTCCATCTGGCGCTGCTGCACCGCTTCGGTCGCCGCCCCGGAAGCGTCCTCCGCCACCACAATTTTCGCCGCTTCATCCGGGTGGCTGACGGCATAATTCCAGCCCTTGAACGACGCCTTCAGGAATTTCGCCATTTTGGCGACAAATGCCGGGTCTTTCAGGTTCGGCCCCAGCACATACAAGCCATCTTCCAGCGTAGACACCCCCTGGTCTTCATAGGCGAACGTCACCAAATCCTCTTTTTTCAGGCCCGCGTCAATCAGCTGCCAGTATTCGTTGTAGTTCATGGTGGAAATACAGGCGGCCTGCTTTTGCAGCAGCGGGTCAACATTAAAGCCCTGCTTGAGCACCTTGATGTCGCTGTCCGGCTTGTAGCCGAGTTTGTTCATCCAGTTAAAAAACGGGTACTCGTTGCCGCCAAACCACACGCCCAGCGTTTTGCCTTTCAAATCAGCCGGGGCGTTGACGCCGCTTGCCTTGCGGCAGGTCAGCATCATGCCTGAGCGGTCAAACACCTGTGCGATGTTCACCAGCGGCACCCCGGCCTCACGCGCGGCCAGCGCATCCGGCATCCAGTTGACAATCACATCCGCTGATTTACCGGCAATCACCTGCACCGGCGAAATATCGGTGCCACCGGGTTTGATGGTGACATTCAATCCCTCTTGCTGATAGAAGCCTTTCTGCTGCGCCACGTAATAACCGGCAAACTGCGCCTGCGGCACCCATTTCAGTTGCAGCGTGACGTTCTCGGCAGCCTGCGCGGGCAATGTCACCGTCAAGGCAATGGCCACCAGCAGGCCACTGGGGAAAAGATCGGAACGTTTTATCATCAGATGACTCCTCAGGTTGATGTGAACACGACAGTGATTGCACGTTATGGTTGTGGTTATGGTGTTGTGTGGTGATGCCCCTTGTGGTGACGGCTCAGGACGTAGCACCGCGCACCGAGGGGTGCCAGAAATTGACCTTGCGCTCCAGCCTGACCAGCAGCGCATACACCAGCGAGCCAATCAGCGAGGCCACCACAATCGCCGCCCATACCAGCGGCATGTGCATCCGGGCGGCCTCGGTGGAGATGCGAAAACCGAGCCCGGCGGTCGGCGAGCCGAAGAACTCCGCGACAATGGCGCTGATTAACGCAAGCGTCGCGTTCACCTTCAGCGCGGCAAAAATAAACGGCAGCGCGGCAGGCAAGCGCAACACCCACAGCGTGCGCTGCGGCGAGGCGGCATAACAGTGCATCAGCTCGCGCTCCAGTTTGCCGCTGGCCTGTAGGCCCGCCAGCGTGCTGACCAGCGCCGGAAAAAACGTCACCAGCACGATCACCGCCGCCTTCGAAGGCCAGTCGAAACCGAACCACATCACCGCAATCGGCGCGACGCCAACCAGCGGAACCGTGCTGGTCAGGTTGGCCAGCGGCAGCAGGCCGCGCTGCAAAAACGGCTGGCGGTCAATCAGCAGCGCCACGGCGATGCCGCCCGCGCAACCCAGCAGATAACCGGCCAGTACCGATTTGAGCACCGTTTGCACCACATCGCCGAGCAGCAGGCTGGCGCTGTCATACAACGCCTGGGCGATAGCCAGCGGCGTGGGCAGCAGCACCTGCGGCACCGCAAATCCGCTGACCAGTAGCTGCCAGAAATAGAGCACCCAGCCGCCAAACAGCAGGGCGACGGCGCTGTCAGGCAGGCGCACGCAGCGCACCCGCGCCAGATGCTGCACGCTCACCATCACCAGCAGCGCCAGTGCCAGCGCCGTCAGCCCATAGTGGTATCCGCCAGCGGCGGCAGGTAACAACGAAACGGCGGCCGAAAGCAATAACAGCGCCAGTACGCCCGCGCGCCACAGCGGTATGGCCGGTGACAGCAATGCCGCCAGCGCCAGCAGCAGCAGGCCGTCGGTTTGCCACAGCGGTGCGCCGCCATCCAGCAGCGCCAGCACCAGCGCGAGCAGCGCGCCGGTCAGCGGTAGTGCTCCCAGCACTGGTGATCGTGCTCCCGGCACCGGTGGTCGTGCCCCTGGCACCGGTTTAGTGTGCGTTATCATCGCGCCCCCTTGCGTGTTGCCATCACCCATCGCTCAATCAGGCTCACCAGCGCGGTTAAGCCCAACCCCAGCAGCGAAGCCATCACCAGTGCCGACCAGATTTGCAGCGTATTGCCGTAATACGAGCCGGTCAGCAGGCGTGCGCCAAGCCCTGCCTGCGCGCCGGTCGGCAGCTCGGCGACCATGGTTCCCACCAGTCCGCTGGCGATAGCCACCCGGCACGCCGGAAATACATAGGGCAGCGCCGACGGCAAGCGCACCAGCCAGAAGGTATCAATTCGGCTGGCGGCATAGGTATGCACCAGTTCCAGCTCCAGTTTTTGCGGCGCGCGCAGCCCCTGCACCACGGCAAGCGTAATCGGGAAAAAACACAGGTACATGGCGATGGTGGCTTTGGGTAACAGCCCGGTGATGCCAAGGCTGCCGAGGATAATCAGCACAATCGGGGCGATCGCCAGTACCGGCACCGTCTGGGACGCGACAATCCACGGCAGCAGGGCTTTATCCAGCGTGCGGGAATGCACAATCGCCACCCCCAGCAAGCCGCCCAGCACCACGCCCATGACAAAACCGGTTAGCGCTGCGCTGGCGGTCACGGCAGTGTGCAGCAGCAAATTACGCGGCGAGCCGGGCGGCCATTGCGTCAGGCTGGCCCAGATATCCAGCACAATTTGATGCGGCGCAGGCAGCACCGGGCGCGACATTGTCAGCGTCGCGGCCAGCACCTCGCGCCAGCGCGCGCCATCCGCCATCCGCTCGATGACGCCCGGCGCATTAAGCGCCACCGCCAGCAGATACCACACCAGCGTCAGGCAAAGCGCCACCACCGCCACCGGCAGCACCTGCTGGCGGAAATCGCCAAGGTAACGCCCGCGTTCAGTGCGCATGGTGCCCCTCCACCAGCGCGGCGCGCACCTCTTGCGCCAGCTCGAGGAACGCCGGTGAGTCACGCAGCGAAAGCGTGCGCTCGGCAGGCAGCGGCGAGTCAATCACCTTCACGATACGGCCCGGTCGCGGCGACATCACCACTATCTTGGTCGAGAGGTAGACGGCTTCGCTAATCGAGTGGGTAACAAACACCATGGTGCGCTGGCCTGCCACCCACAGCTGTTGCAGTTGCTGATTGAGGTTGTCACGGGTGAGCTCATCAAGCGCGCCAAAGGGTTCATCCATCATCAGGATTTTGGGGTCAAACCCGAGCGCGCGGGCAATCGATACCCGTTGTTGCATGCCGCCGGAGAGCTGCCAGGGGTATTTTTTCTCAAAGCCCTGCAACCCGACCCGCGCCAGCTGCTCACGGGCGATGATTTCGCACACTTGCGGCGCGCGGCCCTGAATGTGCAACGGCAGCATCACATTGGCCAGCACCGTGCGCCAGGGCAACAACACCGGTGCCTGAAACACGTAACCGTATGCCCCGGCGCAGCGGGCCTCGCCAGGCGTCATGTCATTGACCGTAATCTCACCGCGGGTAATCGGCTCCAGGTCGGCAATGGCGCGCAGCAACGTGGTTTTGCCGCAACCGGATGGCCCGATGAACGAGACAAACTCGCCCTCGCGGATAGTCAGGTTAATGTCTTTCAGTGCATGAACCGGCTTGTCCGCCGCCGGGTAAATCACATTGGCATCGCGCACCACAATGGCCGGTCGGGCAGGTGCCTGCGCCGGTTTCAACATGGTCACGACCGAATCCTCGGCATAGCTCTGGCTCATCATCGCTCTCCCTCCGCCATTTTCTGACCGTCTGGTTAGGTTTACGCTCTGACTCATGCCATTTTTGTGCCAATGTTTATTTTTTAATCCACTCCAGTGAGATAGCGGCTTTTGCCCGCAACATAACCCTTTTTTATCGCCACTTTGGTGCAAATATCGACAACATTGCCTTTGTTCAGGGCAGTGAATAGGGCGGAAGGGTAACAGCGAAGATGAGTCGTGCAGAAAAGGCCAGAAAGAGATGAAATCGAGAAAAAACCTGACACGATTAAAAACGTTCGCCACCTGATAAAGACAAATGAGCCAGCCGGTTTCTCGCCGCCACGGACGGGAAACCGGCAATCGGTCTATACCAGCTTGTGCCCGCTTATGCCAGCGAGCCGGTCAGCTCGGCCAGCGCATCATCGATTATCGCCAGCCCCTGACGGGCTTGCGGCACGGAAATCGTGCAGGGCGGCACCACATGCAGGCGGTTTTCGGCGATAAAACCCAGCAGGCCCCGCGCCAGGAGCGCCGCTTTAAGCCGGGCCATGTGCGCGGCGGCAAGCGGCGTGCGGCTGGTGCGGTCAGCCACCAGTTCCAGCGCATGAAACACCCCTTTTCCCCGCACATCGCCGATGATGTCATACTTTTGACCCAGGCTTTTCAGCCCGTCGGCCAGCAGGCCGTCACCGATGCGGGCGGCATTTTCTACCACGCCCTCCTCTTCCATCGCCTCAATCGTGGCGACAATCGCCGCCATCGCCAGCGGGTGGCCGGAGTAGGTCAACCCGCCGGGGAACACCCGGTCAGTAAAAAAGTGGGCGATACGCTCGGAAATAATCACGCCACCGGCCGGAACATAACCGGAATTCACCCCTTTGGCGAAGGTGATCAGATCCGGTGTGATGCCATCATGTTCGAAACTAAACCACCGTCCGGTGCGGCCAAAACCCGCCATCACTTCATCCATAATCAGCAGGATGCCGAACTCTTGCGCCAGTGCCGCCACGCCCGGCAAATAGCCCGGCGGCGGCACCAAAATACCGGCGGTGCCGGGAATGGTTTCCAGCAAGATAGCGGCAATCGTATTCGGGCCTTCGCACTCGATAATACGCCGCAGGTGGTGCAACGCGGCGGCGCACTCCTGCTGCCCGGTGGCGGCCTGAAATTCGCTGCGATAGAGATAGGGCGTGAAGAAATGCACATGCCCGCGAGAATACGCATTGGGTAAGCGCCGCCAGTCACCGGTTGCCGCTATCGCCGCGCCGGTGTTGCCATGATAAGAGCGATAACCCGACAGCACTTTTTCGCGCCCGGTAAACAAGCGCGCCATGCGGATGGCATTTTCGTTGGCATCCGCCCCGGCGTTGGTAAAAAACACCTTATTAAAGGTAGCGGGCGCATGGGACAAAATACGCCGGGCCGCCTCACCGCGCACCGCATTGGCGGTCGAGGGGGCAATGGTCGTCAGCACATCGGCCTGCGCTTTAATCGCCGCCACCACCTTCGGGTGCTGATGGCCGATATTGGTGTTCACCAGTTGGCTGCTGAAATCCAGATAGCTGTGACCGTCATAATCCCACAACCGGCAGCCCTCACCCCCCGCGATAACCAGCGGGTTTAACCCTCCCTGCGCAGACCAGGAATGAAACACATATTGTGTATCCAGCCTGCGAACATCCTCGTTTGACCGTGCCGGTTTCAACGTCATCGTTGCGTGCTCCCATGATTTCGCAGCGGCATCCATCAGGTGACTTGCCGCCAGGTGATTGAGACAGGAATCACCTGAGACTAGAAACAAACGCGCGCACAGCGATAGAGCCAGTTACGGGCAATTCCTGAGCCAGATGCACCCATGTGCCCTTGCACCGGGCCGCAGGTGGTGTCCCACCCTTTTCGGCCAACTGGCCCTGTGCGCAGCCGGTCACGCTTCGTAAAGTGGCTCACGCCCGCCCACTGACGGCGGCAGAGAATGTCGTTACCGGGAACGCGTGATCGGTTGAGTGATTAGGTTGAGTGATGAGGAAGCATTGATGAGCAAAGACAATATTGTGTTTATTACCGGCGCGACCTCCGGGTTTGGTCATGCCACGGCCTGTCTCTTCGCCCGTTTTGGCTGGTCGCTGGTGCTGACCGGTCGGCGCGAAGCACGGCTGAATGCGCTGGCCGATGCGCTCTCGCCACAGGTGCCGGTACACATCGCCGGGCTGGATGTGCGCGATGCCGACGCCGTCAACGCCGTGGTGAAAAACCTGCCAGAGGGGTTTCGCAACGTGAAAACGCTGGTGAATAACGCCGGGCTGGCACTGTCACCGCAACCGGCACAGGAGGTGGCGCTCGAGGACTGGCACACCATGATAGATACCAACGCCAAAGGGCTGGTGAATGTGACGCATGCGCTGCTGCCCACCCTGATTCGCACCGGCGCGGGAGCCAGCATCATCAACATCGGCTCCATCGCCGGTCAATGGCCCTACCCCGGCAGCCACGTTTACGGGGCGACCAAAGCGTTCGTGAAACAGTTTAGCTATAGCCTGCGTTGCGATTTGCAAGGCACCGGCGTGCGCGTGACCGACCTGGCACCCGGCATCGCCGAAACCGAATTCACGCTGGTGAGAACCAAAGGCGATCAGGCCGCGTCTGACCGGCTCTATCGCGGCACCACGCCGCTGAGCGCCGAAGACATCGCCGGGCAGATTTACTACATCGCCACCCTGCCTGACCACATGAACATCAACCGGCTTGAAGTGATGCCAACCCGTCAGGCATGGTCGCCGTTTGCCATCGACCGCGACCCGGCATAACGGCGCAAGCGCAACTGGCGGTATCACGCGAGAACACGACAAAAGAGGCCCGGCGTCACGTATAGAATTTATTTTGTCTGCTCAGGTGATGGCGTGCCTGACCTGGGCTAAAACCGGTCATCCGTTTGAACCAGTGTCCTAGCGAATCGCTGGATGAAAATCCCAGTTGATTAGCCAGTTCACTGTTGGATTTGTTATCAGTCAGCCCCTGCCAGGCGCAGGACAACAGTAGCCGGTTATGCCACTGCGTAAAACGCAAGCCGGTGTGCCTGACAAACAGACGAGCCAATGTGCGTTCTGTTGCACCTACCTGTGTGCCCCAGTCAGCAAGGCTACGGCGTAGCGCCGGTGTGGCTATTAAACTGTCGGTGATTTTTTTCAGGCGCTGATCGCTGGGTAAAGGCAGGGAAAGGCTGCTGGCTGGCATTTCTTCAATTTCTTCAAACAACAATTGCAGAATGCGTGAACGGCGTTCGTCGCTAAGCGGCGTACGCGGGAACACCAGTCGCTCGCACAGGCCAATGAGTAACGGTGAGGCATCCAGTAGTTTTATGTCGTTGGCGAGGCTGCAATACAGCGTCGGGTTGACGTATAACACCGTGAGTTCCACCCGATGAAAAGCCTTCCCCCAGTGAACAACGTTAGGCGGGATCCATATCGCTATACCGGGTTTGATTAACCAGTTGCGAAGAGCGGTGTGGGCGTAAAATACGCCTTGCCTGACCATGACAAACTGCCCCTGATGGTGTTTATGGGGCGGGTATTGCGGGGACGTCGAGTCAATAATACGTTCGATACACAATACATCATCCTGACGTTTTAGTTCATCCATGATATTCCCGTTACATTTACATTATTTCTTAATTTCTCAGAGGTCTTAATCAATGCACAGATTAAACAATCAGCAAACCATGCTTAGCTTAATGAGCATACATTTTGTTTACGCAAAGAAACAACGCTGAAATGTATCGTCGTGGAGGTAAGTGTCCGCCGTGTGAACGGGGCGTGAGTACCCTGACCGGTGCCGTCGTGCGCTGAGCCAGTCAGGGGAGATGAACATATTGATTAACGAACGCGAATACGCCTTAACAGGCTGTTAAAGGTAAGAGAGCGCGTTGAAGATTGTGCGGGCTTTATCTTCGATACGACGTCGCCCATGCATGACGCGGGTATTGTCGATCAACACGATGTCGCCTTGCTGCCAGCCGATATCAAACGTTAGGTTTTCGCACAGCGTATCCATTTCTGCCAGTAGTGTATCGGGAATAGGGCTACCATCGGTAAAGGTAATCACTGGTGCCTCATAGTTATTGGATGGCCCAAAAATACTGTTGGCAAAATTGCGGGTTTCCTGCGGGTTAACCCGGCTACCAATGATCGCAGGTGTCTGGAATTTATAGCGAATGGCACCGTCGTCAAGCAGTTCGATACGAATACCGCTGTCTTGCTGCGCGACGGATCGCAGATGCTCCAGAGTGATGGTTTCAATGCTGTCCGGCGCGTCCTGCTCTCCTGCCAGTGCATGTAACGCGTAGGTTTTCCATTTCTTTTCATCAACGCGGCGTGAGTAGACAATATCCTGAGACAGGAAACGTTCGCGTTGGGCGGGTGTCATCTGGTCAAAAACGGCTTTACCGTCGCAGACGGTGGTTTGTGAACCGTATTCCGGCGCTTTTTGGCAGTAAAACCAGCAGAGATCGGGCCAGAAGGGACTGTTGCCATTTTCACAGTGCAGGCCGACTTTGTCGTAACCGGCATCGACTTTCTGGGCCGTATCGCCGTCAAAACTGCGCGCCGGATCAAGGCTTATGCGGCTGCTGGTGCTGCGCACGCGCTCGGAAAATTCGGCAATGCTGTGACGGAATCCCCTGAGGATGAGATAACCATGAGTCTGAAGTCGGTTAAGTAAATACTCTGATGCCAGTGCTGTGACATCGCCTTCGTCCAATGAAGTAATAATCAGCCCCGCATGGGATGTGTGGGCAAGTTCCTTGATAGTCATCCTACAGTAACCTCATGATTGACAAGAAAATCGGCGACCATGTTGCGACGTGGCCGACCGGTAACAGTAAACAGTTGCTCCATAATATCCGGGTGGTGTGGAACGAGGATTGGATCGCTGATTTGCTCCAGTTCGTTCAGATGCTGGCGCGCATAGTCATGAATCGCGTCACGTATGGTGTCAGCATTGCTGATGTCGTTGATAATAAAAATACCGCCAAGAAACTGGCGCTTATCGCCAAAAACGATGGTGGCGACGACGCCAGGTACGGATCGATAAGCAGTCTCAAGCCATTCGGGAGAAATATTTCGGCCATTGGCGGTAATAATCATGGTCTTCTTCCGGCCAACGATAGAGATAAACCCCTCGTCGTCCTGCCGGGCGATGTCACCGGTGTGCAGCCAGCCATCGGCATCGACATGGCAACTGCTGGGGTCATCACCGGCGTAACCGGCAAACAGCGATGTGCTACGCAGGCACAATTCACCGTCGTCAGCCAACCGGATTTCAACGTGCGGCAGTGGCTGACCCACTGTGCCAATGCGATGTGCACCCCGGTAATTCCAACAGGCCACCGAACTGTTTTCGCTCAGTCCATATCCTTCGTAAACCGGGATGCCCAACTGATTCAACCCATGCAATATCTCGCTCTCCACCGGTGCGCCGCCAACCGCTAATAGCGGTAAACGCTCATGGCCGAACAGCGATCTCAGCCGGTTTTCAGCCGTGCAATTCCTGGCTTTTTCCGCCAGCGCTTCTACCAACGCTGGCGTGAGTGTCATGGCGGTAGGGCGCGCCGCCGCTATCAGTGATAAGCGGTCTACCGCCTGAACACCGGGGCTGCCCAACGGCGGCAGTGTGACGGGCGGCAACAGAATGGCACCGCCAGAAGTCAGAGGCATATAGATAGCCGTCACCTGTTCAATCAACAGGCTGAGCGGCACCAGACACAAATAGCGATGGTAATCGCCCTGAGAGGCGCGTTGCCATAGCGCGTCCACCAGTGCATCCAGACCATGACGGCGGATCTGTACCCCTTTCGGGTGGCTGGTGGTGCCGGAGGTATGGATGACCTTGATAATAGTCTCCTGCGCGGCATCTGGCGGCGCGAGGGGGGCCGAGGGCAATGACGACAGGCTGTCGAAGGAAACCGGAATAATCGTCGCCTCAAGAGACAAACCGCGTTGCTGCCAGCGTTCAAGCTGCTGCTGGCCGATAGCATCGGTCAGAATGAGGTCGCAATCGCGTAACAACCAAGATGCCTGTTCCACCGAGAAGGCGAGGGGAACAGGTACTTCTACCCGATTAGCGTACAATAACGCCAGATCGGCAACTACCCATTCCACACTGTTACCCATGATAAGGCCGACCGGAGACAGGGCACGCTCGCGATTAACGGCTTGTCCGGTATTATCAGGCAACGCGTGGCTATCATGGGCAGCAATCACATGAGAAAGTGCCCGTATACCTTGCAGCAGCGAGAAATAACTGTGGTGAACTTCGTCACCGCTGCCATTCGGGGTGAGGGAATGTAACTGAATGATGGCCGGGGCATCAGGTGTCTGGCTTGCCTGTTCGATGATGCGATTCAGGATATTCATGCCGCCACCTGCGATGCCTGCGTCATATGATTGAAATCCGCCATCATCAGACGACCGGAAAAATGCTCGAATAAATTACCGCATTGTGAGAGCAAAATGACGCCGGTTTGGGGCGACTGATCATAATAGCTACCCCAGATTTGACGTTCCTGTTCCGACAGACTCAGCGGCGAGGCATCCGTGATCGGCTGAAATGGAATCTGATGGTAATCCAGCAGTTTTCTCAAACGCTTAGTCGAGGTACATAGAATAGCCATTGAGCCCATAAACCAGGCGATAATCGGGAGTGCACGGATGAGATCGGCGGCGGCGTTGGGGTTGTCGGATGCCAGCGCACCGATTTCAACTAACTGATGCCGGTAGAGCCGTTGTTGGGTGTGCTGATAAATCAACGGTTCCAGTGAGCCTTGCAGATAACGTTCTGAAAACAGCTGTTCATGTTGCGACGCAAACGTGATGCCTGCGCAGGCGACTATTTTTTTTGTGTCCACGTCCCGGCTACAGATAATGACATCTGGACAGGGGGAAATTGTGGCTTTATATGTTTTAAGATAAATATCAGCAATATATTTTCTGACTTCAATAGCAGCATCATCGTGGCGATGAATAATATCGAGCTGCGTTTTGGTCTGTGAAAAATCCCTATTTCGCTGGATAAAACGGGTCATGTGACTCTCCAACTTGAATTCCATACGTAGTGGGAATACTAGAAGAGTTACTATAATTGGTGAATGACCATTCTTGACATAATATCGATTGCGACGGACATAAACAGGATAGAATGAAATTAGTTACCATGTTTTTATTTTAATTAAATAAAAACCATATTTAACAATTGAGATACTATAAATATCTTATGAAGATGTATTTCATTGAAGTAATTACTTGTAAAACCACACCCACATTCATTAAATGATGCTTTAATTTATGTATCAAGAAGATAATCCTTTCCGACATAAAAATACTTATTAATAATGCGAAAAAAATATTGGGCTGAGCGGGTTATCACCAACGCCAATTGATTAAGAATGGGGCCTTTATAGTGATATAGCGCTTCACTATTTATTGCCTTACAGTCACACGCTGAACGCAACAGAGCGCTTGTGGAAAGTGATGCTCTAACCCTTCCGGCGAGTGGTGAAAGAAAGAGCATATCAATACGGAAAAGCGCATAAAAAAAGCCAGTCAGTTGTTTAACTGACTGGCATTACCCGGATAACGGATGCAAGGGTCAATGCAACAGCTGGTGTGCTGTGATGAACGGGCGGTTACTGATAAATCGCGGCAACGCCACGCAGCTGGTTGTCGCTGCCCGTTGTCGTAATAATACGAAATTCGCTGGCTCCCGCTGCACTGGCCTTATCAGACAAGCTGGCCTGCAACCCATCGAGGGTCATCGCGGTCGCGCTGACGCTGCCGATAGCCGTTTTAGCGCTGTGCTGAACTTCAGTGGCGGCCAGGGTGCTGAACGAAACGGTAGCCAGTGCGATAACTGCAACAAAATTTTTGATAGCTTTCATGGTCAATATCCTTCACATCAAAGAGGGCTCAGTGGTTTAACTGGAGGCGTCATCGCCTTCGATGGAAGTGATAATAGAGCAGCCAGCACGCAATGAATACCGGGTTTATTTGCCTATTGTATTCAATTTTTTTGAATTAAAATCCCACCGTGAAGTTTAGGTTTTCGTCCTCACTTTTTGTGCGGTTGCAACCCGCCGTTTGCCATAAAACCGGATATGGATTACCGGTTTTGTACTTTGCCGTTTCCGGTTGCCTGTGGAAGTATCCTTTCGTATCTGGCCGCTGTTTTTCAGCGCCGACAACACCTGCACATTCGCTGACATCACTCTGATAATTAAAAGGAAAAATCATGTCTGCTTCATTGAACGCTCGACACAAGCGCGCGCTCGGCCTGCTTGCCGCCTTTGCGGTGCTCGGTTATGGCGCACCGGGTCAGGCGGCGCAAACGCCTAAAACCGGCGGCACCTTGATCTATCTCGAACAGCAACCACACACCAACCTGTACCCACCGGCGGGCGGTTTTTACCCTAACGGCGGCATTCTTAATCAGATAACCGACAAGCTGACCTACCAGAACCCGCAGACCCTGGCAATTGAGCCGTGGATTGCCGAGTCATGGACCATTAACGCCGACAGCACCGAATACACCTTTAAACTGCGCCCCGGCGTCACGTTTTCCGACGGTTCACCGCTGGATGCCAATGCGGTCGCGAAAAATTTCGACACCTACGGCCTTGGCAACAAAGAACTGAATCAGCCGGTGTCGGAGGTGATTAACAACTATTTGCGCAGCGAAGTTATCGACCCGCTGACGGTGAAGTTCTCCTTCAAAAAACCGTCGCCCGGCTTCCTGCAAGGCACGGCGGCTATCGGCTCCGGGCTGGTGTCGCTCAATACGCTGGCGCGCAATTTCAACCAGTTGGGTGACGCCACCCACATCATCGGCTCCGGCCCGTTTGTGGTCAGCAGCGAAAAACCGGGCCGGGAGCTGAAACTGGTGGCCCGTAAAGATTACCAGTGGGCACCGGCTGGCTCGGCCCATCAGGGCCGCGCCTATCTGGATGGCATTACCTATCTGGTGACGCCGGAAGACAGCGTGCGCATCGGTGCGCTGGTTTCCGGCCAGGCCGATTTTATCCGCCAGATTCAGGCCTATGACGAAAAACGGGTGCAAAGTGAGGGCATTCACATCTATGCCGCGCCCACCCGTGGCGTTAACAACAGCATCAACTTCCGCCCGGATAACCCGCTGGTCGCCGATATTCGCGTGCGCCAGGCGCTGCGTTACGCCACCAACCCGCAAGAGATAATCCAGACGCTCTACTCCGAGAATTATCCGCAGGCCACCTCAGTTCTGGCGAAAACCGCCAGCGGTTACGTCAACCTCGCCGACAAGCTGGTGTTTGACCCGCAGGCGGCCAGCCGCCTGCTGGATGACGCGGGCTGGAAAGCCGGAGCACAAGGGGTGCGGCAAAAAGAGGGGCAAACGCTGGAACTGACGGCTTACGAATCTCAGCCACAACCGCAAAACAAAGAGATGCTGCAACTGCTGGCACAGCAGTGGGCCAAAGTAGGTGTGAAGCTGAACGTGCTGGCGGGTGATGCTGGCAGCAAAACCGTAGACAGCCTCGACCCGCTGAAAACCGGCGTTGCGCCGGGCATGGTGGGCCGGGCCGACCCGGATGTGCTGAAAAGCCAATATTACCCGACGCTGCGTAACGTACTGCTGCAAAAAGGCGGCACCAGCGACAAGGTGAAAACCTTTGCCGATGACCGCCTTAATACCCTGCTGGATGGCATCGCCTCGGCGACCGACCGCGAGCAGCGGCTGGCGCTGGTCGGCGACGTGCAGCGTTACCTTATCGATCAAGCGTACGTGATCCCGATTTTTGAAGAACCACAGGTCTACGCCGGGCGTGCCACCACGCAGGGCATCGGCTTTGAAGCCGTCGGCCGCCCGAGTTTCTACAACACCTGGCTTGATAAATAACCGTTCCACTTAACGGAGGACAAGGGATGTCAATAACCGCGCTAACCACCCGCCTTGGCCACGCTCTGTTAGTGCTGTGGGCGGCGTTTACCCTGTCGTTCCTGCTGTTGCAGGCGCTGCCCGGTGATGCTGTGCTGATTAAATTCATGAGCCCGGAACTGGGCCTGAGCGCCAGCCAGATTGCCGAACAGCGCCAAATTTACGGGGCCGATGTACCGCTGTTCACACAGTATCTCGCCGCGCTTTCGCGCCTGTTACGGGGCGATTTTGGCCTGTCGCTGCAAGCGGGTTTGCCTGTCAGCACGCTGCTGTTAACCAACCTGCCCGCCACGCTGCAACTGGCGGCGCTGGGGTTTGTCGCCGCGCTGGTTCTGGCCATCGCGCTGGCGTTTCTCTGCGCCCTGACGCCATTTGCCTGGCTGCGCCAGTTGTTTCAGTCGGTGCCCTCGCTTTTGATCTCGATTCCGACATTCTGGCTCGGCATCGTGCTGATTCAGGTGTTCTCCTTCCGGCTGGGCTGGATTTCCGTCATCAATCCCGGTGAGCTGGAAGGGCTTATCCTGCCGGTGCTCACCTTGTGCGTGCCGATTGCCGCCCCGATTGCGCAGGTGCTGATGCGCAGCATCGATCAGGTACTGGCGCAGCCGTTCGTGGCGGTGGCGCGCGCCAAAGGCCTGCACCGCAGCAGTGTGTTATGGCGGCATGTAGCGCGCAACGCCATCCTGCCCGCGCTGACGCTGGCCGGGCTGTTGTTGGGCGAGTTGATTGCCGGGGCGCTGGTGACGGAAACCGTGTTTGGCCGCAGCGGATTAGGGCAACTGACGCAAGAGGCGGTCAACACGCAGGATGCCAGCGTCTTGCAGGCGATTGTGCTGATTTCAGCCAGCGCATTTGTGGTCGTCAATCTGCTGGTGGACGGGCTGTATCGCCTGCTCGACCCGCGTCTGAAAACTGTCTCGCAGGTGTGATATGACCATCATTCAACTGGAAAAAATCACCTTCTCACGGCGCATCCGCACGCCGCATTTGCGCCGTTTCGTGCAACAGCCGGGGCTGACGCTGGCCTGGCTGGTCGTCATAACCGTGGTGCTGTGGGCGCTGTTTCCCGCGTTTTTTACCGCCCATTCACCGCTGGAAGGCATCGCCGGTGCCCAGCGCCAGCCACCCGGCGGCGCGGCGCTGTTAGGCACCGACCAGTTAGGGCGCGATCTCTACGCCCGGCTGGTGTATGGCGCATCACATTCGCTGTCAGGTGCAGTATTGGCCGTGTCGCTGGGGCTGATTGCCGGTGGCTTGCTGGGGTTACTGTCGGGAGCCATCGGTGGCCGCCTCGACACACTGTTGATGCGCGGCGTGGATGTGCTGCTGGCGATCCCAGGCCTGCTGCTGGCGTTGAGCGTCATCATTTTGCTGGGTGTGAGCAACCTGCACGCCGCCATTGCCGTCGGCGTTACCTCTATCGCCAATTTTACCCGGCTGACGCGCGCGGAGGTGCTGCGCGTGCGCCACAGCGATTATGTCGAAGCCGCTTTCGGTAGCGGCGGCACCTTTTTCAGCGTGCTGTGGCGGCACCTGTTACCCAACGCGCTGACCAGTGTGCTGGCGTTCGCCGCGTTACAGTTCGGCAGTGCGATCCTGGCGCTGGCCACACTCAGTTTTCTGGGTTACGGCGCACCGCCGCCCACGCCGGAATGGGGGTTATTGATAGCCGAAGGCCGTAACTATCTGGCCAGCGCCTGGTGGCTGACCACCTTCCCCGGCCTGCTGGTAGTCGCCGTGGTGCTGTCGGCCAATCGCATCAGCCAGTCCATCAGGAGGCAGCCATGACACACGCACCCATCCACAGCGCCCCGCCGGTGCTGGAGCTGGAGGACGTCACCATTACATATCGGGGCGACGAAGGCGAACGCACGGTGGTCGAAGGGGTGTCGTTTCGCGTGGCACCTGGAGAAGTGGTGGCGCTGGTCGGCGAGTCCGGCTCAGGGAAAACCACCACCGCGCAGGCGGTGATTGGCCTGCTGGCTGACAATGGCCGTCTGGCTCGCGGTGCGATTCGCCTCAACGGTACTGACATCAGCCGCTGGTCGCAAAGCCGGCTGGCCGGTATCCGGGGTCGGGTCATCAGCCTGGTGCCGCAAGATCCCGGCAACTCGCTGAACCCGGTAAGAACCATTGGCGATCAGGTTGATGAGATACTGCGTTTGCACCAAAAAACCGACCGCCACACCCTGCGCCAGCAAACGCTGACGCTGCTGACGCGCGTCGGGCTGACAGACCCGGCGCTGCGCGCCAGCCAGTATCCGCACGAGCTGTCCGGCGGCATGAAGCAGCGTGTGTTAATCGCCATCGCCATCGCGCTCAAACCGGCGCTGATCATCGCCGATGAACCGACCAGCGCACTGGATGTCACGGTGCAACAGCGCATTCTCGACCTGCTTGATGAACTGCGCCGGGAAAGCGGCACCGCGATTTTATTCGTCACCCACGATTTGGCCGTTGCCGCCGAGCGCGCTGACCGCCTGCTGGTGTTTCAGCAAGGCTATATTCAGGAGCAGGGGCCAACCCGGCAGGTACTGAGCGCGCCCCAAAGCCCGTACACCCGCACACTGCTGGCGAACATTCCCGCGCAGGCCGCGCTGCACCGCCCGTTACGCGCCAGCAGCGCGCCACCCATCGTGCAAGTGGAACAACTGGTGCAGGATTTCCCGCCCGGCGGCGGGCGGCGTAACGCGTTTCGGGCGGTGGATGGCGTCTCTTTTCAGGTGCAGCCCGGCACCACCCATGCGATTGTCGGCGAGTCGGGTTCAGGGAAAACCACCACCGCGCGCATGATAATGGGCTTTCAGCGGCCAAGCTCAGGCCGCATTCTGATAAACGGCACCGACATGACACAACTGCGCGGCGAGGCGCTGCGCCAGTTCCGCCAGACCATTCAACTGGTGTACCAGAACCCCTACGGCTCGTTAGACCCGTCGCAACGGTTGTTCGATATCGTAGAAGAGCCGCTGCGCAATTTTCAGCGTCACTCGCGCACTGAGCGCGCCCGTTTGGTTCACGCCATGTTCGAGCGCGTCGCGCTACCTGGCACGCTGTTGCAGCGCCGCCCGCAAGAGCTCTCCGGCGGCCAGCGCCAGCGCGTCGCTATTGCCCGTGCGCTGATTCTGGAGCCCAAAATCCTGGTGCTCGATGAAGCGGTTTCCGCGCTCGACGTCACCGTGCAGGCGCAAATACTGCGCCTGCTCGACGAGCTGCAAGCCTCGCTGGGGCTGACGTATCTGTTTATTTCGCACGATCTGGCCGTGGTGCGCCAGATAGCCGACACCGTTTCCGTGCTCTATCACGGTCGGCAGGTGGAAACCGGGCCGGTGGCCGACATTTTCCACCGCCCCACCGCCCCCTATACTCAGGCGCTGCTCCATGCCATTCCCGGCCAGCGCCCCGTCTCGTCGTTAAGAGACTCAGCCTAAATCAAGGAGTTAATCATGACGCAAAAACGTCTGGGCTTTTTCACCCGGCTGCTGGACGACGCCCCCGCCGGGCAGCGTTACCGGCTGGCCTGCGAGCAAATTATTAAGGCAGAACAACTGGGTTTTGACAGCGCCTGGGTTGCCCAGCACCATTTCCACGCCGACGAGGGTGGCCTGCCCTCGCCGCTGGTGTTTCTGGCGCATGTGGCATCTCAGACCCGCCGCATTCGGCTTGGCACCGGCGTCATCACGCTGCCGATGGAGCAACCGCTGCGGGTGGCGGAAGATACGGCTGTTCTTGACCTTCTCAGCGGCGGGCGGCTTGAGGTCGGCATCGGCTCCGGCGGCACCCCGTCATCCTTTACCGCGTTCGGCCATGACAGCGCCCGGCGCGGCGAGATCCTCGGGCGTTACCTCAGCCAGGTGCGCGCGGCCTGGGCCGGTGAGCCACTGAGCGACGATGGCAACCAGCTCTACCCGGCAGCCGCACACCTGAATCGCCGGGTGTGGCAGGCCACCTTTTCGCCAGAGGGCGCGCGCCGCGCGGGTCAGGCTGGTGACGGGCTGATGCTATCGCGCACGCAGCCGCGCCCGGACGGTTTTCCTGATGCGACGCTGGCTGACCTGCAAAACCCGATGATAGACGCCTATCTGGCGGCACTGCCACCCGGCGTGACGCCGCGAATTATGGGGTCACGCAGCGTGTTTGTGGCCGATGACCGGGCGCTGGCGCTGCAACTGGCCGACAGCGGTTTGCGCCGTTCGGCGGCACGGCTGGCGCAACTGGGCCGCCCGGCGCGCGATGGCTCGGTCGCGGAACTGATCGCCTCGTTTGACAGCCATGTCGGCACGCCGGAGGACGTGATTGCCTCGCTTGCCGCCGACAGCGCACTGGCACGCGCCACCGACATCGCCTTTCAGGTGCATTCCATTGACCCTCCGCACGCCCATATTTTGCGCTCGCTGGAGCTTATCGCCAGCCGGGTTGCCCCGGCGCTGGGCTGGTCATCCCAACATGCCTTTGCCGGTAACGCCACACAGGAGCTTGTATGACTCACCCGACTGTAGACATCATCGCACAACTGGCACAGATAGCCCCCGACTCCGCGCTGGCGCAGGCCAGAGCGGTACGCGAAGCTGCTACCCGCCACACCCAGGGCAGTTATGACGTGCTGTTCAGCCACCCGCCACAGGGCAATTTATCGCTGGCGCTGCGTTTTTTCATCGCCTCGCACGTCAGCACCTTGCATGACAATGCGGCACTCGCACAGTTTTATGCCGGTCGGCTGGCCGATTTTCCCACACCGGCCCGCGACGAGGCGTTAACCCAGGCGCTGGCGCACGCCGAGCGCCTGACGCGCCACCCCGTGGCGGCAACGCCAGCCCACCTGCATGAATTACAACAGGCTGGCTGGAGCGATGACGATATCGTCACGCTGTCGCAACTGGTGGCGTTTGTCAGTTTCCAAAGCCGTCTGGTGGTGGGGTTGCAGCAACTCACCACCGCCGCGCCGCTGGTGGCAAACACCGCTGACGTCACCGCCGGTCACTGGCATACCCAGCCGTTGACCCACAGCAACAAAACCGCCCCGACGGCCTTTACGCAGGGTGAGTTGGGCTGGGAGCCGTGGATAGCCGCGAAACCGCTGGCGGCCTTCAGCGAAGAGGAACAGGCGGTTCTGGCGCGTTTTGGTCATACCGAATCGGATTATTTCCGCCTGCTGGGGCGCAACCTGCCGCTGCTCGAGCAACGCACCCTGACCGACAAGGGCATTTTTTATACCTCGGGCGGCCTGCCGCGCAGCGAGCGCGAACTGGCGGCCACGGTGGTCAGCAAGGTCAACGGGTGTATTTATTGCGCCTCGGTACATGCGCGCAAGGCAAGCCAGCTGTCAAAACAGGATGACGCGGTGCAGCGCTTATTGAATGTGCCGCCGGGCGGCTCTCTGGCGGCCGGACAAGACCCGCGCTGGCAGGCGATCATCACCTTTGCCGCCCGGCTTTCTGCGACCCCGGCGCAGGTCAGCTCGCACGATGTCGATAGCCTGCGGGCAGCGGGGCTGGATACACAGGCCATCCTCGACCTGATTCAGTCCACCGCGTTTTTTGCCTGGGCTAACCGCCTGATGCTGACGCTTGGCGAACCGTTCTGGCCCTCACACTGACCCGCACCGGTCAGTGCGTGTTGAGTGCGCACTGACCCGGTACATATCTTGCTTGCCTGTGTTACCCGATTCAACACAGGAGTCAGCCAGCATGAACGACCACTGTTTGCATATTGATTTTGTGGCGCACCGCAGCCTGCAAGAACAGTTGCGTGAAACGTTGATTGCCTCGATTCTGGCCGGGGTATTTCCCGTCGATGAAGCGCTGCCGTCATGCCGTAAGCTATCGTGTCAGTTGAATATTTCACGCAATACCGTCGCGCTGGTGTATGAGGGGCTGCAAAGCGATGGCTATCTGGTGAGCCGACCGCGCAGCGGTTACTACCTGCACCCGGATTACCATCAGCCTGCTGACGTGCCCGCCCCCAACGCCGCGCCCGCCGCTGAACACGGCCAGGCACCAGATTGGGGCAAACGCCTGAACGTCAGCCCCAGCAATTTCCTCGCCATCATGAAACCAGCGCAGTGGATGTCGTTTCCCTACCCGTTTATTTACGGCCAGCCCAACACCCAGCTCTTCCCGATTGAGCAATGGCGTGATACCACCCGACGCGTCACCGGCAGCCACCGCGATCACCACTGGCTGTATGACAATATCGATCAGGACGTGCCGTTCCTGATTGAACAGTTGCGCCAGCGTATTTTGCCCAAGCGCGGCATCATCGCCCGCGCCGATGAGATTCTGATTACGCTAGGCTCGCAAAACGCCCTGAGCCTGCTCTCGCAGCTCCTGTTTAACCGCAACACCCGGGTGGCGGTAGAAAATCCGGTGTTCCGCGAGGCCATCAACGCCTTTGCCTTGCAAGGCGCGCACATCGTTCCCCACGCGCTGGATGATGAAGGGCTCGTGCTCGACGCGCACTCGGCGCAGTGTGACTACTTTTACGTCACCCCCAGCCATCAGGCCCCGACCGGCGTCAGAATGAGCAACGCACGGCGCACCGCGCTGCTGGCCCATGCCAGCCGCTATGACCAGATAATCATTGAAGATGATTACGACTCGGAAACCAATTTCGACCCGCACCCTCGGGCGGCGCTGAAAGCCAGTGACGTTAACCGCCGGGTGATTTACGTCAGCAGCCTGTCCAAATCGCTGTCGCCGGGCCTGCGGCTTGGCTACCTGGTCGCCCCCTCAGAGCTGATAGACGAATTGCGGGCGCTCAGGCGGCTGATGTATCGCCACCCGCCCACCAACATCCAGCACCAGATGGCGCATTTTCTGGCGCAAGGCTATTACGAGGCGTACCTGCACCGCTATCGGGAAGACTCGGCGCGGCGCTGGCATCAATTAAATAACGCGCTGGGCCGCGATTTGCCCCACTGCCAGCGTCGGGCGGGCAGCGAACATGCCAGCGCATTCTGGCTGCAAGCCCCTGATGGCGTAAACACCCAGCAACTGGCATGGCGCGCCGCCCATGCCGGGGTAGTCATTGAACCCGGTCAGGCGCATTTTCTCGGGCCGCCGATGCCGGGAAATTACTTCCGGCTCGGCTTTCACGCCATCCGGCCGGAACAGATTGATGAGGGGATTCGTCGGTTGGCTCTCGCGCTGGAGCAGGTGGCCCGCTAACGCCAAAAGCGAGAGCGGGCCTGCCAGCACGATTACAGCGTTTGCCCCAGCGCCTGACGCAGGTAGGCTCCCGCGCCCAGGAGCCCCGGATGCGGGTGGGTGATCATAAACACCGGAATATCGGCAAGGTAGTCACGAAAGCGGCCTTTATCTTCGAAGGCGCTGCGAAAACCGGAGTTGCGGAAGAATTCGAGGAAGCGCGGCACAATGCCGCCTGCGATATAAACGCCGCCAAAGGTGCCGAGCGTCAGGGCCAGATTGCCGCCAAAACGCCCCATCAGCACACAAAACAGCGACAAAGCGCGCAGGCAGTCAACATCGCTGTGCGCCAGCGCGCGCTCGGACACCACCTGCGGCGTCAGCGCTTCCGGCACCCGGTTATCCGCTTTGACGATGGCGCGATAAATGTTGACCAGCCCCGGCCCGGAGAGCACCCGCTCGGCAGAGACATGCCCCAGTTCCTGACGCAGCACCTGTAACAGCAGGTCTTCTTCTTCGCTGTTGGAGGCGAAATCAACGTGCCCGCCTTCGCCCGGCAGACTGAGCCATTTGCCCCCGACTGCCAACAGGTGCGCGACGCCAAGCCCGGTGCCCGCGCCGTATATCGCAACCGGTTTGCCTTTCTGCGGCTCGCCGCCGCCAAGCTGGATAACGTCATCGCCGCCCAGCACCGGCACCGCCATGCTGACCGCCGTAAAATCGTTGATCACCGCAAGCTGTTCAAAACCAAGGTTTTGCTGCATTTCCGCCATCGAAAATGCCCAGTGATGATTGGTCATCGCCACCCAATCGCCCGTCACCGGGCAGGCGATGGCGATACACCCATGTTTAACCGACGCCTCTGGATGGGCGGCTAAAAACAGCCGGATCACCGTTTCCAGACTGTCGTGCTCGTGCACGGCATAGTGCTGGCTGTGCGCAATCGCACCGTTTTCCAGCTCGCACAGCGCAAGGCGCGCATTCGTCCCGCCGACATCACCTACCAGCGCATACTGAGGCATAAATCATGGTCTCCCGTTGCAATGTCATCTGCCAACATGCGGCAAACGGCACCGGCAGAGCGTTTGCCACCGCACTCAGGCGTCATCACTCTTCCGCGCACCTTTTTTCAGCCGCAGCATAAAATCACGAAAATGGGGTGCCAGCTCTGCAAACAGCGGGTCTTTGCGGTGGGCCATCATGACCTCGCCAAACAGTTTCAAACCCGTGCAGAACGCTGCCACTTCGGCATCCGGCAGGATCGCCCTGGCCCGGACTCGTTCAATAATTTCCAGAATATCGTCATGATTGGTGGCGTCAAACGTCAGAGTCTGATTTTGTGGCGTGTCATCGCGATTATCGGCGAGTTTTTCCAGCGTGATACGATAGTGATACGGCATGATTTTATCCTTGCTGTTTGTAAATGGCGCAGAGCGCCACATGGTTGATATTATCAACCATACACTTCAATGGTTGATAAGGTCAACAAATAATGAATAACACGGCTGACACTCAAATGTTCGACCTGCTCGGTGAATTGATCCACGGGTTTAAACAACGTCTGCAAGAAAGCACGGCATTGAGCGAGGCCGGGCTGGCTCCGTTTCAGGCCCGCACGCTGGGAATGATTGCCCGCCACCCGGCACAAAGCCAGCATCATCTGGTGACGCGCTCGGGCCGGGACAAGGCGCAAATCGCGCGCCTGCTTAAAGAGCTGGAGGCGCTGGGGCTGATTCAACGCCAGCCGTCGCCGGATGACCGGCGCGCGCAGGTGGTATCGCTCACGGAAAAAGGATGGGCTATCCATCAGCAGGTGGTGGCGGCACGCAGCGCGTTATTGCAGCAGGCGTTTAGCAACGTCAGCGAAGAAGAGCGCCGCCAGTTTGCGCAAGTGCTGCAAAAAATGCAGCAAAACCTGGCAGCGGCACAATAATGTCAGTCAGTCAGTCAGCCGGGCTGGGGCGGCGGTGTTGATATCATCCGCACCGCTGTCGCTTGTCGTCTGTTGGCGATAGATATCCCGACGCAGTAACGTCCAGGTGTAATCCGGCTGGTTCACCGCTTCATACCCTAATTTCTGGTATAACCACGGGGCCGTCGAGGTCAGCAGCAACTGGCGGCGCAGGCGCTGCAAACCCGGGTGCGCCAGCGTGCATTGCACCAGAAACCGCCCCAGCCCGTTGCCCTGATGGGCCGGGAGCACAAACACATCGCATAAATAACCGAAGGTGGCGAAATCCGTCACCATGCGCGCCAGCCCGATTTGCTGCGTGCGATGGTAAAGCCCAAAGCACAGGCTATTTTCCAGCGACAGCGCCACCGTTTCTTTATCGATACCCGCCGCCCAGGATGATTCGGTGAGATAACCGTGCACCGTATCCAAATCAAGCTGCCGTGGGTCTGTTGAAACCCAATACTCTCCCTGACGCCATTGCTGTGGCGCACGCGCACCTGTATTTAACAAAGCTCACCCCCGTTGATACATGCCTTTCCCCACTAAACGACCCGCACTCGCGCAGCGCCCGTGCGTTATCGGTTGCTCTTAGCCATGCGCTTTTACCGGCAGCGCGGTTTTATGAATCAATCGCCGTAGCGAAAAAGATGACTGCACATCACGCAGCCCTTCGATTTTTATCAGCTTCTTTTGCAAAAAGCGCTCAAAATCAGACAGGCTGGCGGCCACCACCCGCAGCATGAAATCATGGCTGCCAGACATCAAATGGCACTCCATCACTTCATCAAAGGTGGCTATCTGCTGTTCAAACTTGCGAAAGGTGGCTTCCGATTTCGGCTCAAGCGTCAGCGAGATATAGGCATTGACCGGGAAACCGGCTTTTTCCTGATCCAGCAACGTGACATAACCCTCGATAACCCCGGCGTCTTCGAGCTGTTTTAGCCGCCGGGTACAGGGTGTGGCTGATAAACACACCCGCTCGGCCAGCGTCGTGGTTTTCAGGCGCGCATCCTGCTGGAGTTCATTCAACAGCTGCGCATCTATACGATCGATCTTCATGAGTGAATTTCCCCAAATCATCGCCCCAAACGAGTGACGAGCCCTAAAAATGGCAGAATAAACCCTCCTTTTTAGTTAAATCTCACTCAATGATCAATGTTAATTTGAGCGCTAAAAGTGAATGCAAAATCACACAAGATGCAAATATATGCATTTCTTATGGCTAAAAACAGATGACGCACAACGAATGACAGGCAATGAGGGTAACACCGTGATCAAAGAGTCAGCTTTGCCCGCCGCGTCCCCGGCAACTCCGCCCAAAACCGGGCTGTCACACACGCTGAAAGATGATATTTACGGCCTGGCGCTCGGCGTGATGTTCATCGCCTTTGGCCTGAATATGTTGAAATTATCCGGCATGGTAACGGGCGGTATTGCCGGTATCGCGTTACTGCTTTCCTACCACCTGCCGCTGTCGATAGGGGTGTTGTTCATCCTGACCAACATCCCGTTTATGATTTTTTGCTATTTCAGCATGGGGCGCGCGTTTACGCTGAAAACCCTTGTCGTTAATATCACCTTGAGCGCCGCCACCCAGACGGTGCCCTATCTGCTGAAGATTAACTACATTCATCCGCTGTTTTCCGCCCTGGTCGGCGGCACGTTTCTCGGCATGGGGATTTTGTCACTGGCGCGCCATAACGCCTCGGTTGGCGGCACCGGCGTGGTGACGCTCTGGCTGTATCAGCGCTTTGGCATCAACGCGGGGAAAAGCCAGATGCTGTTGGATGTGCTGGTGTTTGCGCTCTCGCTCATCAACCTGCCGCTGCCGTTGTTGCTGTGGTCGGCCCTGAGTGCGCTGGCGATGAACGCGATGCTGATGAACTGGCATAAACCGGGGCGCTATCAAGGCGGTTAGTCTGTGCCGACTGGCACAAACGTCATCAGATATCGCCCCGTGTTTATCGGAATTGCAGGCTACAACGGCTTATTTTGCCGCCTGTAGCAAGGTGGAGAATTGCTGCCAGAGCGCATCGGCACTGCGCTGATAACCCTGCTGGCTGAGGTGGATAAGATCATTGCGCGCATAGCCTTGGGCGTTCCATTTCTCAATGGCGCAATCCCCGCCCATGTAATCAAACCAGTTCCAGAATAACGCCTGATTGGCACGGGCAACCTCGCGCTGCACCTCAATGATAGCCTTCAGGTTTTCCGGCTGCCGCTGTAGGCACGACGCACCATTTTTGTTGCTGATGCTGCTCCCCGGCCCCACCAGCAAAATCACCGTATTCGGCAGTCTCTGGCGAATGGTCTGCACGTACTGCTGGTAATTTTGCTGGTAGCGCTGCAAATCCAGTTGCCGGTCAAAGGCTTCGTTGGTGCCGTAGGCCAGAATCACCATATCCGGTTGCAACGCCTGAAGTGTCGAGGGCCAGTTGAGGTGCCATTTATCCAGCATCGTGACCTGCGCGCCGTTAATGCCAAGCGCACTGAGCATCACGCCGCCTGCGCGCGGTGAGCGCAATAACCAGCCCGCCAGTTGACTGCCCGCGCCCGCAGAGAGCGAATAATTGACCGGCGAGTGTGTCGTGACTGGCGCACTGAGCTGCCAGCGCGCCTGGCTGTCCGGCAGGGTAACGCGCTGGCCTGACAGTTGCAGCACGCTGTCTGCCTGATTGCGGTACAACGCCTGTACCTGCATGTCATCACCGTTGCGGGTGGCGAATTGTGCGCTATTGCCCGCTTGCATCGGCGTGGCAATATTCCCGCCCAGCGTAAACGCCGGATCGCTATTGCGGCGGCTGGTAATCAGGCTCCAGCCTCTGGCTTTACCAAACACCACCTGATCATAACGATTACCCGGCACCGCCACCGGGCTGACAAACCCGGCACCGCCATCACCATATTGCTGCTGAAAATGCTGGCGCAGCTGGCCGGAGAAAAAATCCGCCGCCGTGTGCGAGTCACCGAGTTGCAGGATGTGTACCTTTTCCTGGTTGCTGTTTGCCAGCTTGCGCTTCATTTGCGCCAGCCTGACATCACCGTAATCAACCAGTTGTGCCTCACTGCTCCCTGTACCGGGCGTGTTGACAACCAGCGGCGCATTGCCGCTTTCCCGATGGCAGGACGTGAGCAGCATAAGACAAACTGCTGTCAGCATCAGATACCACTTTTTATTTTTCATTTCTATCATCACCTTAATGGCTCACCTCGTTCTCTGAGGGAGATATCGCAATCTTGTCGAAAATACGATCGGCTATCATTTTTTGCCCGGCGGGCGAAAAATGGACGCCATCGCCGCTGCGAACGCGTATTTTCTGCTTCTCTTGCTTAATCTCAGCCGAGTAGTTCGTGTCGCGGTAGCCAAAGATCTCGTTTACCTGAATCAAAATCTGATTCGCTGCCGTCACCTCAGCCTGATACAAGCCATCAAGGTAATGCATGCCATAGTTGAGCTTTTTATTCTCCATATTCGGCGGAGAAACCCATATGACAGGAATCTGTTTTTCTCGGGCTAAACGGATGATCGTTCGGATACGTTCGCGGTAGGCCTCTTCCCATTCCTGCGAGGCGAATTTAAGGAACGGCTTTCCTTTGCCGGCAGGCATGTCCCACGGGTCGTTCGGGCCTAAAAACACCACCAACAACCCGACATTTTGCCGCCGCTTCAGTTCTCGTTCGAGCGTGAGCGGCCAGTTAAAAAAGCCCGGATAAGCAAGGCCGGTGCTGCGTTTACTCAAATCAATCCCAGCCAGATGATAGCGGTCACGCAGCATTTTGATGACGTGCGGCGCAACGCCTTCCATCATCGAATCACCCATAAACATTACGGCTTGGCTGGGTTTTAGCGCAACCGGTGTGGTCAACGGCACAACCGGAACACCGGATAAACCGTTCGGTGAAGGCGGTAACACCAATGGCGATGGCGGCGACAGCACTACCGAGGCAGAAGGCGCTGACAGCGCAGGCACATCGGGATGGCTCCCCAACTCAGGCCCGGCATCGGCTGATGAGGGTGACGACACCGACGCCTGAGCCTCGGCGCTCTCCGGCTCATCGCCACCTGATGCAGATTCCTCCCCAGACCAGTTCGCCACAAACGCCTCTTTTGCCGCTTGTGCCGCCTTCATCACCCGATCGCCCAATACCCAAGAGGGATGCGTGTTGCTTTCCCACGGGCTTTTCTCGTGAAAATGCAGTTCCCAGTAACCATTAATCGAATGCTGGTTTAACCAAATTAGCCCAATAATGGCACTCAGCATCACCAAAAAGCTTTTCAGAACGTGTGATAACGTTGCGCGATACTCAGAAATTGGCATAAATAAACCCGGGAACGCCAGCAGGAGAAAGGAAAAAAACCAGTGCGAGGAATGAGAAAATCATCACCGGAACCACATACCACTCACATTGCGCCAGTACCTCTTTCAGGGTTTGGCGCAGCGTCAGCCAGATGGGATAGAACACCAGCAGGCTGAGGAAGAAACCTAACGTTGCCATCTCGCTCACAGAGAGTTCGGCAATGCGCGCCTGCGCGATAACCGACAGCATGGTCAGCGCGCTGCCAAGGCTATCGGCACGAAAGAAAATCCACGCCAGACAGACAAAATGAAACGTCAGTAAACGCGCGATGGCACCAGACAGCAGCGGCAGGCGTATCGCAGGCTGGTATTTTTCCGGCAGGCGCGATAGCCACCCCAGTTTGCTCCAGCCGTTATACGCCACCAGCCCGGCTCCGTGTATCGCCCCCCACACCATATAATTCATGCTGGTGCCATGCCAGATACCGGAAAGCACCATGGCAATAAGCAGATTGCGCTGCGTCTTCCACCAGCCGTGACGGCTGCCGCCGAGCGGAAAATAGACATAATCACGAATAAAGCTCGACAGGCTGATATGCCAGCGGTGCCAAAACACCTTTATATTTTCCGCCAGATAAGGGTGATCGAAGTTTTTTGCCGCCTCAAAGCCCAGCAGCAAGGCAATCCCCGTCACCAGATTGGTATAGCCGGAAAAATTAAAATAAATCTGCCAGGCCCAGGCATAGGTGGCGATGACCGCCTGCCAGCCGGTATAACTGGCCTGATCGCCAAACGCCGGGGCGACGTAATGCTCATCAAGCCAGGTATTGAGGAAAAACAGTTTGGCTATCGCCAATGAAATTAAAAACAGCGCGCGCGGCCATGACTGTAACTGGCGCGGGGTGCTGCGGGCTATTTGCGGCATCAAATGCAGCGCGCGGTTCACCGGGCCAGCTAACAGCGTGGGGAAAAAATTCAGATACAGCAAGGTATCCGGCAGGCTGGGCTGCTTCATTTTCCCCTGCGCCGCTGACATCACTAAGCTCACCGCATTAAACAAGTAAAAAGAGAGCCCGACCGGCAGCAACACATTGAGCACCGGCAAACTGAGCGGAATATGGCAGGCCACCAACAGACTCTGCACACCATCACGTAACCCGGTGTAATATTTAAATAATAAAAAGAAAACGGCAATAAAGAGAATTAATAGAAAAGGGATGATTTTTTTGAAATGAAATTGGCAAGAGAGCGTCAGCAAACACCAGACGGATACGCTAAATAACAGTAATACCACCAGTGACTGCCAGCCGGATAAATACACCAGCACATAGCCGGTTATCAACAACAGGGCGTTTTGTATTTTTACCCAGGGTGACACCAGCCAATACACCAGAAATAACGCCAGAAAGAAAAAACAGAACTCAACAGAAAGAAAATTCATCAACATCATCCCTGCATTTATGAAAAATGCGCGTTAACCCGGTATCCAGCCTGTTCGTCAGGAACACAATACAGCACGGACTATCGCCATTTTTCATCTTGCAGCCTGACGCGGCACTGCTTTCCCGGCGGATATCACGCCATCCATACCTTGGCATTCACAGTGTGAGCACGGTGGTTGGCAAAACATGAATGAGGGAAAAGAAATGGGCAGCAGCCGTGCTGCTTTTTATTGCGAGGGGTATTTTACTTAAAAGACAGCAAAACGAAAGAATTTGACCACAGTTTACCGCAATGGTTCAGCGCTGAAGGCGATAAAAATAAAAACCGTGCGGCGGACGCGCTCATTGCCGCCACACGGTTAATCACCCGCGATTAGCGCATGGTGACAAACTCTTCCGCCGCCGTCGGGTGAATGGCAACCGTGTTATCAAAATCCCGCTTGGTTGCGCCCATTTTTACCGCGACCGCGAAGCCTTGCAGAATTTCATCCATCCCAAAACCGATACCGTGTACGCCAACCACCTTTTCCTCTAGCCCGACACAGACCAGTTTCATGCGGCAAGGCTGACGATGCTGCGTGACCGCCGTATACATGGCGGTAAACGCCGATTTGTACACTTTCACCTGGTCATCGCCATACTGGGCGCGGGCCTGCGGCTCCGTCAGCCCGATGGTGCCTATCGGCGGGTGGCTGAACACCACGGTAGGGATGTTGCTGTAATCCAGATGCTCATCCGGTTTGTTGTTAAACAGCCGCTCAGACAGGCGACGACCGGCGGCAACCGCAACCGGCGTCAGCTCAACCGCACCGGTGTTATCGCCAACGGCATAAATACCCGGCACGCTGGTGTTCTGGAATTTATCCACCACGATGTGGCCTTTTTCGTTGCGTGCAACACCGGCAGCCTCAAGGTTGATGGCATCCGTCGCGGGCTCGCGGCCTATCGCCCAAATCAGGCAATCCACCGTTTGCTGATGACCACTCTCCAGATGCAGTGTCAGGCTGCCATCCGCGTTTTTCACCACGGCGCTGGGGATGGACTCGGTATGCAGCGTCGGCCCTTCGGTGTTCATCACCTCAACCAGCGTTTCGACAATCAGCGGGTCAAACTGGCGCAGCGGCGCATGTTTGCGCACAAACAGATGTACCTCTGCGCCCAGCGCATTCAGTACACCGGCAATCTCCACTGCGATGTAACCAGCGCCAACCACCGCCACCCGTTTTGGCAGCGCCGTCAGCGCAAAGAAACCATCAGAATCAATGCCGTACTCCGCACCCGGGACAGACGGTCGCGTTGGCCGCCCGCCGGTGGCAATCAAAATATGGTCAGCGGTGATACGTTCGCCGTTCACTTCCACCGTGTGCGCATCGACAAAACGCGCAAACCCTTGAATGACCTCAACCTGATTTTTACCCAGCACCGTATTGTAAGACTGATGGATGCGGTCAATGTAAGCGCTGCGATTTTTCAGCAAAATATCCCAGTTGAACTGATTTACCGTCACATCAAAGCCGTAATCAGGCCCATAGTGGTGAACCGCCTCGGCAATCTGCGCGGCATGCCACATCACTTTTTTCGGCACACAACCGACGTTCACGCAGGTGCCGCCAAGGTGTTTGGCTTCAATCAACGCGCATTTCTTGCCGTACATCGCCGCACGGTTTACAGAAGCAATACCGCCACTGCCGCCGCCAATGGCGAGATAGTCATAATGTCTGGTCATCCGGGCTCCACACTTACTTTTCAAATGATTAGAATAAGGAAACGGGCGACGCCAGCAGGCAATGTCTCATCCTGCCGGTGAAAAACGCGCCATCACTAAAAACATACTGGCGAAAAGTCTAACGCCTGTCATCGGCATCCGGCAAATCCCTATCGTGCCCCGCTCTATTGCGCTAAACAATTGCGCTAAACAACAGCCGGTGATTGTATGAAGAAACGAATAGCGGCTCGCGACGGTTTTGAAAATCGGTGCAATAGGTAAAATGCGCCACCGCCCATCATCGCCTCAGTGCTGGAGTAAGGCATGGAACTGATTTTTCTCGGCACCAATGCCGGTGTGCCAACCCAAACGCGCAACGTCAGTAGTCTCGCACTTGATTTGCACGGCATCCGGCCTGCTTTTTGGTTGTTTGACTGCGGCGAAGGCACCCAGCACCAAATTTTGCGCACCCCGGTCAAACCGGGCAAGCTGGAGAAAATATTCATCACCCACCTGCACGGCGACCACATTTTCGGCTTGCCGGGCCTGTTGTGCTCGCGCGCGATGGGCGGTATCGACACGCCACTCACGCTCTACGGGCCGTGCGGGCTAAAAGCCTTTGTCGAGCAGGCGCTGACCCTCAGCGGTTCCTATCTGACTTATCCGCTCAATATCATCGAACTGGATGTCAAAGAGGGGGAATCAGCGCGGGTCTGTGAGGATGAGCACTTACAGGTCACGGCCTGTGTTCTCTCCCACACCCTCTATTGTCTGGGCTACCGTATTGAAGAACGCCCCAAACCGGGGCCGCTGAATGTGGCGAAACTGGCGGCTGAGGGCGTAAAACCCGGCGTCTGGTTTCAGCATCTCAGGCGCGGCGAAACCGTCACGCTGGATGACGGACGGGTGCTGAACGGCTGGGATTATGTCGGCCCCGCCACACCGGGTAAGTCATTGGCTATCTTTGGCGACACCCGCCCTACGCCTGCGGCACGCCTGCTTGCCGCAGGCGTCGATGTGATGGTTCATGAGGCCACGCTGGAAGGGGCCATGGCCGGGCGCGCCAGCGAACGCGGCCACTCCACCACCTTACAAGCCGCCGCTGCCGCACGGGATGCCGGAGCCAGACGGCTCATCATCACGCATTTCAGCGCCCGTTACGGGCAGGCAGACCTGGCGCGGTTACAACAGGAGTGCCAGACGGTGTTTGCGGCCACCGAGGTGGCACGCGACTTTGCCACCTTCCGGGTTTAACGCTCCGGTTTCGTGGCTGTGCTCTCTTACTTCTTACTTCCTACTACTTCTTACTCCGGCACCACCCATTCCAAACGGGTGTGGCCGGTGCCTGCGGGCACCAGTGCCTGATGCAGCCACGGCAGCACGCGCTTCATCTGCGCTTCCAGCGTCCAGGGCGGGTTAATCACAATCATGCCGGAAGCCGTCATGCCGTGGCGGTCGCTGTCTGGCAGTACCGCCAGCTCAATTTGCAAAATACGGCGGATCCCGGTGGCTTCAAGATCTTTGAATAACCGCTTGATATGCTGGCGTAATACCACCGGATACCACAGTGCATACACGCCGGTGGCAAAACGGCGATAGCCCTCCTGAATGCCTTTGACCACATCCTGATAATCCGTTTTCAGCTCATAAGGCGGGTCTATCAGCACCAGCCCACGGCGCGAGAGCGGCGGCAACTGGGCTTTTAACTGCTGGTAGCCATCTTCACGCATCACGCGCGCCCGGCTATCCCGTGCAAACTCCTGACGCAGCAGCGGAAAATCGCTGGGGTGCAGCTCGGTGAGGTGAATTTTATCCTGCTCGCGCAGCAGTTGCCGGGCAATCAGCGGGGAACCGGGGTAGTAACGCAGCCTGTCACCGGAATTGTAGGAACGCACCACTTGCAGGTAAGGCTCAAGCTCGGCGGGAATATCGTCCCGCTGCCAGAGCCGCCCAATCCCTTCAAGATACTCACCGGTACGCTCGGCATGCTCACTTTGTAGCTGATAACGGCCTGCGCCAGAATGCGTATCCAGATACAGGAACGGTTTTTCCTTCTCTTTCAACGCGGTAATGATCAGACTCAGGACGGTGTGTTTCAGCACATCGGCATGATTGCCGGCATGAAAACTGTGGCGGTAACTCAGCATAAGGGTCGGTTTTCCGAAAAGAAAAAGCACAAAGAGAAAAAAGATCAGACGCCACAGTATAAACGCTTCGGCACAAAATCGCCCGTGGCGATCGCACCCAGCCTCTGCCATTTCTCACCCACTTGGTTATATAATTAAATACATAGCGATAGACACAGGCAGGCAACATGAAAAATCACTTTGGCGATGGCATTCTGGCCGGTCTGAACGCGCAGGCCCCTCTCTCTGATAGCGACATCCGGCGTTACTGTGACGATTACCGGCGTGGTTATGTCTGCGGCTATGCCCACCAGCTCGCCTCGCAGCACGGCAGGCAGCAGGCGGCGTTTAAAGCCGGGCAACTGTGCCGCCGTTACGGCTTAATGCGTGACATCGTGGCGGAGTTTTTTAGCGACGTGACAAACCCGTCGCTGGTGGGCTGGTTTTACGCCGGATACGACCAGCACAGTTGAGCGTCTGACACCGCTTGACCTTTTCCCGCCGGTTCATCTTTTTTTGCGGCGAGCCTGACCCGGCTGTGCGCCCGACCATTGATTTTCCGTTTGTTACCCCTCATGTTAAGTCATTATCAAGCCTTTCTTCTTATTCAATCATTCAGGACTGCGCCATGACCAATCCATTACTGTCCGCTTTTACCCTGCCCCCGTTCTCCCAAATCACAATCGAACACATCCTGCCTGCGGTTAAACAGGCGCTGGAGGTCTGTCGGCAAACCGTTGAGCGTGTCGTCGCCCAACCCGGCCCGTTCACCTGGGATAACCTGTGTCAGCCACTGGCGGAAAGTGATGACCGGCTGGGGCGGATTTTTTCTCCGGTCAGCCATCTGAATTCGGTGAAAAACAGCCCGGAACTGCGCAGCGCCTACGAACAGTGCCTGCCGCTGCTGTCAGAATACGGCACCTGGGTTGGCCAACATGCCGGTCTGTACCGTGCGTATCGCAGCCTGCGCGACGGCGAACATTATGCCGCGCTCAGTGTGGAGCAGAAAAAAGCCGTCGATAACGCGCTGCGCGACTTCGAGCTGTCCGGCATTGGGTTAGCGCCGGAACAGCAAAAACGTTACGGTGAAATTGTCGCCCGCCTGTCGGAACTGGGTTCGCAGTTCAGTAACAACGTGCTCGATGCCACCATGGGCTGGAGCAAACTGGTCACGGATGTGAATGAACTCAATGGCCTGCCGGAAAGTGCGCTGGCCGCCGCCAGTGCACTGGCTGAGTCCAAACAGCAACAAGGCTGGCTGCTGACGCTGGACATTCCAAGCTACCTGCCGGTGATGACCTATTGTGCCAACCAGGCACTGCGTGAAGAGCTGTACCGCGCTTACGTCACCCGGGCTTCTGAACAAGGGCCGAATGCCGGCCAATGGGATAACAGCGCCATCATGGAAGAATTGCTGGCGTTGCGTCACGAACTGGCGCAACTGCTGGGCTTTGACAGCTTCGCCCACAAATCGCTGGCGACAAAAATGGCGGAAAACCCGCAGCAGGTGCTGGATTTCCTGACCGACCTGGCCAAACGCGCTCGCCCGCAAGGGGAGCAGGAACTGGCGCAACTGCGCGCATTCGCCAGAGAACATTTCGGTGTTGATGAGCTGAACCCGTGGGATATTACCTATTACGCCGAACAGCAAAAGCAGCACCTGTATTCCATTAGCGATGAGCAATTGCGCCCCTATTTCCCGGAACCTCGCGTACTGGAAGGGCTGTTCGAGGTGGTGAAACGCATTTACGGTATTCACGCCAAAGAGCGCCAAGACGTTAACGTCTGGCATCCTGAGGCGCGTTTCTTTGACCTGTTTGATGAAAGCGGCGCGCTGCTGGGCAGTTTCTACCTCGATCTGTACGCCCGCGAGCACAAGCGTGGCGGAGCCTGGATGGACGAGTGCGTCAGCCGGATACGTAATGGCAACGGCGAGCTGCAAAAACCGGTGGCATACCTGACCTGTAATTTCAACCGCCCGCTCAATGGCAAACCGGCGCTGTTCACGCACGACGAAGTTATCACGCTGTTCCATGAATTCGGCCACGGCCTGCACCACATGCTAACGCGCATTGAAACCGCAGGCGTCTCCGGTGTTAACGGCGTGCCGTGGGATGCCGTTGAGCTGCCGAGTCAGTTTATGGAGAACTGGTGCTGGGAGCCGGATGCGCTGGCATTTATTTCCGGCCATTACGAAACCGGCGAACCGCTGCCGCAGGACATGCTTGATAAGATGCTGGCAGCGAAAAACTACCAGGCGGCGCTGTTTATTCTGCGCCAACTGGAATTTGGCCTGTTTGACTTCCGTTTGCACGCCGGTTATGACCCGGCCAAAGGCGCGCGCGTGCTGGAAACACTGGCGGACGTCAAAGCGCAAGTCTCGGTGATTAAAAGCCCGGAATGGAACCGCTTCCCGCACTCATTCAGCCACATCTTCGCCGGTGGTTACGCGGCAGGTTACTACAGCTACCTGTGGGCCGATGTGCTGGCCGCCGATGCGTTCTCGCGCTTTGAAGAAGAGGGCATTTTTAACCGAGACACCGGGCTGTCATTTCTGGACAACATCCTGTCACGGGGCGGTTCGGAGCAGCCGATGGAACTGTTCAAACGCTTTCGTGGCCGCGAGCCGCAACTGGATGCGATGCTGAAACACTACGGCATTCAGGGATGAAAATAGGTTTACTGACCGAAGCCGGTGCCGCACCCGAGGCGCTGGCGCAAATGGCGCAGCGCTGGGGGCTGGAAAACGACGACCATGCGGCGCTGGCGCTGGTGCTCACCCCGGAGCGGCTGGAATTACGTAAATGCGATGAGCCGAAGCTCGGCGCTATCTGTGTGGATTTTGTTTCTGGCGCGATGGCGCATCGCCGCCGCTTCGGCGGTGGCCGGGGCGAGGCGGTGGCCAAAGCCGTCGGCATCAAAAAAGACTATCTGCCCGACGTGGTGGATGCCACCGCCGGTCTGGGGCGCGATGCGTTCGTGCTGGCCGCACTCGGTTGCCGGGTGCGTATGGTGGAGCGCCACCCGGTTGTCGCCGCGTTGCTGGATGACGGCTTAGAGCGCGCCTATCAAGACCCGGAGATCGGCGGCTGGCTGCGCGAGCGCCTGACGCTGCTACACGCCTCCAGCCTCGATGCGCTCAGTGCCATTACGCCGCCGCCGGATGTGGTCTACCTTGACCCGATGTTTCCCCACCGCCAGAAAAGCGCGCTGGTGAAAAAGGAGATGCGGGTGTTTCAGTCGCTGGTCGGTGCGGATGATGACGCGGATGCGCTGCTGGAACCCGCGCGCCATCTGGCCAAAAAACGCGTGGTGGTGAAACGGCCTGACTACGCGCCGCCGCTCGCTGGCATTCCTGCGCAGTCAGCGCTGGCAACCAAAAGCCACCGGTTCGATTTTTATCTGCCGCTGACCCGGTAATCACGACTGGCCGCACCATTCTCCCGGCGGCCAGCTTCCTGCATTCCACACCCAACGCTCATTAACAGCCTGATTAAAAATAGGCGACTACCCATTGTGACGATATGTTAGCCTTGTTGCCAAAAGCAGGATTCAACCGTGGGCAGACAGGATAAATAATGATGAAAATAAATAAGTTACCACTACTGGCACAGGTTTCCTCCGCCCACTGGGTCAGCCATTTCCATATGATGGTGCTGCCCGCACTGATGCCGCTTATTTTCGCGCAACGCGGCATCAGTTATGTCGAGATCGGTGTCGCCCTTGGGGTATTCAATGTGGTATCCGCCATCGTGCAAACGCCTATCGGTTTTGCCGTGGACAGGCTCGGCCCGCGGCGTACCCTGATTGCCGGGCTGGTTCTGGGCAGTCTGAGCTTTCTGTCACTCAGCGTGCTGACCAGTTACCCGTGGATGGTCATCGCTATGGCGCTGGCCGGGCTTGCCAATGCGGTATACCACCCGGCAGATTACGCGCTGCTGTCACGCGGCATTGATGAAAACCGCATGGGCCGTGCGTTCTCGGTACACACGTTTTCAGGTTTTCTCGGCACCGCCGTCGCCCCTGCTATCCTGCTTGGCATTGCCGCACTCACCCATCTCGGCGTGGCATTTGCGCTCGCCGGGCTGGCAGGTTTAGTGATTGTGCCGATGCTGTCAGGCGATGCGCAGGCTGATGCCGCGCCCGCGCGCCACAACGCAAACGCCGCCAGCGCGCTACCGGTGCGCCTGTTTACCCTGCCAATTTTCGCACTGCTGGTGCTGTTTATGTTGCTTAACCTCAGCACCAGCTCTATTCAGAATTTCTCGGTCACGGCGTTAGTGAACGGTTACGCCATGCCACTTTCTCACGCCAACATCGCCCTGACGGCATTTCTGTTTACCAGCGCCTTCGGCGTACTGGCCGGGGGTCACCTGGCGGATAAAACCCGCCATCACGGGCTGGTTGCCACCGGCTCACTGGTGATAACTGCGGTGCTGGTTGCCATTGTCGCGCTCTACCCGTTACCGTTTCTGGCCACCACGCTGCTACTCGGCGTCGCCGGTTTTCTCTCCGGGATCATCGCGCCATCACGGGACATGCTGGTACGCGCCGCGTCACCGGCCGGTGCGGAAGGGCGCGTCTTTGGCATCGTCACCACCGGCTTTAACATCGGCGGCGCAGGCGGCCCGGTGGTGTTTGGCTGGCTGCTGGATAACGGCCACCCGTCCGCCATTTTCTGGTCGGCCGTTATCTTTATGGTGATTACGGCGGTAATGGCGTTGGCGCAGGAGCGTTACGGGGCAAAAACCCAGGCCGGGCAGCCCCAATGACACCCGGCGGTTCCGTTATCCATAAAAAAACCCGCATCCAGTGCGGGTTTTTTACACGGTATACGCGTTTATCAAATATCAATATTCGCCGCTTTCAGGGCGTTTTCTTCGATAAAGGCGCGGCGCGGTTCAACGGCATCCCCCATCAGGGTGGTAAACAGCTCATCGGCGGCGATGGCGTCTTTTACCGTCACACGCAGCATACGGCGGCTTTCCGGGTCCATGGTGGTTTCCCACAACTGTTCCGGGTTCATCTCACCCAGCCCTTTATAGCGCTGAATCGCCAGGCCTCGGCGTGATTCTTTCACCAGCCAGTCCAGCGCCTGCTCGAAGCTGACAACCGGCTGTTTACGCTCGCCGCGTTCAACAAACGCGCCTTCTTCGATAAGGCCGCGCAGCTTCTCACCCAACTGGTTGATTTTGCGGTATTCATTACCCTGAACAAACGTCAGATCCAGCGCATAGTCGGTGTCTACGCCGTGAGTACGTATACGTAATACCGGTTCGTGGCGCTCATTGACGTGGCGCAGCACAAAACTGTAGGTGCTGCCGTGCTGCTCTTTTTCATTGAGGAACTGGATCAGCGTTTCCATCCACGACTGAGCCTCGGCCTGAGAGCCGAGCATGGCTTCCGTCAGTGATGGCTGATAAATCAGCGCATTAAGCAGCGCGCGTGGGTAACGGCGCTCCATACGGTCGATAAGCTTCTGCACACCATAGTGCCCGGCCACCAGTTTTTCCAGCGGCTCACCGGCCAGTGCCGGGGCATGTGCGTTGGTATGCAGCGTCGCGCCATCCAGCGCCAGCGCTATCTGGTACTGATCCATCGCGTCATCATCTTTGATGTACTGCTCCTGCTTGCCTTTCTTCACCTTGTAGAGCGGCGGCTGAGCGATAAACACATGACCACGCTCAACAATTTCCGGCATCTGGCGGTAGAAGAAGGTCAACAACAGGGTACGGATGTGCGAACCATCCACGTCGGCATCGGTCATGATGATGATGCTGTGATAACGCAGTTTATCCGGGTTGTACTCGTCACGGCCAATGCCGCAACCCAGCGCGGTGATCAGCGTTGCCACTTCTTGTGAAGAGAGCATCTTGTCAAAACGCGCTTTTTCCACGTTCAGGATTTTCCCTTTCAGCGGCAGAATCGCCTGGTTCTTACGGTTACGCCCCTGTTTGGCAGAGCCGCCCGCCGAGTCCCCTTCCACCAGGTAGAGTTCAGATAACGCCGGGTCGCGCTCCTGACAATCTGCCAGCTTGCCCGGCAGACCGGCCAAATCCAGCGCACCTTTGCGACGGGTCATCTCGCGCGCTTTACGCGCGGCCTCACGGGCGCGGGCGGCGTCGATAATTTTGCCGACCACGATTTTGGCATCGCTGGGGTTTTCCATCAGATAATCCACCAGACGGTCATTCATCAGCGATTCCACCGCCGATTTCACCTCTGAGGACACCAGTTTATCTTTGGTCTGGGACGAGAATTTCGGGTCTGGCACTTTCACGGAGACAACCGCAATCAGCCCTTCGCGCGCGTCGTCACCGGTGGCGCTGACTTTAGCCTTCTTGCTGTAGCCTTCTTTATCCATGTAGTTATTCAGCGTACGGGTCATGGCCGCACGGAAACCGGCCAGATGTGTACCGCCGTCACGCTGTGGAATGTTGTTGGTAAAACAGTAGATGTTTTCCTGAAAACCGTCGTTCCACTGCATCGCGATTTCCACGCCAATTTCGTCTTTTTCGGCACTGAAATAGAACACTTGTGGGTGAATCGGCGTTTTGTTGCGGTTTAAATACTCAACAAATGCCTTGATGCCGCCTTCATAATGGAAATGGTCAGCTTTATTCTCTTCACGCTCATCGCGCAGGCGAATAGACACGCCAGAGTTGAGGAACGACAGCTCACGCAGGCGCTTGGCCAGAATGTCATATTCAAACTCAACTACGTTGGTGAAGGTTTCCAGGCTCGGCCAGAAGCGCACGATAGTGCCTGTGGTTTGCGCCTCACCCACCACGCTCAACGGAGCCTGCGGCACGCCATGACGGTAAAGCTGTTGGTGAGTTTTGCCTTCGCGGCGGATAACCAGTTCGAGTTTCTCAGACAGCGCATTCACCACCGACACCCCAACCCCGTGCAGACCGCCGGAGACTTTGTAGGAGTTGTCGTCAAACTTACCGCCTGCATGCAGCACGGTCATGATCACTTCGGCGGCAGACACGCCCTCTTCTTCATGAATACCGGTGGGAATGCCACGGCCATCGTCCTGCACCGACACCGAATTATCGGCATGAATGGTGACAACAATGTCTTTACAGTAGCCAGCGAGCGCCTCGTCGATAGCGTTGTCCACCACCTCGAATACCATGTGATGCAGACCGGTTCCGTCATCCGTGTCACCGATATACATCCCCGGGCGTTTACGAACCGCATCCAGCCCTTTTAATACCTTGATACTTGAGGAGTCATAAGAATTCGACATCAACGTTTCTCGCTCATTTAGTCCTGTGATTGAACGGTTATTTTACCCTGTTCCACGCGGAACAGCTTGCCCTTTTCGCCCGCCATGTCAGCAATCTGACCGGCGGTAATGGCACTGACAAACACCTGCGCCTGTGTTGCTTTCAGGCGCTCGGCCAGCAGGCGTCGGCGGGTACTATCCAGCTCTGAGGCAAAATCATCTATCAGATACAGGCATTTCAGCCCGTTTTGCCGGGTCAGAAATTCACCCTGCGCCAGCCGCAGCGCGCACATCAACAGTTTAAGCTGCCCGCGTGAGAGCATATCTTCAACAGCAACGCCCCCGGCACGAATGCGAAAATCCGCCTTGTGCGGCCCCAGTGCGGTGTAACCGAGTTGCCTGTCACGCTCAAAATGACGCACCAGCAGCTCGCCATACTCACTCTCTTTGTCCCAGCCACGCTGAAACGAGAAGTTGAGAGTAAACTCGGGTAAAAACTGTGCGCAGGTGGAGGCAATATCTGCCGCAATCGCCGCGCTGTATTGCGCCCGCCATTCGCTGATACGCTCAGCCAGCGGCACCAGTTCCTGATCCCAGGCCCGCAGTTGACCATAATGGCTGACCTGACGCAGTGCGGCATTACGCTGGCGCAACAACCGTTTTAAGTTGCTCCAGGCAGAAAAAAAACCGGGCTCATTGTGAAAGCAACCCCAGTCCAGAAAGGCGCGCCGGTACTTCGGGCCGCCATTAAGCAGGGTGAACCCTTCCGGGGTAATCAGTTGGATTGGCAGTAATTGCGCCAGTTCAGCAATTTTGTGACCATCGCTGCCATCAATGCGCACCGTGCTGTCGCCGTCGCGGTTTTTGCTCAACCCCACCGAGCGCTCGCGCAGTTCGCCTTCCAGCCTGGCGTGCAAAATGAATTCCGGCTGGTCGTGACGAATCACCCGGGCGGCCTGGATACTGCGAAACGCCCGGCCATGCCCCAGCGTATAAATCGCTTCCAGTACGCTGGTTTTACCACTGCCATTGGCTCCGACCAGAAAATTAAAGCCGGGAATAAGCGCCAGGTCAGCGGATTCGATATTGCGAAAATTACGGATAAGCAGACGGGTCAACGCCATATCACAACCATTTTGCCAAACGACCATTTTGCCAGCATCGTTGCTATACCAGTCTCACGCCTTTGATAACGGTAGGTTTTGATAACAACATACTTTGATAAAAACACGCCGCACCCAATGGCGCGGCGTCGGTTATCAAACCAAGGCGCACTACAGGCGCATCGGCATCACCACGTAGGCGGCGGCCTGACTTGCGGCATCCTCAATCTGAACGCTGGAAATGGAATCGGTCAGCAGCAGCCGCACATCCTCACATTTCAGCGCATTGAGCACATCCAGCACATAGCTGACATTAAAACCGATTTCCATTTCGCTGCCGCCGTATTCCACATCCAGAATCTCTTCCGCTTCTTCCTGCTCGGGGTTATTGGCGGTAATACGCAGTTGATTCTGGTTTAAGTACAAACGCACGCCACGAAATTTCTCATTCGACAGAATCGCCGCGCGGGAGAACGCCTGACGCAACAAATCGCAGCTCGCTTCCAGCGTTTTATCCGGGTTTTTCGGCAGCACGCGGCGATAATCCGGGAAGCGGCCATCCACCAGCTTGGAGGTAAAGATAAAATCGCCGACATGGGCGCGAATATTGTTGCTGCCGATTTGCAGTTGCAGCGGTGTTTCACCGCCATCCAACAACCGCACCAGTTCCATGACGCCTTTACGCGGCACGATCACCGAATGCGACGGCAACGACTGCCCGACCGGCATAGCACACACCGCCAGACGGTGGCCGTCGGTGGCAACGGTACGCAACTCGTCGCCGCCGGTTTCAAACAACATGCCGTTCAGGTAGTAGCGCACATCCTGATGCGCCATCGAGAATTGGGTGGCTTCAATCAGGCGCTTTAGCGTTGCCTGCGCCAGGGTGAATTCCACCTCGCTTTGCCAGTCATCCAGATTCGGGAAGTCAGCAGCGGGCAGCGTCGATAATGAAAAACGGCTGCGCCCGGAGCGCACCAGCATCCGGTCGCCCTCCAGCGTGACGGAAATCTCCGCCCCGTCCGGCAAGCCCCGGCAAATGTCGAACAGCTTACGCGCCGGCACTGTCGTCGCACCCGGCTCATGAGGCTGCGTCAGCGCCAGATGGGCCACCATTTCCATTTCCAGGTCAGTACCGGTCAACGACAAACGCCCTTCGCTCACCTGCAATAACAGGTTGCCGAGGATAGGTAATGTCGGCCGCCCGCCCAGCGGGCTACTGACCTGCTGTAACGGTTTTAACAGATGCTCACGCTCAACGATAAATTTCATGATGTTATGACGATAATGTGCGGATTAAATTGGAAAAATCTTCTTTGATGTCGTGACTTTCCTCACGCAGCTGCTCAATTTTACGGCAAGCATGCAGTACGGTGGTATGGTCACGTCCACCGAACGCGTCGCCTATCTCAGGCAGGCTGTGGTTAGTCAGCTCTTTGGCCAGCGCCATCGCCATCTGGCGGGGGCGAGCCACCGAGCGTGAACGCCGCTTGGAAAGCAGGTCAGCCACTTTGATTTTGTAATACTCGGCCACGGTTTTCTGGATATTGTCGATAGTGACCAGCTTTTCCTGAAGCGCCAGCAAATCACGCAGCGCTTCACGCACGAAATCAATGGTAATCGCCCGCCCGGTAAAGTTGGCGTTGGCAATCACGCGGTTCAGTGCGCCTTCCAGCTCACGCACATTGGAGCGCAGCCGCTTGGCAATAAAAAACGCCACTTCACCCGGCAGGCGAATGTCGTTCTCGTCGGCCTTTTTCATCAAAATCGCCACGCGCGTTTCCAGCTCCGGCGGCTCAATGGCGACGGTCAACCCCCAGCCAAAGCGGGATTTCAGGCGATCTTCCACGCCGTTTATCTCTTTCGGATAGCGATCGGATGTCAGGATGATTTGCTGATTGCCTTCCAGCAAGGCATTAAAGGTGTGAAAAAACTCTTCCTGCGAGCGCTCTTTGTTGGCAAAAAATTGGATGTCATCAATTAATAGCGCATCGACCGAACGGTAGTAGCGTTTGAACTCTTCAATCGCGTTGTTCTGTAACGCCTTGACCATATCCTGCACGAAGCGCTCGGAATGCATGTACACCACTTTGGCATTCGGTTTGCGCGCAATAATGCCATTGCCCACCGCGTGCAACAGGTGCGTTTTACCCAGCCCGGTGCCGCCGTATAAAAACAGTGGATTGTAAGCGCCGCCGGGGTTATCAGCGACCTGCCGCGCTGCCGCACGCGCCAACTGGTTGGATTTACCTTCCACAAAGTTATCGAAGGTATGCTTGGGGTTAACATTCGAGCGATAGGTGTGCTCGGCCGGCGCCACTGGCGTTTCCCAGCTGGGACGAACCGGCGAAGCCGTTCGGGCCTGCGGCGCAGGCGTTGTCGCACTGTGGTGGCCCGCAGGAGCAGCGGCTGGCGTCATCGGTTTGCTGCCGACTTCAAAACGCAGCAGTGGCGCATCCATGCCACAAAAATCATTCAGCAATCCATTGATATTATTAATATATTTATCGCGCACCCAATCCAGCACAAAACGGTTGGGGGCGTAAAGCGCCAGAGTGTTGTCACTCAGTTCCGCCTGCAACGGGCGTATCCACATACTGAATTCTGTGGCAGGTAACTCATCCTGCAAACGGGCAAGACACTGCTGCCAAAGCGAAAGTGACACGGCGGACTCCACTCGAACAAGATCAATCAAGAAAAGGAACAGATATTAGTTATGTAACTCATGGTTTTCTCAGGCACCCGGCTGCGCATGGATACGATTGCGCCGGGGTGCGCCGCGCTGAAAACGGCCTTGCCGTGCCGAACCCAACATCGGGATCGCTAGCGGGACGGCGGATCATAACCTAAACCACGCAAGAGATCTCCACTTTCTGCACAGTTTTGATCCTTTTTATCCACAGGCTTTGCTTATTATTCTGTTACGCGTTGTGAGGCGTACTCTATATGCATGGCGCAAAACCTACCGTGCGGGATTCACAACAAGCGGTCAGGTTACTCACAATTGTCTCTCAGTACGCGAAAAACATCAGCATAGACGCAATCATGACGATCGGCGGTGATGCGGATCATGATCCCGACGACAGGATCACCGCGCGATCCTTGCGCTTTGATACAGAGTCCGTATAATTCCCGGCCTGCGCGTAGCGCCTGTTTTCTGTGCTGAGCAGACAGAAAATCCGTAACCATCGGGAAGTTTCAGGCGGGTAAAACGTGGATGTTAATTGACTCGGGACTGTACAATTATTACAATCCCGCCTCTTTATTATGCGATAGAGGCGTCGGTCACTTTTCACGCCGAGTAGCCAAACGCGTTTACTGTGAAGTCTTAATCAAGTTTAGGTAGAAATCGCCATGAAACGCACTTTCCAACCGTCCGTATTGAAGCGTAACCGTAGCCACGGTTTCCGTGCTCGTATGGCCACTAAAAATGGTCGTCAGGTTCTGGCCCGCCGTCGTGCGAAAGGCCGTACTCGTCTGACTGTTTCCAAGTAATAAAAGCTAACCCACCGAGTGGTTACGCTCGCTTTTCCCAGGGAGTTACGTCTGTTAACTCCCAGCCATTTTTCTTTCGTCTTCCAGCAGCCACAACGGGCCGGTACACCGCAGATAACCATTCTCGGTCGCCCAAATACGCTGGGGCATCCCCGTATTGGTCTTACCGTCGCAAAAAAACACGTCAGACGGGCTCATGAACGCAACCGTATCAAGCGCCTGACGCGTGAAAGTTTTCGTTTGCACCAGCACGATTTGCCCGCGATGGATTTCATTGTCATTGCGAAGAAAGGGGTATCCGAACTGGATAACCGTACACTCACGGAAGCGTTGGAAAAATTATGGCGTCGTCACCGTCGTTTGGTTCAAGCCTGCTGATTGGCCTGATACGCGGGTATCAACGCTTTATCAGCCCACTTCTTGGTCAGCACTGTCGCTTTTATCCGTCGTGCTCCCAATATGGCATTGAAGCAATACGGCGGTTTGGCATGATAAAAGGCTGTTGGTTGACGCTCAAACGCGTATTAAAATGCCACCCTTTGAACCCTGGTGGTGATGACCCCGTACCGCCAAAACCTGACAATAACAGAGAACATTAACGATGGATTCGCAACGCAATCTTTTTCTCATCGCTCTGCTATTCGTAACGTTCATGATCTGGCAGCAGTGGGAAACGGATAAAAATCCACCCGCAGCAACCCAGACCACGCAACAGGCGAATGGTGCTGTGAGCGATGCAGCCAACCAGGGCGTACCTGCCAGCGGTCAGGGTAAACTGATCACGGTGAAAACCGATGTGCTGTCGCTGAATATCAACACCCGCGGTGGCGATATTGAAGAAGCAGACCTGCTGGCCTACCCGGCAGAACTCGGCTCAGGCCAGCCGTTCAAGTTGCTGGAAACCACACCGGCATTTATCTATCAGGCACAAAGCGGTCTGACCGGTAAAAACGGCCCGGATAATCCGGCAAATGGTGCGCGCCCGCTGTATACCGCCTCTGCCGAGAGCTTTGCGCTGGCAGCAGGCCAGAACGAATTGCGTATCCCGCTGACCTACACCGACGCCAACGGCGTCAGCTTCACCAAAACCTTTGTGCTCAAACGCGGTGAATATGCGCTCAACGTCGAGTACAGCGTGAACAACACCAGCACACAACCGCTGGAAGTGACGCTGTTCGGCCAGTTGAAGCAGTCTATCGACCTGCCATCGCACCGTGACACCGGCAGCAACAACTTTGCCCTGCACACCTACCGTGGTGCCGCGTTCTCTTCTGTTGAAGATAAATATCGCAAATACAGCTTCAGCGATATGAAAGAGAACCTGAACATCAATACGCAAGGTGGCTGGGTGGCGATGTTGCAGCAGTATTTTGCAACCGCCTGGGTGCCTTCAACCGCGCTCTCCCATACCTTTTACAGCGCCAATCTGGGCAATGGTCTGGCGGCTATCGGCTTTAAGTCTGCACCGGTAAATGTACAGCCGGGTAGCCAGCAGACACTGAACGCGACCTTGTGGGTTGGCCCGGAAATTCAGGACAAAATGGCTGCCGTGGCACCGCATCTTGACCTGACCGTGGATTATGGCTGGTTGTGGTTCATCTCTCAGCCGCTGTTTAAGTTGCTGAAATTCCTGCACGGCTTTATCGGCAACTGGGGCTTCTCCATCATTGCCATCACCTTTATCGTGCGCGGCATCATGTACCCGCTGACTAAAGCGCAGTACACCTCGATGGCGAAAATGCGTATGTTGCAGCCCAAGCTGCAAGCGATGCGCGAGCGTATCGGTGATGACAAACAGCGCATGAGTCAGGAAATGATGGCGCTGTACAAAGCCGAGAAAGTGAACCCGCTGGGTGGCTGCTTCCCGCTGATCATCCAGATGCCTATCTTCCTGGCGCTGTACTACATGCTGATGGGTTCGGTAGAACTGCGTCACGCGCCGTTCGCACTGTGGATTCATGACCTGTCGGCGCAAGACCCGTACTACGTGCTGCCTATCCTGATGGGCATGACGATGTTCTTCATTCAGAAGATGTCGCCGACCACCGTCACCGACCCGATGCAACAGAAGATAATGACCTACATGCCGGTTATCTTCACGGTGTTCTTCCTGTGGTTCCCGTCAGGTCTGGTGCTGTACTACATCGTCAGCAACCTGGTGACGATTGCCCAGCAGCAGTTGATTTATCGCGGGCTGGAAAAACGTGGTCTGCATAGCCGCGAGAAGAAATAACCGATTGATTTAGCTAGTCAATCTCATTATAAGGCGGTCACTGACCGCCTTATTTTTTATAGAAAAAACCATCCCGTAACCGCGCCTGAAAGCAGGCGAGAATGCAGAGACACTATCATGAACCATACCGATACCATCGTAGCCCAAGCCACTCCGCCGGGACGCGGCGGCGTAGGTATTTTGCGCATCTCTGGCCCGCACTCGGCCGCAGTGGCACAGGCGGTGCTGGGTAAGCTGCCTAAACCACGCTATGCCGATTACCTGCCGTTTCAGGATACCGATGGCAGCGTGCTCGATCAGGGCATTGCGCTGTGGTTTCCCGGCCCAAATTCCTTTACCGGCGAAGATGTGCTGGAACTGCAAGGACACGGCGGCCCGGTGATCCTCGACTTACTGCTCAAGCGTGTGCTGGCGCTGCCGGGTGTGCGCATCGCTCGCCCCGGTGAGTTCTCCGAACGTGCCTTTTTGAACGACAAGCTCGATCTGGCGCAGGCCGAAGCGATTGCCGACTTGATTGACGCCAGCTCCGAACAGGCGGCTCGCTCTGCGGTCAACTCGCTACAAGGGGTCTTTTCCACCCGTATTCACCAGTTAGTGGAAGCACTCACTCACCTGCGCATCTACGTAGAAGCGGCAATTGATTTCCCCGATGAAGAAATCGATTTTCTGAGCGATGGCAAAATCGAAGCCATGCTCAATGCGGTGATAGACGATCTGGAAGGCGTACGTGGCGAAGCACGGCAAGGCAGCCTGTTACGTGAAGGGATGAAAGTGGTGATTGCCGGTCGCCCCAATGCCGGTAAATCCAGCCTGCTCAATGCGCTGGCCGGGCGCGAGGCGGCTATTGTCACTGATATCGCCGGTACTACGCGCGATGTACTGCGCGAGCACATTCACATTGACGGCATGCCGCTGCACATTATTGATACCGCCGGGCTGCGCGAAGCCAGCGATGAAGTGGAGCGAATCGGTATTGAGCGCGCCTGGCAGGAAATCGAACAGGCTGACCGGGTGCTGTTTATGGTCGATGGCACCACCACCGATGCGATTGCGCCTGCGGCCATCTGGCCGGAATTTATGGCCCGCCTGCCCGGCTCGCTGCCCGTGACCGTGGTGCGTAATAAAGCCGATATCACCGGTGAAACCTTCGGTATTGAAGAGGTGAAGACTTACTCACTTATCCGCCTTTCTGCCCGCACCGGCGACGGCGTTGACGCACTCCGCCAGCACCTCAAGCACAGCATGGGATTTACCAGCAACACCGAAGGCGGCTTCCTCGCCCGACGTCGCCACCTGCAAGCGCTGGAGCTGGCCGCCACGCATTTGCAACAAGGTCATGCACAGTTAGTCAGTGCTTACGCAGGCGAGTTGCTGGCCGAAGAGTTACGGCTGGCACAACAGGCGTTAAGTGAAATCACCGGTGAATTCACCTCCGATGACCTGCTGGGGCGGATTTTTTCCAGTTTTTGTATTGGGAAGTGACGAGGGCGTATTAACGTCTGGATGCATTCCGGTCTATGCATCCAGACCGGAAATCCTCACCAGATGCACCGTGAGCCACAGCAACTCGTTGCCGCCAAGCGTGATGTCGAGCCGAAGCTTGACGTAATCACGGATGAGCAAGGCACAGCGGTAGGCATCCGGGTACTCCTTAATCACCTGCGCCAGCAAGAAACTGTCGCGCGCGGTGCTCATTTCCCCTTCCTGTAATCGCTGGAGAAAGAACTGCATGTGGGTCATAAACCGCGAGTAGTTAATCGACTCGGTATCGATTTCTTTTTTAAAGTGATACTGCACAAGATTAAAAATATCTTTCAGCATCTTCACTGACTGCATGGCCTGCGCCACGTCATCCCCCTCGCTCTGGCCGTTCACCAGATGAAAAGCGATGTTGCCAGCCTCCTCTTGCGGCAGTTCAATGCCGTACTGCTGGTGAATTATCGCCACCGCTTCACGGGCGACGCGGAACTGCTGCGGGTAAAAGCGCCGCACTTCCGGCAACAGGCGGTTTTGCATCACGATACCTTTGCGGCTGCGTTCTATGGCAAAGGTCAGGTGGTCGGCAAGGGTAAAAAAAATCTGCTCACGAACTTTGCTGGCAAGCTGCGCATTGGCGTGAGAAATAATCATTGCGGCCATTTCAATCACGTCATCTGGAATGGCTGAAAGCCCCTCAATATAGCCGCTGCGTTTTTCAAACGACGGAGTAACAAACAGCTTCTCTATTTTCTCTGGCGCAATCTCATCGCCGGGCTTACTGTTAAAGCCAATGCCTTTGCCCATGACGATAACCTCCCTGTTATCGTCATCCACAGAGAGCACCAGACTATTATTGAGTACCTTCTGAACAATCATCGCTGCCACTCACCGTGATTACCATTTTGTGCAATCACATCCTTATACCACCAGAAGCTGCGTTTACGGCTTCTTTGCAGGCTTTTCAGGTCATCCTCACCGCGATCGACGTAAATAAAACCGTAGCGTTTGGCATAGCCCTGGTGCGTGCTGACCACATCCAGCGCCGCCCACGGGCAGTAGCCCATCAGCTCGACACCATCGGCAATCGCCAGGCGCATCTGTTCGATATGCGCCTGCAAAAAGGCAATGCGGTAATCATCGTTCACCGTACCGTCTTGCTCGGGCTTGTCCGGCGCGCCCATACCGTTTTCGCTGATCAAAATCGGCAGGTTATAGCGCTCACACACTTTACGCAGGGTCAGGCGCAGGCCGACCGGGTCAACCACCCAGCCGTAAGGCGTTTTACCCACCCAGGGGTTCTCCGCTGGCCGATACACCCCCTCTTCACCCAGCATAATCTGCTGGTCGCCCGCGCGCGGCGCAACATCTGCGCCCATCCCCCGGCTGGCAGCAATGGTCGCCGTCGAGTAGTAGTTGATAGCGATAAAGTCAGGCCGTCCCTGCTGCAAAATAGACGCGTCCTCCGCCTGCCTGTCCGGTGCCAGGCCGCGATCCTGTAAGTAAGCCCAGGCCAGCGCGTTATAGCGGCCATGCACCGCGACATCCAGAAAACTCCAGCAGCGCAGAGTTTCCCAGTTGTGGGCGGCAATCGCGTCTTCGGGTTTGCAGCTCTCGGCATACATAGAGGTGGTATTGATAGCCGGGCCGATGCGCAGCCCCGGAAATTCCCGGTGGCAAAGCGCAAAAATCTGCGCCTGAGCCAGCATCATATGGTGATTCTGCTGGTACAGCGCCTTCTTGTCCGGCAGCGTGCGGTCAGCCGGTACGCCAATCGCACCGGGGTGGAGGATCATGGTGTTTTGTTCATTAATCGTCAGCCACAGCGGGACGCTATCGGCAAACTCGCTAAACAACAGGCGCGCGTAGCGAACGAACGCCGCGCTGGTGTTGCGGTTCAGCCAGCCGCCTTTTAATTCCAGCGCCCAGGGCAGGTCGAAATGGTACAGGGTGACGATAGGCGTGATGCGGTGGCGCACCAGAGCGTCAATCAGGCGGTGATAAAAAGCCAATCCCGCCGGATTCACCGCGCCGTCGCCATCCGGGATGACCCGTGACCAGGCCACCGAAAAACGATAAGCCTTCAGCCCCATTTCAGCCATCAGCGCCACATCGTCTTCTACGCGGTGATAATGATCGCTGGCGATACGAAAGTCCGCCGTTCCCGGCGGATGGTCGAGCATATCGACAACCGATGGCCCTTTACCGTCTTCATTCCACGCCCCTTCAACCTGATAAGCTGAGGTGGATGCGCCCCACAGAAAACCCTCTGGGAAGCGGGCCTGCTGTTGATAAATCATCCCCGCGCCTCCTTCACCGATTGCCCCATCAACACATCGCCATAATCGACCTGTGCCGCCGCCGTTATGCGCAGGGCCTGCGATTTATCGTCATTCACGACGATCACCGGCGTTATCAAATCGTACCCGGCCTGCTCGATAGCCGCGATATCAAAATGGATAAGCGCTTGCCCGGTCTTAACTTCATCGCCTAACTTCAGCGACGAGCGAAAGTGCTGGCCGTTGAGATTGACGGTATCAATACCGATATGTATCAACAGCTCCAGGCCGCTGTCGCTTCGCAACCCAACAGCGTGACATGACGGCAGGAAGATGACGACTGTACCGTTAAACGGCGCGCGCAATACCCCTTCCTGCGGGCGAATGGCCACGCCTTGCCCCAGCAAGCCACTGGAAAAAACATCATCATTCACTTCGCTCAACGTCACCACCTGACCGCGCAGCGGGCTTAACACGTCAACGTCACCGTTATTTTCACCTTTACTCGCACCTTTACTCGCATCGTCGCGTTTCAGGCGAGTGTCCCGCGGTGCGGCCTCACGGGTTTTTGCTTTATCTTCCGGGGTATCTTCAAAGCCGATGAACCAGGTCAGGGCGAACGTCACCCCAATCGAAATCGCGCAAGTTACCAGCGCATGGACGATGTTCATCGGGTTTTCGCCGATAAATGCTGGCAGCGCCGCAAGGCCTGGGGAGACAAACGCGTAGCGCACCAGCCCGCTAACACCGGCATACACCCCGGCACAGCCGCCGCCTATCATCGCGGCAATCAGTACGCGGCGATATTTGAGCAACACGCCGTACAGCGCCGGTTCCGTGATACCCAATAGCGCAGTAAAGCCCGACGACGAAGCCAACTGACGCAGGCTGCTGTTTCTGGTTTTCAACGCCACACACAGCGTGGCCGCGCCCATCGCCACATTGGACGCCAGCATGCCCGGCCCGTTAATCATTTCGTGGCCGCTTTTGCTCAGTTGCCCTGTGGCAATAGGCGTCATCGCCCAGGCGGTTCCCGTAATAATCAGGAAGGGTTGCAAGGTGCCCATCAGCATCGGAATCAGCCAACTGGCATGACGGTCGATAGCGCCTGCCCCCGCCGCAACCAGATCGTTGAGCAGAATGCCTAATGGGCCGACCACCACCAGCGCCAGCGGCGCGGTAATCAGCAGAATCAGCATTGGCTTCACAAAGAACTTGATTATCGAAGGTGATACTTTCTCGGCAAAGCGCTCCACCCACGACATCAGCCATACCGTCAGAATAATCGGCAGCACAGAGCCGGAATAATCAGACAGCAGGACATGGATGCCGGCAAAATCCACCGCTTTACCGGCCGCCAGCATCTGGCCAATACCCGGATGCAATAGCACGCCTGCCAGCGTCATCGCCAGAATCGGGTTGCACTCAAATTTCAGTGAAGCACCATAGGCCAGCAGCACCGGCAGGAAGAAGAAAGCGGCATCGGCAACAATATTCAGCAGTTGATATGTCGGGCTCGTCGCGCTAATCAGCCCGGTTAACTTAAGGATCGCCAGTAGCGCTTTAATCATCCCCGCGCCGGTGATGGCCGGGATAACCGGGGTGAAGGTGGTTGAAATCACGCTGATGATGCGCGCCACGATGCCATTGGGTTTGGCATGTTTATCACCGCTGACGCCACTTTTCTTCTCTGGCAGCGCTTTGTTGATCAGGCGGAAGACCTGCTGCACCTCATTGCCGATAACAATCTGGAACTGCCCGCCGTTCTCTACCACGCTGATAACGCCGGGAAGCACGCTGATTTGTGCATCGTTTACCTTTTCCCGGTCGTTAAATTCCATGCGCAGTCGGGTCGCGCAGTGCGTGATCATGCGGATATTCTCCGCCCCTCCCACTGAGTGGAGGATTTTCGCTGCTATGTCGTTATAGTTCATAGAATTTCCTGGTGTTGGAGCAAAAAAAAGACCAAAACAGAGACGCTCCCCTTAACGGGAGAGCATTTCTATTTTGGTCTTGCCTGCTTTCGCAGTAACACGCCATCATAAAAATGGGTTACTTCGCCGGATTATCTAAGCAGCTACGGCGTATTCCAATCACAATCTGATGAAAATGTGAGCCGGGTTACGTAAAATTTACATTCGGCCTCAGCGCGCAATCGGCCAAAAAATAACCACCCGCAGGGTGGCCGCAATCACAACAAATCCCCCCTGAAGGTTAAGCCGACTTCCGTACCCGCCCTCTGAGGGCAATCAATAAAGCCTACCTGAGATTACAGAAGACAGCCCTGAACGTCATAATCCGTAGGCTATCGCCCCTGAAACGTTTTGCGCCACTCACCGGGCGTGACGTTAAACCGGCGGCGAAAATGCTGACGCAGTGAGGTGGCGGTATGAAAACCGACCTGCTCTGCAATCGCATCTATCGATAGTGTAGTGGACTCCAGCAACATCTGGCTTTGTTGCAGACGCTCGGCCATCAGCCACTCGCCGACAGACATCCCGGTAGCTTTATGAAATTGGCGGGTGAAGGTGCGGCGGCTCATCAGCGTTCGGCGCGCCAGTTCATCAAGGTGATGGGGCTGGTTGAGGCAACCTCTCAGGTCATCAAGCAGCGCATTGATTCTGGCGTCCTGCGTCGATACCGGTACCGGCTGTTCAATGAACTGTGCCTGACCGCCTTCTCGATGCGGGGGGATCACCATTCTTCTGGCGACCTTGTTAGCGATGGCACTGCCGTGGTACTTCCTGACCAGATGCAGGCAGCAGTCCAGCCCGGCCGCTGTACCTGCTGAGGTTATCAGCCGCTCATCCTCAACGTACAATGCGTGCGTGTCCAGATGCACATCGGGGAAACGTTGCTGAAAATCCTGCGTGAACTCCCAGTGCGTTGCCGCGTTGCGTTGCTCAAGCAATCCGGCCCACGCGAGCACATAAGTCCCAAGACACAAACCGACCAGCAGACTGCCCCGGGCATAAGCCGCCCTCAGTGCCGCCAGCAGCGCCGGATTCGGCTTCTCGTGCGGGTCACGCCAGTAAGGCACCACCACGATATCGGCCTGGGTGAGACTATCCAACCCAAACGCGGTATCAATCTCAAAGCCCTGTGCCGAACGCAGTACGCCATCCTCAGCGCGACAGAGGCGCAATTGAAACAGCGGTTGCCCCGGCAACACATCGCCGAAAATCATGCAAGGCACCGATAAATGAAACGGGCTGAACCGATCGCAGGCCACGACTGCGACCATGGGGACATGCGTGCTCAACGTCGCTCCTTTGTGAGTATCGTTACCCGAACTAAATGACTACAGCATACAGGACTCGCCATCTTCCGGGATCCGCACCTGATGCGCCAGACCGTGTTGCTGTAGAAAATCACGCAACGCCACACGACTCAGCGCGGAATGATTCACCGCTTCCATGTGGCTGGCAATCAGCGTCGCATTAGGGGCATGCTGCGCCACAGCCAGTACATCCTGTTGGTTCATGATGATTGACCCCAGCCCGACGATTTGCGCATCACCGCAATTAAGAACAATCACCTCGGGTGCATAATGGCTCAGGTTTTCAGCCACCTGTGCATTCCAGACGGTATCCCCCGCCAGGTATAACGTTTTCTCTTGTGGGTGACGGAACACCACGCCACACACCTCACCCAGCCTCTCGCCCATTATTTCCATGATCGCATCGCTGCCATGCTGGCCCGGCGTTTTACTTAACGTGATATCGCTAAAAGCACTCTGTTCGCTTAACAGCCGAACATCGCTAAACCCGGCGGCCTGAATGATTTCCCGGTCATGCTCATGTTGCACAAATAACGGTAATGATTTCGGCAGATGGGTAACAGCCGCATCATCCCAATGATCAAGATGCGTATGGGTCACAATTACCGCATCTACGCCGGTAAACAGGCTTTCCAGCGTGACCGGCAGGTCCACCAGCGGGTTACGCAAATGGCTGTTCAATGTTCCCTCGAACCCCGGATAAGCGCCTTTTTCTGCCAGCATCGGGTCAATAAGGAACGTTTTACCGGCAAAGTGTACCTTCAGTGTGGCGTTTCTGATTTGCGTAATGTTCATCACGGTCTTCCTCTGTTTAAAAAACGGATTGCGCACTAGCGCCATTGTGCTGAAAAGGAGCTGTCACCGGCAGTGGCCCGAAGGTCATTTATCGATATATTTGGGCCAGGTTGTTATTTATCATTACGCCGTGATTAGAAAATAACGTCTGATTCAGTCAGTCATCAATTAAATATTTACAATCGAAACTACTTCGTTTTTTATTTTTAAATTTAAAATAAGAAAAAATTGCTACCAGAAAATGATTGTTCAGGATAGTATTTATTCTGAAAAAGCCAGCATTGGTTTATTTACACCACTCCTTTATGGACAAAGGAAATAATATGACTCATTTATTCGATAACCCTCTTAATCTGAATGGATTCGCCTTTGTAGAGTTTGTTACCGGTTCACCAGAAACTCTGTCTTCACTCTTTATTTCTCTCGGTTTTACTCGCGTTGCGCACCATCGCCGCCGGGACATCACGCTATTTCGACAAAACAATATTAACTTTCTCATTAGTCACTCAACGTCTGGTTTCCCTCACACCTTTTTACAAGAGCATGGTAGTGGTGCCTGTGGCGTCGGTTTTTATGTAAACGATGCGGCACAAGCTTATGAGCAGGCACTCCAGTCTGGTGCTAAACCGGCGGTTCAGGGCGTCAATCACGGTGAAATCATGGTCCCGGCAATTGAAGGTATTGGCGGCTCTCGTATTTATTTCATCGAAAAATACTCGGATGACCTGGATGTTTTCGATATTAATTTTGACTTTATCTCCGGTGTAGAAAGAAAGCCAAAAGGATTTGGCCTGCATACACTTGACCACTTAACCAATAATGTCTATCAGGGCAGAATGGAATATTGGGCTGAATTTTATCACCGGATATTTAATTTCCAGCAAATTCGTTATTTTGATATCGCAGGTGAATACAGCGGGCTGCACTCCAAAGCCATGATGGCCCCCGATGGGAAAATTCGTATTCCACTCAATGAAGAAGCGGAAGGGAGCCAGGGACAAATTCAGGAATTTCTGCGCCGCTTTAATGGTGAAGGTATTCAGCATATTGCAATGCAGACAGACAATATTCTGACCACGCTGGATAAACTGCGCCAGGCCGGTGTCCCGCTCATGACTGCCCCTTCCGACAGCTATTACCAGATGGTGGAAGAGCGTCTGCCGGGCCACGGCAGAAACCTTGCAGCGCTACAGTCTCGCGGCATTCTGATTGATGGTAATACCGAGAACGGGCAGAAGAAGTTATTGCTGCAAATCTTCTCAGAAACGCTGATCGGGCCACTGTTTTTTGAATTCATCGAACGAGACGGTGACGAAGGCTTTGGCGAAGGCAATTTCAAAGCGCTGTTTGAATCCATGGAGCGTGACCAGCTGGCGCGCGGGGAAATCAACGTCACAGGCGCGGCGTAGCACCACCTCGTTATTTATCGGGGCGGCTCTGGCGAACCACAAGGCCGACCCCAGAGGCGTGCCAGTCACGCTATCCATTAACACGACTGGCGGCCTGCTACCTGTTTTTTACATCAGGCGTTATCCGTTTTTTGCCCATAGGCTTTGCGCGCTTCACAAATGGTACGGTGGTGCGCATCCGCCCATTGCATCAGCGTTTTCATCGGTTGCAGAAAAGAGCGCCCCAGTTCGGTGAGCTGGTATTCCACCCGCGGCGGCACTTCCGCATAAATCGTACGCCGGACAAAGCCATCCTGCTCCAGCAACTTCAATGTCTTGGAGAGCATTTGCCTGGATATGTCGCCAATACGACGCATCAGTTCATTAAAGCGCAGCGTGCCCTCACTCAGGGTTTCCAGCACCAGCAGGCTCCACTGATCGCCAATACGATCCAACACATCACGTATCGGACACGGCTGTTCAAAGACAAAAACCTCTTTTTCAATAACGGATTTTGGCATCGCATACTCCACAATGGTCAGCGTTTGATGACCAGGTAACACAACGGTGACGTCTTGCGCAGCAATCGGGCTTTACGCATAATCCCCCAATGGTCTACATATTAGACCTTTCCCCTAATGAAGACTATAAGGAATGGAACATGGCTCATATTGCACTGATCGGTGCCTCTGGCAACGCAGGCTCACAGATTCTAAAAGAGTTGTCCGACCGTGGTCATCAGATAACCGCGATTGCGCGTCATCCTGAGAACATCGTCTCGCTGCCTGGCGTTAGCGCTAAAAAAGGGGATGTGTTTGATGCCGCCGGGCTGACGGCGTTGCTGGCTGGCCACGACGCCGTCATCAGCTCCGTCCATTTTACCAGCAGCGATCCGCAGATTCTTATCGACGCCGTGCGCGCGGCAGGAGTGAAGCGCTATCTGGTGGTCGGTGGTGCCGGTAGTTTGTTGGTCGCACCGGGTCAGCGTCTGGTAGATCAACCTGGCTTTCCAGAGGCTTACAAAGCGGAAGCCACCAAAGGTGCCGATTTTCTCGAACTGCTGAAAACCGTCAACGACCTGGACTGGACGTTCCTGTCGCCGTCCATGATGTTTATCGACGGTGAACGTACCTGCACCTTCCGTCTTGGTAAAGACGAGCTGTTGACCAACGAACAAGGCAGCAGCATCTCTTTTGCAGACTACGCCATTGCCTTGGTGGATGAAGTGGAAAAACCGCAGCACATCCGCCAGCGCTTCACCGTTGGCTACTGAGTCACACTCAATGTGGCAGGGACAACATTCCTGTGTCCAGGCGATGTCCCTTTTCCCTCGGCAGGCGGCGGGTTTTCCGCTGCCTGTTTTTTCCGCCACGCCCCTGGATTATTCCTGTGCGACCTGTAACAGACTGTCGCCTTCCAGCCGGTAACGAATCCACTCGTTTTGCGGCGCTGCGCCCAAACTGTTGTAGAAATCAATGGCAGGCTGATTCCAGTCCAGCACACTCCACTCCAGCCGTCCGCAACCGCGTTCAACTGCCAGACGCGCGATATATTTCAGCAATGCCTTGCCCGCCCCATAACCGCGATAGTGCGGCGAGACATACAAATCTTCCAGATAAATACCGTTACGCCCAAGCCAGGTGGAGTAACTGGTGAAAAATACCGCAAACCCGATAGGTTCACCGTTCCATTCACACATCAGCGCTTCGGTACAGGCACCTTCGCCAAACAGCGTTTGCTCAATCTCCTGCTGGTTGGTTTTCACCTCGTGCAGCGCTTTCTCATACTCGGCCAGTTCACGAATAAAATTCAGAATGGTGGCGGAATCCTGCTGCGCCGCCCAACGGATACGTAAGCTCATAAAAAACGTCCTGTGAGTCAAAGCGAAAACGATAACCGGGAAGCGGGCAATGGAAAAGAGAAACCCGTGCCGCCCGGTATCGTCGTGTCAGGCAAGTGTCAGGATTTATCATTCAGACGTGGCGGATGGCGGCTACACACCAGCCAGACACCGCCAATAATCAGCGCGATCGCCAGCAATTTGCCGGTGCTGAAGGTATCAGGGAAAATCGGCAGCGCCACCGCCAGCCCCCACACCAGCACGTAGCTGAGGCTTAACAGCGGGTAGGCGCGGCTCAGCGGTAAAAAACGCAGCGCATTAAACCAGCACAGCATTGATAACGCATACGCCAGCAGCCCGGCGAACACCGCGGCAGCGGCCAGCGGCAATGCCAGCGCGGCGAACATAAATGGCAGCGGTTCGGTCAATTCCGGGAGCTGGGACATCCCCCATTTCATCGATAATTGTGCCGCACTCACCAGCAGCACACTCAATAATGCCCATCCATAGCCTTTCACACGCTCACTCCCATCAGAATGACTCCGAGCACAATTAGCACAATCCCCACTGACTGACGCACGCTAATCGCTTCCTGCCATAGCCAGCGCGCCGCCAGCGCCACCAGAATAAAATTCAGGCTCAACATCGGATAGGCCACACTGACAGCCACACGCTGCAATATCGCCAGCCACAGCAACATCGCCAGCCCTAACAACAACACACTGATGCCCATCCACAGCAAAATATGTGTACGCCGGGTGCCGCCGCCCTGCCAGCTTGCCGCCTGTTTTTGACTGAGCTGGCCTGCGCAGGTGAGTAAACTGACCAGCAAAATCAACGCATAATCGGTCATTGCTGGCGATACCACAGCAAGGCAACGCGCCCCTGCCGGTAAGTATTGTCCGCCGCAGGTACACCGACTATCGGATCATTTTCCGAAGAGAACATCAGCACCAGCGAGACATTCCCCTCACGCCGATGAGCCGCCAGCCAATCGGCAAATGCCGCTTTAGATACCATTCGGTGAGCGCTGTCCGGGTATGACAAGCCATACTCCAGCTCACCCGTATTGTCATACATCAGGATATCGCTGCGCTTTTGCTCCCAGGCGATAGCTGATGCCATCCCCACGCTGTCGGCCAGAATATAGCGACTCTGCGAGAGCGGCGAGGCCACATTACGCACAAACCACTGTGGGTTCTTGGTTTCCACCACGCGCTGGGGGATTGCCATGCCTATCAGCAATGCAATACCCAGCGGGCAGGCCGCCGCCCAATACCAGCGTGTTGGGGCGCGCAGCAGCGTCCATCCCCCCACCAGCGCCCAAAACAGGAATCCCGCGACACCCAGCAGCACTTTCGTGGTTTCTTGCGGCTGATAGAGCGGGCGACCCATTCCCCACGGAGCCAGCACCAGCAGCACAACCAACGCGCACAGCAGGCCGAACACCAGATTGATCCAGCCATTGATGGTTAACAGGCGATGGTTGAGTAGCGTGGTGGCGCGCCGCGCCATTAACAGCGCCAGCGGCGCAAAGCACGGCAGAATATAGGTTGGCAGTTTCCCTTTGGCGACGCTAAATAACAGGAACGGCATCACCGCCCAGCTCAATAAGTAAAACACGCCGCGCTGCTGGTGGCGCTCACGCCAGCCAAAGCCTAACGAGGCAGGCAACAGCGCCAGCCACGGCAGCGCACCGGCAACCAGAACCGGCAGGTAATACCAGAATGGCGCTTTGTGCTGTGCATTTTCCGAATCGGCAAAACGCTGAATATGCTCGACCCAAAAGAAATAATGCCAGAAATCCGGCTCCTGACGCGCAACCGCCAGCGCCCAGGGGAGCGACACCAGCACCGCGCTGACAATCGCCAGCGGCCCATACAGCAGCACCTCTTTCCAGCGTTTTTCCAGCGCCACCCACGGCAGCACCGCTATCACCGGCACCGCCAGCGCCAGAAACCCTTTGGTCATAAAGCCCATGGCGCACACGACCCCCAGCAGCAGGTAGCCGCCGACCTTGCTGGCGCGAGTGACAGCCTGCGTCGCCGCCCAAAAGCTGCACATGGCCGCTGCCAGCCACAGCGTCACTATCGGGTCGAGCACCGCATAGGTGCCGATGCCGTAGACCAGAAAACAGCTCAGGTAAATGGCCGCCGCCAGCAACGAGGTTCGCCGGTGTTGCCATAAGCGCTCCGCCAGCCAGTAAACCAGCAGCGCGGTCAGCAGAATCGAGAACACCGCACCGGCGCGCACCCCGGCATTGTTATCACCCAGCAGCCACTGGCCGATACTGTTCACCCAGTAACCGGCAATCGGTTTTTCAAAATAGCGAATGCCGAAAAAATGCGGCGCTACCCAGTTGCCACCGGCCAGCATTTCCCGGCTGATTTCCGCATAGCGGGTTTCATCCGGCTGCCACAACAGGCGGCCATTGAGCGGAATAAAGTAATAAAGCAGCAACAACGCCGCCCACAGCGTTGTCTGACGTGCGTATTTCATCAGGCCGTCTCCCCGGTCTGTTGGCACCCCAGCCAGCCATCGCGCCCGGCAAGGGAGCCGCGCACTACGCGCCCGACGGGTAATGTTGAGAGGTCATCAGGTAACAGTTCACTGAGCGGGCAAAAGCGAATCCCCTCCTGCTCTGCCAGCGCCAGCAGTTCACTAAACTGTGAACTCATGACAATGCCTTCGACTTCGGCATGAATGGTATAGACCGGCGTACCCTTATCCTGATGAATTTTATCGAGAATATAGCGGTTAAATTCTGCCGCGCTGGTTTCGCGCCCCACCGCTTCATCCCAGGTCGGCAACGTCACCGGAATTTGTACCGTACCGGTGCTGCCGTCGTTAAGCAGCGGGCGAAACGGTGCCTGGCCGCGGCAATCACTGTTGTAGCGAAAACCGAATGACTGCTTGGCCTCAACCGTGGTTTGGTCTGCCCGCCAGCCCGCCACCGCCGAACACCTTACCGGCTGGCCGGTAATCGACTGCAACGCCTCGTAAGCGAGCCGAGTCTGCTGTTCCATTTTGGCCTGATCCCACACGCCTGCCCAGGTTTGCCAGGCAAAGTGATCCCAGGCGTGCAGCCCTACCTCATGGCGCTTCGCCGCTGCGCGGATAGGCTCCGGCAAGCCACGGCCAATCACCCGGCCCGGCCATGCCGTCCCTGCCAGCAAAATGTCCCAGCCATACAGCGATGCTGCGCGTGAGCGCAGCATTTTCCACAAAAATACAGGGCGAATCAGACGCCAGAGGTGACGCCCCATGTTGTCAGGCCCGACGCTGAAGAAAAAACTGCCGCGAATGTCATACACATCGAGCAACTCCAGCAAACGCGGCACCCCGACTCGGGTGCCTCGCCAGGTATCGACATCAATCCGTAACCCTACTTTTCTCATTCGCAGTCCTGTTTTATTCGCCGTCCTGACTAAACTGCCCGTTCTCAACGGTCTGGAGGAAGAAGTCCAGCGTTTCTGCCACGGTTTTTTCCATCTCAATCGAAGGCTGCCAGTTCAACAGACGTTTGGCATTACGGATGCTCGGTTTGCGGTGCTCCACATCCTGATAGCCTTTGCCGTAGTAGCTGCTGCTTTCCACTTCACGGAAACCGGCAAACGGCGGGAACTGGTTACGCAGCGGGTGCTTCTCAAAGCTCTCCAGCAGCTGTTCTGCCAGCTGGCGAATGCTCGCTTCGTTGTCCGGGTTGCCGATGTTGATGATTTGCCCGTCGCACACACCATTTTTGTTTTCGATGATGCGGAACAGCGCTTCAATCCCGTCTTTGATGTCGGTAAAGCAGCGTTTCTGCCGACCACCGTCCACCAGCTTGATAGGCGAGCCTTCCACCAGGTTCAGGATCAACTGGGTGATGGCGCGAGAGCTGCCGATACGCGCGGCATTCAGGTTATCCAGACGCGGCCCCATCCAGTTGAACGGACGGAACAGGGTGAAACGCAGCCCCTCTTTTTCGCCGTAAGCCCAGATAACGCGATCCAGCAGTTGCTTGGATACCGAGTAAATCCAGCGCTGTTTGTTGATAGGCCCGACGATAAGGTTAGAGTTGTCTTCGTCGAACACCGGGTCGGTAGACATGCCGTACACTTCAGACGTGGACGGGAAAATGATGCGTTTTTTGTACTTCACGCAATCACGGATGGTTTTCAGGTTCTCTTCGAAATCCAGCTCGAACACGCGCAGCGGGTTACGGGTGTACTCAATCGGCGTAGCGATGGCCACCAGCGGCAGCACCACATCACATTTTTTGATGTGGTATTCAATCCACTCAGAGTGAATGCTGATATCGCCTTCCACGAAGTGGAAACGCGGATTACCGAGGAAGCGCTCAATGGCATCGGAACTGATGTCCAGCCCGAACACTTCGTAGTTATCTTCCTGCAACAAACGCTCGGTCAGGTGGTTGCCGATAAAACCATTCACGCCAAGAATCAAGACGCGGGTGCGGCGCTTCACGCTCACCATCGGTGAATTATTGAGGATGGCACCCGTCACCAGGCCAAGGCTTTGAGCCAGTTGCGAACCTTGCAGATAAATACCGTTATCGCCCTGCCCGGTCACGATTTCCAGCGCATCGCTACCACAGGCGACCACCAGCGGCGAGGTACTGAGCACCGTACCCGGTTTCGCCGCCGGGAAATCGGTACGGATTTTGGTCTGCCAGATAATAAATTTGGTGGTGCCGACGAAGCTGAACGCGCCCGGCCACGGTTCCGTCACCGCGCGCACCAGGTTAAACAGCGCACGCGCCGGTTTCTGCCACTCAATGCGGCCATCTTCCGGGGTACGGCGGCCAACATAGGTGGCCTGGCTTTCATCCTGCGCGGTTTCCTGTGCGTTACCGGCTTTAATGGCCGGCAGCGCGGTTTCCAGCACGTTGCGGGCGGCATCACGCAATTTATGGTGCAGACTGAGCGCGGTATCGGCATCGTCAATTGCCACGCTGTGCTGGGCAACAATGTTACCGGCGTCGGCACGCGCCACCATGCGGTGCAACGTCACGCCGGTTTCGGTTTCACCGTTAACCAATACCCAGTTCAGCGGCGCGCGGCCACGGTAGCGCGGCAGCAGCGAGCCATGCAGGTTGAATGCACCGCGCGGCGCGCTTTGCAAAATGGCATCGCTCAACAGGTTGCGATAATAGAACGAGAAAATCACGTCCGGCGACATCGCCGCGATACGCTCAACCCACAGCGGGTGGTTGACGTCTTCGGGCGCAAAAACCGGAATTCCCAGCTCCGCCGCAGTACGGGCAACCGATCCAAAGAACTGATTTTCCGCTGGATTATCTGCGTGGGTAAACACCGCTTCTACGGTATAACCCGCTGCCACTAACGCGCGGAGTCCCACGCAGCCGAGATCATGATAGGCAAAAACAACTGCTTTCATTCTTCATTGTCCTGTTCAGAAAATCGTGGATCGTTGCCAACAATACGTTGAATAAAATAGCGGGGACGGGCGCGGACATCGTTATAGATGCGTCCGATATATTCGCCCAACAGCCCCATACCGACGAACTGTGCGCCGATAAAGGTAAACAGCACGGCAAACAGCGTGAATACGCCATCCGCCGCCCAGGCCGCGCCAAAAAACAGCCGCAGCAGGATAAGCAACAGCGCCAGCGTAAAACCGGAGATGGCGATGATGCTGCCCACCACGCTCAACAGACGCAGCGGCGTGGTGGTCAGGCAGGTCACCAGGTCGTACATCAGGTTAATCAGCTTCATGAAGCTGTATTTCGAGTCGCCAAATTCACGCTCTGAGTGGCGCACCAGAATCTCGGTGGTACGACGGGCAAAGGTATTGGCGAGGATGGGGATAAAGGTGCTGCGCTCATGGCAGTGCAGCATGGCATCGATAATGTGGCGGCGATAGGCACGCAGCATACAGCCGTAATCGTTCATCGCCTTGCCGGTCGTGTGCTGAATCAGGCGATTGATCATGCGCGAGGCGGTTTTACGAAAGACACTGTCTTGCCGGTTCTCACGAATGGTGCCCACCACATCAAAGCCTTGATCGGCGGTCTCCACCAGCCGGGGGATCTCTTCCGGCGGGTTTTGCAAATCAGCATCCAGCGTAATGATAAGATCGCCCGAAACATGGCTAAAGCCAGCCATAATCGCCGAGTGCTGCCCGTAATTACGATTGAGGATCACCGCAATCACGCGGCTACCCGGCACTTGCGCAGCTTCAGTCAGCAATTCGGCAGAATTGTCGCTGCTGCCGTCATCCACCAGCAGAATTTCATAATCGCGGTTAAGCTGCTCGCAGGCATGTGTGGTGCGGCGAATTAACTCCGGCAGGCTCTCTTGCTCGTTAAATACCGGGATAACTACAGAAACTTTTTTGATAGCGTCCATTTCCAGCATCAGCGTTTCCCCGCCAGTTCAGTTAACGCATCCACCACCCGGTCCACATCCTCGTCACGCATATCCGGGAACAGCGGCAAAGAGCAGATGCGCGCGGAGTTCCAGTCAGAATTCGGTAAATGCACATCAGGAAAACGTTCGCGGTAATACTTCTGGGTATGGGCGGCGCGGAAATGCAGGCCGGTGCCGATATTGCGCGCTTTCAGTTCCTGCATCAGGCCATCGCGGTCAATGCCACAGCGTGCTTCGTCCACCCGGATAATGAACAGATGCCAGGCGTGCTGATGCGGCCAGTCAGGCAGTGACAATGGCTCAAACGGCAAATCAGCCAGTTTTTGCAAATAACGCTGTGCCAGCTCGGCGCGGCGCGCATTGTTAGCCGCCAGTTTATTGAGCTGCACCAGCGCAATCGCCGCACTGATATCCGGCAGGTTGTACTTAAAGCCCGGCGACACCACTTCAGCCTGCGGTGCGCGCCCTTGCACCATACGGTCAAACGCATCCACCGCCAGGCCGTGGAATTTCAGACTGCGAATACGGTTCGCCAGCGCATCATCATCCGTCACCACCAGGCCACCTTCGGCACAGGTCATGTTTTTGATGGCGTGAAACGAGAAAATGGCCGTGCCTTCATGACCAACATGACGGCCACGGTAGTAGGTGCCTGCCGCATGTGCAGCATCTTCAATCACCGCAATGCCATGACGACGGCCAATCTCACGGATGGCGTCGATATCTGCCGGGGCACCGGCGTAATGCACCGGAATAATGGCTTTGGTTCGCGGGGTGATAGCCGCTTCAATCGCCTGCGGCGTGACCATCAGGTTATCGCGGTCCACATCAATCATCACCGGCTCGGCACCCAACAGCACAATCATATTCAGGGTGGACACCCAGGTCAGCGATGGCGTTATCACCTCATCACCCGCGCCGATACCCAGTGCCATTAACGTGACATGCATTCCTCCGGTGGCAGAACTGACTGCAATTGCATGTTTTGCACCGGTTAGTGCGGCGAACTGTTGCTCCAGTTCCTGATTTTTGGGACCTGTGGTAATCCATCCCGAACGAAGAACCTGCCCGACCGCAGCGAGTTCTTCCTCACCTAATGCAGGGCGTGAGAAAGGTAGAAAATCAGCCATGTAAAAATTCACTCTCAGGTTAACTCTATGATTACTGGCGCGAAAAAGGCGTCCGATGCGTCAGGGGACATGCCACCCGCCATCAGGGTTCGAGTCAGGGAATAAACGCGTTAAGAGGAAACCACATCTTGAATCCTTATGAAGAATCAGTAGAAGAGCGATAAATGACAAGAAGATGACCACCGAGCAACAAAACAGCTGCCAGCCAACAACATGGCAATCACTCAGGCAAGCCTCTCTTCCGGCTGACGCCGTCAGAACGCTATCCACAACCTCTTTCATCCGGTTATTCAGAGCCTATCCCATAAGGCGTATTTTTCGGCCATGATGAAACAACGGGCTTTCACGCTGCTCGCATACACCACGCTCTATACGCGATTTCTGCAAGCTGCCCGTTTCCACGCAGGCTTCGCCAATAACTTCGTTGGAATAAGCACGTCGTGGTGATCATAACGAACATTTCTTAGCTGAATATTAAGAGCCCGATCATCAAACACTCAACGCGCCAGGCTATACCCAAATCCCTTGGACATCGCCAGCTCGCTTCAGTTTCCTCTTTTACCGGCTTATCGTCTTTGCCAAGAGGCATCCACAAGAGATGTCACCGGCAAAAGAGTAGCAAGCGATGTTTAAACCCACCGTCAATATAATAGCGTTGCCACACTACCACCAATTAAGCGTTCGTTTCATATATATCCGTCATACTTCATATTACAACCGCATGATGTTACGCCATTTCCGCCCCATGACGAGGGCGGCATAGCATCACCCGCCCATTCCCGCCACCGGGCCTTAAGCAACGGCAGATGTTATTCTGCGGATAGACTGACTGTAACCAAACGAAAAATAAGCTTTTTTTTCGTGATGCACATCACATTGAAATCAGAGCAAAAGAATAATTACGATTTCTTGCAATATTATTTAATGCATTATTAATGCCCTTTACACGTTAATTCATCAAAACCACTTATCTTGCTATTAAAAATCAGCCGGAAAGCAAAATGATTAAGTTTGCTTACCACTCTCTGTACTGATCTCATATTTCTCTTTTATTATCATTGACAAAGAATAGTAAAAAACAGCCATCTGGCAACGCTGAAATACTATTTTTTGCCACACGGGAATGAAAATAATCCTCACTTTCGATATCACCTGAAACGATAATTACGCCCAGGAATTGCACGATAAATTAGCCATTCACTCTCTTGAGGCAGCCCCTCGCACTCACAAGGCCGTTTTTTTGATAAACGCCCGAAAATTTCTGGTTATTTTTACCCCATATTCTCTGTTCTATATCAAGATTTCCCCACTGCTGAGCCGCTAGGATGAATCCAGAGCGGTGTTTGGGTGCCCTTAAAACACGCTCAAAAAATGAGGGGATCGCTATTTTTTCTCCTGACGAGACAGGTAACAGCCCCTTTTCAGCATCACTTGCCAAGTGACCCGCTAAGGCTGGTAACACCCGCATCGCCTGCCAGTACAGGCAGCCGGTACGCACCAGCCCGCCATCGACACAGACACCCGCTGCCGCTCTGGTAAATCACTTACCCGATGAGGCCAAGGCTTGCCTGACGATAGACAGCGGCTCATCTATATACCCAGTAGTACATGTCGGGAGAGGATATGAATCAGTTTGTTATCGCCAATGCGAAGGATTGTATCGGCTGTAAAGCCTGCGAAATTGCCTGTGTGATATCCCATAATGACGGGTGTTACCCACAAAACAGGCAGGATTTTCACCCACGAATCAAGGTGTTTGGCAAGGCAGAACAGCATACTGCGGTAACGTGCCGTCACTGTGAAGACGCCCCCTGCGCCAGCGTCTGCCCGACCCGGGCACTGGTCAAAAAACAAGGCGGCGTTCAGCTACTGGCCGAAAAATGTATTGGCTGCAAAACCTGTGTGCTGGCGTGTCCGTTCGGCGCTATCAGCGTTGAAACGGCCGCACAAAGCGGAACCGCAGCACACAAATGCGACCTGTGCCTCGACAGGCCACAAGGTCAGGCCTGCGTAGAGGCGTGCCCCACCAAGGCACTGCACGTTGTCAGCGAATCCGCGCTCGAAGAACAGCGGCGCGCCAAACAGTTGCGTACCGCACAAACGGGCCTGCCCGGCACCATGCGCGGGACGCCAACGCTGGCAAGCGTGTCATGCCACCCGCTGGATAGCCATAAAAACTGGCCACGCCGCGAAGCGGTAAAAAAACCGCTGACACAGCGAAAAACCACCTTTGACGAGATTTATCACGGGTTCAGCCCGGAGCAAACCCACGACCAGGCCAGTCGCTGCCTGCACTGTGGGCAACATGCCATCTGTGAATGGACATGCCCGCTACACAACAATATTCCCGCGTTACTGGAACTGGTACAGCAAGGGCGCATTCTTGATGCGGTTGAATTGTCGCACCGGACCAGCAGCCTGCCGGAGATTTGTGGCCGGGTCTGCCCGCAAGACCGGCTGTGCGAAGGAGCCTGTACCTTAGGCAAAGGCTTTGGGGCCGTCACCATCGGCAATATCGAGCGCTACATCACCGATACCGCCATTGCGATGGGTTGGAAGCCTGATTTAAGCCATGTCGCGGCCACAGGCAAACGGGCGGCGATTGTCGGCGCAGGCCCGGCAGGTTTGGCATGTGCCGATGTACTGGCGCGCCACGGCGTTCAGGCGGTCGTGTTTGACCGTCACCCGGAAATCGGTGGCTTGCTGACGTTCGGTATTCCGGCGTTCAAGCTGGATAAATCCGTGCTGACTTACCGGCGTAACATGTTCAGTGCCATGGGTATCGAGTTTCGGCTCAATACCGAAGTGGGGCGCGATATCAGCATGACGCAGCTACTGGCAGAATTCGATACCGTGTTTCTCGGCGTCGGCACCTACCGCTCAATGAAAGCCGGTCTGGAGCATGAAGACGCACCCGGTGTCTACGATGCGTTGCCGTTTTTGATTGCCAACACCAAACACGTTATGGGACTACCGGCCTTGCCGGATGAGCCTTATGTGTCGATGGCGGGGAAACGGGTCGTGGTGCTCGGCGGCGGCGACACCGCCATGGATTGCCTGCGTACCTCGATTCGTCAGGGAGCCACCGCGGTGACCTGCGCTTATCGTCGTGACGAGGCCAACATGCCCGGCTCTCGCAAGGAAGTGAAAAATTCGCGTGAAGAGGGTGTGGAGTTTTTATTCAACGTACAGCCGGTTAAAATCTGCCTGAATGATGAAGGTGCGGTGTGCGGTGTCAGCCTGATCCGTACCGAAATGGGCGAGCCGGATGCCAGTGGCCGTCGCCGCCCTAAACCGATTGCCGGTTCAGAGTTTATTCAGCCTGCGGATGCGGTGATAACCGCCTTTGGTTTTCAGAGCCACAGTATGCCGTGGTTGCAGGATGCACACATCGCGCTGAATAACTGGGGGCACATCACTGCCACACCTCATGATGCACAGAACACCGCCGGTACAAGCCAGCCTTGCCAGACTAACCATCAGCGCGTGTTCGCCGGCGGTGATGCGGTGCGCGGAGCTGACCTGGTGGTGACGGCTATCGCCGACGGGCGTTACGCCGCACAAGGTATGCTGCATGTCATGGGCATTGATGTACAAGACATGTCGTTGCCCGTCACCCCGGTTCAGCCACGGGAGCGCCTGTCATGAATTCGTTTGTGATTGCCGATGCCGCCAAGTGTATTGGCTGCCGTACCTGTGAAATTGCCTGCGCGGTTGCCCATGCGGGCGACCAACAAAAATTGCATAAATCGCATTTTTTTCCGCGCCTAAAAGTAATAAAAAATGCTAACGTAACGACGCCTGTATTGTGTCATCAATGTGAAAATGCACCATGCGCCAACGTTTGCCCGCATGATGCACTGGTGCAGCATCAAAATAGCATTCAGGTTATTGCATCACGGTGTATTGGCTGCAAAAGCTGCGTGATAGCCTGTCCGTTTGGTGCCATTAATGTGGTCGCCCGTGCAACTGATGACGGCCAATGCACATCCGGCAGTGACGTCCATAAATGCGATCTGTGCATCGGTGTTGCGCAAAGCCCATCCTGTGTGCGGGTTTGCCCCACCTCAGCACTCAAACTCGTCACCCCAGAAGCAATAGCCGAACAGGTTCATGAGAAGCAACAGCGCTCTGCCTGGCCCCGTACGGACATTCCTCTGCGTTGATTAAGAGACCCCGTGAAGGGCAAGGCGTTCACGGGGTCTCTGTTCACAGATCACTCAATGCACTTCTCCAGCCAGAGGGGGTGTGGCAGGATGTGATGCAGCCCCGACTTTTGTTTCAATTAAAATAAAATCAGTTTTAATGAAAAGTGCGTTTTGACGTACTCTGCACTGGCAGAGATAATTATCGCCGATTTATCCGCCAGTTTTTCTTTGTCACAGATTTTTGTCTGGCGGTATGCGTCAGCAATGACTTCGCATCGCAGTATTCTACTAAAAACTATCCGTTTTTTTCGTTGGCATCATGGAGTGAATATGACCTGTCATTTCGTCAGGTGGGCAAGCACGGAGGCGTTACCCGATCTGCAACGGTTATCGGATGACCTGATTTCATCCACGCACAGCTTTTCCGTTAAGCGCCGCGAGCGCTATCTGAAAGGCCGGGCACTGTTGGCAGAAATGATGTTTTATTTTTTCGGTTACCCAGTTCTCCCGCCATTAATGGTTTCGCCAAACGGCAGACCCTGTTTTGTTGACCCCCATCTACCCGATTTCAGCCTTGGCTATGCAGGAAATACCATCGCCATCCTGCTCAGTGAAGAGGGAAAAGTCGGTATGGATGTTGAAATTATCCGCGTCTGGAGTCGTGAAACGCCCACTCACCTGCAAACCCAGACTCACGCGGAAAAAGCCTGGATTGACGCCCAGCTAGACCCGCTCGAAGCCGCCACCCAACTGTGCACGATTCGTCAGTCGGTGCTAAAAATCCCCGGCTTTCACGCCGGAGGGCCGGAGTCATTAAAGCTGCACCCGGCTTCCGGCCGACTGCGTTCCCGGCACATACCGGAGGTGGAAGTGGTGAGCGATATTGACGACTACCTGGCCTGGGCCTGCGCCCACACACCGAGACTGGATCGTCTGGTGATGTGGAATTACACCTCGGCCTACGGTATGCGTAAAAGCGGTGAAATCGTGCACCAGCAGCGTCAGTCGCGGCGGTACATCAAATTAAGCAGCCATGCGACGGAAAACGCGTCTGCGCAATACGTGATGTAACAAAGGAAAAAAGGAAGGAAGAAAAGCGCGAGCCGGGCTGCCCCGGCTCGCTGATGATTAATGGGCGTCGATAAAGACGATTTTCAGCAGGAATAACACCGCCACCGCGACCACACACGGGCTGATATCACGCCAGCGCCCCGTTGCCGCTTTCATGATGGCATAGGCGATAAAGCCAAACGCAATCCCTTCGGTAATCGAGAAAGTAAACGGCATCATTACCGCAGTAATGAACGCAGGCACCGCTTCGGTCAGGTCATCCCAGCTCACACGCGCCAGGCTTGACGTCATCAATACCCCAACGTAAATCAGCGCACCGGCCGCCGCGTAGGCAGGCACCATACCGGCCAGCGGAGACAGAAAAATCACCAGCAGGAACAGTGCCCCAGCCACCACTGCCGTCAACCCGGTACGCCCGCCAACAGACACGCCAGACGAGCTTTCGATATACGCCGTGACCGATGACGTCCCAATCAATGCCCCGGCCACTGAGCTGATGCTGTCAACATACAGTGCCTGTTTCATCCGCGGGAATTTGCCACGCGCATCCACCAGACCGGCTTTATCCGTCACGCCAATCAGCGTACCGGATGAGTCAAACAGGTTGACCAGCATAAAAGAGAAAATCACGCCAGAAAGCCCCAGATTCAGCGAACCGGCCAAATCGACCTGCCCGACCACGCTGGTGACGCTCGGCGGCATAGAGAAAATACCAGTGTATTTCACATCACCCAGCACCACGCCCAACAGGGTTGTTACGGCGATTGAAATCAGCACGGCGGCATGGATATTGCGATGAGCCAGCACCACAATAATAAAGAAACCCAGCACCCCGAGCAAAACGCCGTGCGAGGTCATTTTACCAACGGCAACCAGCGTTTCCGGGTTAGGCACGATGATGCCCGCATTTTTCAGGCCGATCATCGCAATCAACAGACCAATCCCGCTGGCAATACCAAGACGCAGGCTTTGCGGGATGTTCGCCACCATCCAGTAACGTACCTGAAATACGGTCAGCAACAAAAATCCGATAGCGCCCCAGAAAATAGCGCCCATCGCCACCTGCCAGGGCAGGCCCATGGTGCCGACCACCACGAAGGCAAAAAAGGCATTCAGCCCCATCGCCGGTGCCAGTGCTACCGGTAAATTAGCCAGCAACCCCATAAAAATACTGCCGAAAGCGGCAATCAGGCAGGTCGTGACGAACACCGCTTTGGTGTCCATCCCGGCGGCCCCGAGGATCTGCGGGTTAACGAACACGATGTAAACCATCGTCAAAAATGTGGTGAACCCGGCAATCGTTTCCGTACGCGCCGTAGTGCCATGCTGTTTGAGCTTGAACACGCGCTCCAGCAACCCCTGCGGCGCAGCGGAACCAGACTGAGATTTATCCATGAGAAATAACCTAAAGAAGAAAAAGGAAACAGAATCGCCCGGTATCCTATACCAAAATGCGCAGCAGTTAACGCACCCGGTGGCTTTTTTTTCCCGGTCATAATAATTTTCTATATCTCGCGCCTGATCGCTGCGCTTTCGCTTCCGTTCATGCTGCGAAAACGTTTGTTCATGTTTTCCGATATCGGAAAATTATCCGGCATCACAATCGGCTGTCAGTCAGGTAAAGTGATTAATCACCGCCACCTTATCCCAAAGGGAAGATGCGTTTATGAGGAGTGTGAATGTCGATAATTGAATGTGTACTTTTCGACTGTGATGGCACGCTGGTCGATAGCGAGGTCATCTGTTGTCAGGCTTATGTGAATATCTTTGAACCCTACGGCGTGCAGTTACCGCTGACCGAGGTCATTCAAACGTTTAAAGGCATGAAGCTCTACGACATCATTGAGCGCATCAGCACGCGTTTTGGTTTAACGGTATCCGTTGATCAACTGGAGCGACATTTTCGCGCGGAAGTGGCGCGACTTTTTGATCTCTCACTGCAACCGATCCCCGGAGTCAAAGCGGTTCTGGACGCGCTACAGGTGCCCACCGCTGTGGTGTCTAACGGCCCGGTCAGCAAAATGCAGCACTCGCTGGGCTTAACCGGGTTATTGCCGTTTTTTGGTCAACACATCTATAGCGGCTATGACATTGGCAAATGGAAACCCGATCCCACATTACTGCACCATGCCGCCAGGGAAATGGGCGTGGAGATCTCACGTTGTATTTTGGTGGAAGACTCGGTTTCCGGCACTCAGGCAGGGATAGCGGCAGGCATTCCGGTCTTTTACTACTGCGCGGATGCGCACAATGCGCCCCTCCACCACCCGCGGGTGACAATGTTCCACGACATGGCACAGTTGCCGACGCTGTGGCAACAACAAGGCTGGAAGCTGACATCCTGAGGCTCACGCGTCAGGACGTTGCCTCACGCGGTAAACGTTTTAGGATGCGAAGAAAGCCAAACAACCTGCGGCGCACCGGGGGCTGGGTGGCGTGAAAACGGCGGCGAACATACTGAGCCACCCCTTCCAGAGCCAGACAAAACAAAAAATAGACCAGCGCAATAAACAAAAACACTTCGGCAGGATAGACCATGCTGCGGTTATTGACCTGCGTGGCGAGAAAGGTCAGCTCGCCCACGCCGACAATATAAGCCAGCGAGGTGTCTTTAATCAGCGAGATCCACTGATTAATGAACGAGGGCACCATCATGCGCAATGCTTGTGGCAGCACGATATACCACAGCGCCTGCCAGCGCCCCAATCCGAGCGACAGCCCGGCCTGCCACTGCCCCGCAGATATCGCCATGATCCCAGCCTTCACACCATGAGCCAGATACGCAGAGGCAATTAACGCTAACGCGCACACCACGGTGGTGATAGCCGGAATATCCACCCCAAACACGATCGGGAGTAAAAAATAAGTCCAAAAAATCAGCATGATAACTGGTATAGCGCGGAAAAAACCCAGCACCAGCGCCAATAACGCCCCGCCCAAACCCCGGCTCATCGCCAGCGCAACCCCCAACACCGTGCCCAGCAGCGCCGAGGCACATCCGGCCATCAGGCTTAATGCCAGCGTCAGCGCCGCACCGCCAAGCGGCCCCTCAGGAAACGTCCCCCACATCAGATAACTGAAATTATCGATGATTACCGAGAAATCCATCTTACTTCCCCTTTAGCGCTTGCCGGTGTGAACGCCACATACCAAAGCCTTCCAGCACGGCAATGGCAGCAACGTAGAGCAGCGTCGCCACCCCAAAAGCCTGAAACGTGCGCAAGGTTTCTGTTTCCACCTGACGCGAAGCATAAGAAAGCTCAGCCACACCGATAGCCATCGTCAGCGAGGTGTTTTTTATCACGTTCATGTACTGGCCAAGCAGCGTCGGCCACGCAATTCGCCACGCCTGTGGCAGCACCACATAGCGCATGGCCTGCCAGCCGGTTAACCCGAGCGCACAAGCGGCATATTTCTGGCCGCGCGCGACACCGGCAATGCCAGCGCGGATCTCTTCGGCAATAAACGCACTGGAGTAGAACGTCACGCCCATCAGACCGGCAATAAACTCAAACGACGGCAGGCTAATACCCAACAGCGGCAGCGTGTGCGGAGTATTGAGCCACTGCATGAAGGCCGCTGGCAGACACTGAGGCGCACCGAAATACCAAAAGAACAGTTGCACCAGCAAGGGCGTGTTGCGAAACAGCGAACAATAGGCAACGACCGGCCAGCGCAGCAGAGGGATGCGGCTATCACGCATAGCCGAGAGCCCCAACCCCAGCACGGTAGCCAGCAGTGAGGTTGCCAGCGCTAATCCCAGCGTAATCAGAAAACCCTGCCACAACCAGTGCAGGTACTCTGGGGCAAGCCATGTCTCAGCCAGCCAACGTTGAAAGCGATTATCAGTCATCATCAATAAGAAGGCCCCCGGGATGGGGCCGGGGGCAAGGTTACAACGCCAAATGTTGTGACTATCATCAATATCATTACTGTCTTTTATTTATTACCGGGATCTGCCACCTCCGGCGCTGCGTAAGTGGCAGTACGGGGATCAGGCTTTCGGCTGTTGTGCCAGCGGGGCGATTTTAAAATCACCGCGCGGCTGTGCTGACGGGGTTTGCGGCCCGAACCAGCGATCATAGATTTTCACCGCTTCGCCCTGTTTTTCCAGATTCAGCAGGATGTCATTCACTTTTTCCGTCAGGCGGTCTTCGCCTTTGGGAATGCCAACACCCTGATACTCCTTGGTGATACTAAAGGGCGAAATTTCAAAGTCAGCTTTCTGTGCAGCCGGCAGGTTGCCCAGCAGCCCCACCAGTTTGGCGTCATCCTGGGTGATGGCCTGCACGTTGCCGTTACGCAGTGCCGCAAACGCCAGCGGCGTGTCGTCATAAGAGATCACTTTCGCCGTTGGGTAGTGCTCACGCAAGGTGATTTCCTGCACGGTGCCTTTATCTGCGCCAATACGCAGGTTTTTGATGTCTTCCGGGGTTTTCAGCACGCCTTTGCGGGCAATGAATTTCTGGCCGGTAGCAAAATAGGGCACACTAAAATTCACCTGTTTGGCACGTTCGTCGGTAATGGTGAAGTTGGCGGCGATCAAATCGACTTTTTTCGAGGTCAACAGCGGAATACGGTTAGCCGGGTTCGTCGCGCGCAGCTCCACTTTCACCCCCAGCGCTTTGCCGATAGCCTGCGCCACGTCCACATCATACCCCACCAGTTTTTTGCTTTGCGGGTCAACATAGCCAAACGGCGGGTTACTGTCGAAAACGGCTACGTTCACCACGCCCGCTTTCTGGATGTCATCGAGTTTATCGGCCTGTGCATTACCAGAAAGCGCCGCCAGCCCTGCCAGAAGAGAGAATGCCAACAAAGATTTTTTCATTTTTTATCCGCCTGTAAGCCGTTGTGCCTAAACGATGATGAGTTCATAAACGATTGTTAACTCAATAAATGCAGGCTAACAGCGGCGCTCGCCCACCGGAAATAACATAAATACCCATAATATGAACTTATGTTCTATCCGGCTTCAGGCAAGCTTGGGTGACAACGCGGCAATGGTACATAACTAATGACAGCGCCCCACGAATGCAGGGCGCTGGAGATAAAACAGCGGGATCGTTATTCCGGTTTGCCTGCGTCTTTTTGCGCCAGCATTTTTTCCAGCGCATCACCGCCGAGGTGGCGGAAATCCTGGCCTTTAACGAAATAGAAAATGAACTCGCAAATGTTCTGGCAACGGTCACCAATACGCTCGATGGAGCGGGCACAGAACAGGGCGGTCAGCACGCTGGGAATGGTACGCGAGTCTTCCATCATGTGCGTCATCAGTTGACGCACAATGCCTTCGTACTCTTTGTCCACTTTCTTGTCTTCCATGTAGATGCGCTTGGCTTCATCCAGATCCATACGCGCAAACGCATCCAGCACATCATGCAGCATCTGCACGGTGTGATTGCCCAGCGACTCCAGGCTGACCAGCAACGGCTGGTGCTGGTGGGAAAACTTCTCCAGCGCGGTGCGGCAGATTTTGTCCGCCACATCACCAATACGTTCCAGCTCGGAAATAGTCTTGATAATGGCCATCACCAGGCGCAGGTCACTGGCGGTTGGCTGGCGCTTGGCAATAATCCGCACGCACGCCTCATCAATGCTCACTTCCATCATGTTGACTTTAGCATCGCCTTCAATCACGCGCTGCGCCAGCTCCGCATCCTGATTGTGCATGGCGGTAATAGCATCCGTCAGTTGCTGTTCCACCAGCCCGCCCATCGTCAACACCTGGGTGCGGATGCTTTCCAGTTCGGCATTAAACTGACCGGAAATATGTTTATTCAGATTAAGATTTTCCATGATACTCCCGTAATCAACCGTAACGACCGGTGATGTAATCTTCGGTCTGCTTCTGCCGTGGCGCGGTAAACAGGGTGTCGGTATCGCTAAATTCAATCAGCTCACCCAGGTACATAAACGCCGTATGGTCGGAGCAACGCGCCGCCTGCTGCATGTTATGCGTGACGATCACCACGGTATAGTCTTTCTTCAGCTCGGAAATCAGCTCTTCGATACGGCCGGTGGAAATCGGATCCAGCGCCGAACAGGGCTCGTCCAGCAACAGGACATCGGGACGAATGGCGATGCCGCGGGCAATACACAAACGCTGCTGCTGACCGCCGGACAGGCTATAGCCGCTCTGGTGCAGTTTGTCTTTGGTTTCCTGCCACAACGCCGCCTTGGTCAGCGCCCACTGTACGCGCTCATCCATTTCCGCCCGCGACAGCTTCTCAAACAGCTTTACGCCAAAGGCAATGTTGTCGTAAATCGACATCGGGAACGGTGTCGGCTTCTGAAACACCATGCCCACTTTGGCGCGCAGCAACGCGATATCCTGGCTATCTGTCAGAATATTGTTGCCATCCAGCAGGATATCGCCTTCAGCGCGCTGCTCAGGATAGAGCTGATACATTTTGTTCAGGGTACGCAGCAAAGTGGATTTACCACAGCCAGACGGCCCGATAAACGCCGTCACCTGATTTTTGGCGATATCCAGTGTGATGTTTTTCAGGGCGTGAAATTTTCCATAATAGAAATTCAGATTACGCACCTGGATTTTGCTGGCGGATGTCTCTGTGACCATACTCATTAAGACGTCTCTCTTCTGGCGAACGCCGCCTGCGCGACGCTCAAATATTCATTAATGTTGCTGGGTTAACGTGTTTTTTTGGCAAACAGTACGCGTGCCAGAATGTTCAGCAGCAGCACACACAAGGTAATCAGCAGCACCCCGGCCCACGCCAGCCCTTGCCACTCTTTGAACGGGCTCATGGCAAACTTAAAAATCGTGACCGGCAGGTTAGCAATCGGATGCATCAAATCAGTGCTCCAGAACTGGTTCGACAGCGAGGTAAACAGCAGCGGAGCGGTTTCCCCGGCGATACGCGCCACCGCCAGCAACACACCGGTAATAATGCCGGATACCGACGCTTTCAGGGTGATAGCCGAGATCATCTTCCATTTCGGTGTCCCCAGCGCATAGGCCGCCTCACGCAGGCTATCTGGCACCAGTTTCAGCATGTTCTCGGTGGTACGAATCACGATAGGTATCTGCAACAACGCCAGTGCAATTACGCCCGCCCAGCCGGAGAAGTGCTCCATTTTGGTTACTACCAGCGTGTAGACGAATAACCCAACCACAATTGACGGCGCAGACAGCAGAATGTCGTTAATGAAGCGAATAACCTCAGAAATGAGTGATTTACGACCATACTCCGCCAGATAGACGCCCGCCATAATCCCCAGCGGGGTGCCCAGTAATGTGGCCCATACAATCAGTAACCCGCTACCGACAATCGCGTTGGCCAGCCCACCGCCTGCGGTATTGGGGGGCGGCGTCATTTCGGTAAACAGCGACAGCGACATGCCATCAATGCCTCGGGTGACGGTAGACATCAGGATCCACACCAGCCAGAACAGGCCAAATGCCATCGTCAACATGGATAAAAACAGCGCAATACGGTTTTTCTGACGACGCCACGCCTGCATCTTGCGGCGGGTTTCCAGCGTATCGGAATGGGTTTCAATGCCAATGCTTGCCATCAGCGTGCTCCTTCATTTTTCGCCAGACGCATAATCATCAGCTTCGAGCAGGCCAGCACGATAAAAGTAATCACAAACAGGATCAGGCCCAGCTCCATCAGCGCGGCGGTATGCAGCCCGGTATCCGCTTCGGCAAATTCGTTGGCCAGCGCCGAGGTAATACTGTTACCCGGCATGTAGAGCGAAACGCTGTCGAGCTGGTAGGTGTTACCGATGATAAAGGTCACCGCCATGGTTTCACCGAGCGCCCGGCCAAGCCCGAGCATCACGCCGCCAATCACGCCATTTTTGGTAAACGGCAGCACGATATGCCAGATAACTTCCCACGTAGTACAACCGATGCCATACGCCGACTCTTTCATCATCACCGGCGTTTGCTCGAACACATCGCGCATCACAGCGGCAATATAAGGGATTATCATAATGGCCAAAATGACCCCGGCGGCCAGAATGCCGATACCGAAAGCCGGGCCGGAAAACAGCGAACCGATGAGCGGAATGCCAGAGAGCACATTGCCGACCGGCTGCTGGAAATATTTGGCAAACAGCGGAGCAAAAACAAACAACCCCCACATGCCGTAAACAATACTGGGGATTGCCGCCAGCAGCTCAATCGCCACCCCAAGCGGACGCTTCAGCCAGCCGGGTGCCAGTTCCGTCAGGAACAGCGCAATACCGAAACTGATGGGAATGGCGATAATCAAGGCAATAAGCGACGTCACCAGCGTGCCGTAAATCGGCACCAGCGCACCGAATTGCCCGGCAGGCGCATCCCACTCTTTGTTCCACAGGAAAGAAAAACCGAAAGTTTTGATGCTCGGCCAGGAGGCGAACATCAGTGAGACGATAATGCCGCCCAGCAGCAGTAACGTCAGCAGGGCCGCCAGTCTGACCAGCGCCCCGAAAAGGATATCGCCCTGTTTTCCCGGCGGGGTAATGGTTTTGCCTACAGGTATATCCGCTATAGTTGTTGGCTTATCGTCAGCCATACGTCTCTCTTCTTTCAGATAACGGCGTTTTTCAAATAACTGCGTCTTTCAGATAATCAGGCGGCGCTATCAACGTCGGAGGTGGATAGACCGATTGCGGTTTATCCACCTCAGGAGACTGACTCAACCGTTCCTGACCGACTGCAATCAGTATAGTGCTTTACCGCTGCTGTCTTTAATTTGTGCTTTCCATGCAGCGCGAACCTGAGCAACCACATCTTTAGGCAGGGTGGCGTAATCCAGCGCTTTCGCCTGTGCATCGCCTTTCGTGTAGGCCCAGTCGAAGAACTTCAGCACTTCGGTGCCCTGCTCCGGTTTGCTCTGCTCTTTGTGCAGCAAGATGAAGGTGGTTGACGTGATAGGCCATGCATCCGCCCCTTTCTGGTTAGTCAGGTCTTGTGCAAACGACTTGCTCCAGTCCACCCCTTTGGCCGCATTGCTAAATGAAGTTTCCGTCGGGCTGACAGCTTTGCCATCGGCAGAGAGCAGCTTGGTGTACACCAGATTGTTCTGCTTGGCATAGGCGTATTCGACATAACCGATAGACCCCGGCAGACGCTGAACAAACGCAGCGATACCGTCATTGCCTTTACCACCCAGACCGGTCGGCCAGTTCACCGTGTTACCGGCACCAATCTTCTCTTTCCACTCGCTGTTCACTTTCGCCAAATAGCTGGTGAACACATAAGAAGTGCCAGAACCATCGGCACGACGCACCACCGCGATATCCTGATCCGGCAGTTTCACACCAGGGTTCAGTTTAGCGATGGCCGCATCGTTCCATTTTTTAATATTCCCCAGGTAGATATCACCCAGCGTTTTGCCATCCAGAGTCAGTTCACCGGCATTCACACCCGGCAGGTTAACCGCCAGTACGATACCGCCAATCACGGTCGGGAACTGGAACAGGCCATCTTGCGCCAGCTTGTCATCGGCCAGCGGAGCATCGGACGCGCCAAAATCGACGGTCTTGGCGGTAATTTGTTTCACGCCGCCGGAGGAGCCGATGCCCTGATAGTTCACTTTATTGCCGGTCTCTTTCTCATAAGAGTCTGCCCACTTGGCATAAACCGGAGCGGGGAATGTCGCACCTGCACCAGTGAGATTTGCTGCGGCGAAAGCAGAAACCGCCGTCAGAGAAAAACTTGCAGCAACGATACTGGCAACAGTGGTACGCATGAGTTTCATAATCCCTCCTGTGGGATACCTAGACGTGTAGACCCGGAGCTATTGTTTAATCGGTAGAGGTGTCATCCGCAGCGTGTGCGCGATCACAATGTCATTTGCTGGAAGAGAAAATAGGTCAATTCGGTGACAGTAAAATGTATGAAATATGACAGTTATGTGACAGGCACATCAGGGACAGTTGGCGACACGCGCGTCCCTCAACAAGAGCGGGGAAAAGAGAGGGTAAATAGAGGGTAAAGAGGCTGAGGAAAACACACTGTTTTGAAAACACGCTGTTCTTAACACATGCGGCTTTCACCTCTCAACCACAACATGGCTTTTATTAAATAGCATACTGTCCAAAATTAGAAAACCCGATTAAACGCTATACCGCAGGCAGGGCGATTCTGTTACAAACCATGTACTCTTGCGTAAAAATAAAAATAACAGAAAAGACAGATTTCTCTGATTAGCAGGGCGTTAATTACAGCAGTAAAGTAAAAGCGTGTTAATACTAAAAGGAGTTCAATGTATGCACGCAGCCAAGAAATTTATAATAGCCAGCACATTATTATGTGCTCCATTTATAACAAATGCCTTTGATTCCAATCCATTTGACAGAGAGCAACTGCTATCCGCAGGTAATGGCGATAAAATTTCCCAAACCAATATTACAATAAGGGATATTAATGAAATGATGGATCGAATAAAAAAATTAGAAAACAAAAACGAAGCATTAACGAATCAAATTGAATGTCTAAAAAGAGATATCAACAATATTAAAGGCAAATCAAAGTTAATATGTTAACTATTATCCATAAAATATCATGACTACCTCGTATTTAATGTAAAAAAGAAAAGCCCTGAGAGATTAAATCAGGGCTTTTTTATGCCAGGCGAAGAATCACGCTCTTCGCTCAGTCACCGGCAAACCTTACTCCACCGTTACCGATTTCGCCAGGTTACGCGGCTGGTCAACATCGGTGCCTTTAATCAGCGCCACATAGTAAGAGAGCAGTTGTAGCGGCACCGTGTAGAAAATAGGCGCGATGAACTCTTCAACATGCGGCAACTGGATGATTTTCATCATCTCGCTGTCAGACGTGAACCCGGCCTGCTCGTCGGCAAACACATAGATTTCACCGCCGCGCGCGCGCACTTCTTCGATGTTGGATTTCAGTTTTTCCAGCAAATCGTTATTAGGCGCGACCACAACGACTGGCATATCAGCATCAATCAGCGCCAGCGGGCCGTGTTTCAGTTCGCCTGCGGCATACGCTTCTGCGTGGATGTAGGAAATCTCTTTGAGCTTAAGCGCGCCTTCCATCGCAATCGGGTACTGATCGCCACGGCCGAGGAACAACGCGTGGTGTTTATCAGAGAAGCCTTCTGCCAGCGATTCGATAAGCTTGTCCTGTGACAGCATCTGTTCTATACGGGCGGGCAGCGCCTGCAACGCCTGCACGATTTCACGCTCAACCTCTGCCGCCATCCCGCGCAAACGGCCAATACGCGCCACCAACATCAACAGCACCGTCAGTTGGGTAGTAAAAGCCTTGGTGGAAGCAACACCGATTTCAGCCCCGGCGCGGGTCATCAGCGCCCAGTCTGATTCACGCACCAGTGAGGAGCCCGCCACATTGCAAATCGCCAGCGAACCGAGATACCCCAGCTCTTTTGACAAACGCAACGCTGCCAGCGTGTCAGCCGTTTCACCGGATTGCGATAAGGTGATCATCAGGCTGTTTTCACGCACCGCCGGTTTGCGATAACGGAATTCGGAGGCGATTTCCACATCGCAAGGAATACCCGCCAGCGACTCAAACCAGTAGCGCGACACCATGCCCGCGTTGTATGACGTACCGCAGGCAATAATCTGTATATGTCGCACCGTTGCCAGCAGCGCCTCGGCCTTAGGCCCCAGCTCTGAGAGATGAATTTCACCGTGGCTAAAGCGCCCTTCGAGCGTGTTTTTGATGGCCAGCGGCTGCTCGAAAATCTCTTTTTGCATGTAGTGACGGTAGGCCCCTTTATCGCCAGCGTCATACTGCACGTTTGATTCTATCTCTTCGCGCTGCACCTCTTTACCGTGACGATCGACGATGCGTACCGTGCGGCGGGTAACTTCCGCGATATCGCCTTCTTCAAGGAAGATAAAACGGCGCGTTACCGGCAACAGTGCCAGCTGGTCTGAGGCGATAAAGTTCTCCCCGACGCCCCGGCCAATCACCAGTGGGCTGCCGGAACGGGCGGCAACCAATACGCTGGGGTCGCGGCTATCAAGCAGCACCATGCCGTAAGCACCGCGCAATTGCGCAATAACACGCTGCACCACGTCATGCAGTGAGCCGCCCTGCTGTTGCTCCCAATGCACCAAATGGGCAACGACTTCGGTGTCGGTTGCAGAGGTAAACTGATACCCACGCGACACCATCAATTCACGTAATGGTTCGTGATTCTCGATAATGCCGTTATGCACCACGGTAATATGGCCAGACACATGCGGGTGCGCATTATGCTCGGACGGTTCACCGTGCGTTGCCCAGCGGGTATGCGCAATCCCGGTGCCACCGGTCAGCGGGTGTTCTTCCATCGCCTGCGCCAGCACCTGCACTTTACCCAGACGACGCAGGCGTGAAACCTGCCCATCATGGCCCACCACCGCCAGACCGGCAGAGTCATAACCCCGGTATTCAAGGCGGCGCAGCCCTTCCAGCAGGATTTCAGCTATATCTCGTTGCGCGACAGCGCCAACAATTCCACACATCGGTTGTATTCCTGTAAACGTGACATATTGTGTCACCGCGATGTCTTTAGACCTGATTATTCCGGTTGATTCCGGGTTCCCCGAGCCGTTGTAGAAAGCGGGGTTTTATTATGTTTTGGTCTGGGCTCAACGGTAATAAGCCCAGACCAAACGTTATCATCATCAGCCAGAGGAGCGCGCTAACCCTGACGGGCCTGCGCGCCTCGGGCATGAGACGGTTACTTTTTCTTCACCGGGCGTTTCCAGCCCGCAATGTGCGTCTGTTTCACGCGGCTTATCACCAGTTCATTTTCACCAACATGACGGGTGACGGTAGTCCCCGCGCCGATGGTCGCGCCACGGCCAATCGTCACCGGTGCAACCAGCTGGCTATCCGACCCGACAAACACATCATCGCCAATCACGGTTTGGTGTTTGTTGGCACCGTCATAGTTACAGGTGATCGTGCCCGCGCCGATATTCACGCCGGAGCCAATGTGCGCATCACCAAGATAGGTCAGATGACCGGCTTTCGACCCTTTACCCAGGCGCGCCTTTTTCATTTCGACGAAGTTGCCCACATGTGCCTCTTCTTCCAGCACAGCGCCTGGGCGCAGACGGGCAAACGGGCCGATGGTGCAGCGCGCGTCCAGCACCGCATCTTCAACAACCGAGTAGGGGCTCAGTTCGCAATCATCGCCAATCACGCTGTTTTTGATGATGCACCCAGCGCCGATTTTCACCCGGTTGCCGAGCGTGACCCGGCCTTCCAGAATCACATTGGCATCAAGGGTCACATCAAGGCCGTGCACCAGCTCTCCGCGCAGGTCAAAGCGGGCCGGGTCCATCAGCATGACGCCTGCCAGCAGCAGCCGTTCAGCCTGTTCGCGCTGAAAAGTGCGCTCCAGCGTCGCCAGTTGCAGGCGATTGTTTACCCCTTCCACTTCACTCAGCGTCGATGGCTGCACCGCGACCACCCGGTTTCCTTCCTGAGCGGCCATGGCGATAATATCCGTCAGGTAGTATTCACGCTGTGCGTTATGGTTATTGAGCTGGCTTAACCAGCGTTTCAGGTCACGGCCACCGGCGACTAAAATTCCGGTATTGATTTCTGTAATGGCACGCTGCTGCTCACTGGCATCTTTATGCTCAACAATCCCGACCACCTCGCCATTATCCCGCACAATGCGGCCATAACCGGTTGGATCGGGCAAATCGACGGTCAACAGGCCAATGCCGCCCTGCGGTTTCGCGGCAACCAGGCGCTGTAACGTCGCCGGTGAAATCAGCGGAACATCGCCGTAGAGGATCAGGATGTCTTCGTTATCGTCAAAATCATCCGCTGCCTGCTGCACCGCATGACCGGTACCCAGTTGTTCGGCCTGCAACACCCAGTGCAACGAGGCATCGGTCAGCGTCTGGCGAATCAGCTCTGCGCCATGTCCATAAACCAGGTGAATGCGCCCGGCACCCACGTTGAGCGCAGCATCAATCACATGCTGGACAATCGGTTTTCCTGCCAGAGGGTGAAGCACTTTAGGAAGGCTGGAATACATGCGGGTTCCCTTGCCTGCGGCAAGAATAACCACGCTCATTGAACTGTTAGACATAGGCATCCTGACTTAAAACGGAATGGAGCCCTGCACATGAGGGCGAACGAAAGTAAACCTGTTATCGCACCGGATTACTACATATTTTTCAGCGAAAAATGGGGCCTCAAGGCCGCTCCGGCTTGAAAAACCTCTGGCATGAGAGTGTATCCAATACGTGGGGATTTGGGTAATCAGAAACCGGCCGGGAGCCTGTTTTTGCTCACATTCTCATGGCTGATTTAAATACCCTCACATCCACACGGCTGTTCGGTTTGTGAAGCACGCAAAAGAAACAGTGTTTCATTTTTTGACATAATGCGGCGTTCAATAACAAAGAATAATGGTGAAAACATGAAATATGCTGTTTCGGGGCTACTCACTGTCGCTCTTAATTCAATGCTACTTCTGGGGTCTAATACAGCGCTTGCCGCCACACAGGATGCCACGCCCGTCTGGCGTAGCATCGCTTTTGGTCAATCCACCGACGTCAATTTTGCTACCAACGTTCTGCCTGAAAAAGTCGGCGTCAACGCCGTCACCATTAACGGTAAGAAACTCACCACAGCGGATAACGCAGACCTGTCACAACCCGTCACCATTGAAAGCCGTGGCGGTAAGATTGCCAACACTCACGATGGCCTGACGTTCTTCTATACCGAACTCCCGGCACAGGCGAATTTCGTGCTACAGGCAGATGTTACGGTAGACCAATTCGGCCCGGAAACCGATGCCAAACCGAATGCACAGGAAGGTGCCGGTTTGCTGGTGCGCGATATTCTCGGTGTGCCGCGTCAGGAGCCGTTAAAAGAGGGCTATGAAGAGTTTCCAGCGGCCTCAAATATGGTGATGAACGCCATCATGACGCAGGATAAAAAATCGGGCACCGATGTTAAGATGCAGTTGATTAGCCGTGATGGCGTCACCCAGCCCTGGGGCAACACTAACGCAAGAATTACCCGCACCAGCTATCAGGAAAAAATCAATCTGCAACAGACCCCAACGTTCCGTCTGAAACTGGAGCGCACCAACGAGGGGTTTATTACGGCGTATGCGCCCAAAGGCAGCGAGCAATGGGTGAGTAAAAGCGTCGAGGGTGCCGATGTCGTTACTCGTCAGGATAAAGAGAACTATTATGTGGGGTTCTTCGCTTCGCGTAATGCCAAAATCACCATCAGTAATGCCAGCCTGACCACCAGCCCGGCGAATACCAAGGTTTCTGCACCGTTCAAAGCCGAAAGTTATGCGCCGCTATTACAGATAGCGTCCTCAGCGGTGTCTGCCAGCGATAGCTATCAGATTCAGGCGCGGGCGAACTACAACGGCACTATCGAAGTATTTCAGGATGGTAAATCATTAGGTAAACCCCAGCAGTTACGGGCAGGGAATGATTTATCACTCACGACCAAATTGCTCAAACCTAAGTCAGACATCAAATTGGTGTACACCCCGACAGAGGGTGACGACAAAACCGCCAAAGAAACCTCCTTCAGCGTAGAAAAAATCACGCTGGCGGATGCCAGAAACCTGTATGTCTCGCCTGAAGGGAAAACCAGCAATAACGGCAGTAAAACCGCGCCGCTGGATCTCAAAACAGCAATCAGTGCGCTGCAACCCGGCGGCACGTTATGGCTGATGGACGGTGATTACAGCGCCACAACCATTCCGGTCACAGCCAGTGGCAATGCCAAAGGCATTAAAACCCTGACGCTGGCAGGAAAAAAAGCCGTGTTTCATGGCCTGCAACTCAATGCCAACTACTGGAAAGTGAAAGGGATTGAAATTACGGAAAAAAGCTTCCGTATTGAAGGTAGCCACAACGTGATTGAGCGGGTGCTGGCGCACCACTGTGATAACACCGGCATTCAGGTATCGTCTAATGACAGTGTGGGTCGTCCGTTATGGGCCAGTTATAACCTGATTCTGAATTCGGAATCACACAGCAATCAGGATGCGAGTAAAAAAGATGCCGATGGCTTTGCGGTGAAAATGCGGGTAGGGGAAGGCAACGTGATCCGTGGTGCCTATTCGCATGACAACATCGACGACGGTTTCGACCTGTTCAACAAAATCGAGGACGGCCCGAACGGGGTTGTGGTGATCGAGAATTCGATTTCGGTCAACAACACCAGTAACGGTTTCAAACTGGGTGGCGAGGGCCAGCCGGTCGCTCATCAGGTGAAAAACAGCATCGCTATCGGCAACCACATGGATGGCTTTACCGATAACTTCAACCCTGGCGCGCTACAGGTTTACCACAACATCGCGCTGGATAACGTGCGCTTTAACTTCATTTTCCGTCCAAGCCCTTACTATGGCCCGGAAAAACAGGGGATTTTCAAAAATAACGTCTCACTGCGCACCAAGCCCGGTCAGTACGACGATGCAATTATCGGCCGCGCGGATGACAGCAATTACTTCATCAAGGGCAACCGCTCAGTCAACAGCCAGGGTAAGGCGATTAGCACGGCAAACTATAAGTCAGTCGTGGTGCCTGCGGTATTTAGCCGTGATGACAAAGGCAATCTGCAACTGGGTGATTTTTTGAAAAAGAAATAATCAACGCGAGAGAACGACGCTATCTGGAAAGGTCGCGCCATAAAAAAGCCAGCTGGGATCAGCTGGCTTTTTCCGTTCAGTGCGACGAATCTGCACCGTCATCAGCAACGGTGCGAATTTCGTTCACTGTGGCATCTGTTACATCGCTTTTTTGGTCAGCTCAATGACGCGCAATTTAGCAATCGCTTTCGCCAAATCCGCAGAAGCCTGAGCATAATCCACATCGCCGTGCGAGTTGTGAATATTCGACTCCGCTTTCCGCTTGGCTTCCAGCGCTCGCGCTTCATCAAGATCCTGCCCACGAATGGCGGTATCGGACAACACAGTCACCATGTTCGGCTGCACCTCAAGGATACCGCCGGACAGGTAGATGTACTCTTCATCACCGTGCTGTTTAACAATGCGCACCATACCAGGCTTAATGGCCGTGAGCAGGGGAGCGTGGCCGGGATAAATTCCCAGCTCGCCTTCGCTACCGGTTACCTGGATTTTCTGTACCAGACCGGAAAACATCGCCTGTTCCGCACTAACGACATCCAGATGGTAAGTCATAGCAGCCATATCACCCTCCTATCAAGGCGTTACAGTTTCTTGGCTTTTTCCACGACTTCGTCAATGGAACCTACCATGTAAAACGCCTGTTCTGGAATATGGTCGAATTCGCCTTCCATAATGCCTTTGAAACCACGGATGGTTTCTTTCAGCGTTACGTATTTACCCGGAGAACCGGTGAAGACTTCGGCCACAAAGAACGGCTGAGACAGGAAGCGCTGGATTTTACGCGCACGAGATACGACCAGCTTATCTTCTTCAGACAGCTCATCCATACCCAGAATCGCGATGATGTCCTTCAGTTCCTGATAACGTTGCAGAATAGACTGCACGCCACGCGCCACATCATAGTGTTCCTGACCGACGATCAGCGGATCAAGCTGACGGCTGGTGGAGTCCAGCGGGTCAACGGCCGGGTAGATACCCAGTGATGCAATCTGGCGGCTCAGCGTTACCGTTGAGTCCAGGTGGGCGAAGGTGGTCGCCGGAGACGGGTCAGTCAAGTCATCCGCAGGCACGTAAACGGCCTGAATAGAGGTGATTGAACCGGTCTTGGTGGAGGTAATACGCTCCTGCAACACACCCATCTCTTCAGCCAGCGTCGGCTGATAACCTACCGCAGACGGCATACGGCCCAGCAGAGCGGAAACTTCCGTGCCCGCCAGGGTGTAACGGTAGATGTTGTCAACAAACAACAGCACGTCACGGCCTTCATCACGGAATTTTTCCGCCATAGTCAGGCCAGTCAGCGCTACGCGCAGACGGTTGCCCGGCGGCTCATTCATCTGACCATACACCAGTGAAACTTTATCAATAACGTTAGAGTCGGTCATTTCGTGGTAGAAGTCGTTCCCTTCACGGGTACGCTCACCCACACCTGCAAACACGGAGTAGCCGGAGTGCTCAATAGCGATGTTACGAATGAGCTCCATCATGTTTACGGTTTTACCAACACCCGCGCCACCGAACAGACCGACTTTACCGCCTTTGGCGAACGGACAAATCAGGTCGATAACCTTGATACCGGTTTCCAGCAGTTCCTGGGAGTTAGACAGTTCTTCATATGTCGGCGCAGCGCGGTGAATCGCCCAGCGCTCTTCTTCGCCAATCGGCCCTTTCATGTCGACCGGCTCACCCAGTACGTTCATGATACGACCCAGCGTCGCCTTACCCACCGGGACTTCGATCGGGTGCGCCAGATTAGTCACTTTCAAACCACGACGCAGACCGTCGGAAGAGCCCATTGCAATACAACGAACCAGGCCACCGCCCAACTGCTGCTGTACTTCCAGCACCAGTTTCTCAGCCCCGTTCTCTACCTCAAGCGCGTCGTACACATTCGGTACGGCATCCTGAGGGAACTCGACGTCCACCACGGCGCCGATTACCTGGATAATCTTTCCAGTAGCCATCTTGAATCCTCTACGTAATTCGACAATACGTAATTCGTAAAACCTGATTTAAACCGCGGAGGCTCCCGATACGATTTCGGTGAGTTCCTGAGTGATGCTTGCCTGACGAGCCTTGTTGTAGACCAACTGCAACTCTTTGATCAGGTTGCCGCCGTTATCTGTTGCGGCCTTCATCGCTACCATTCGCGCGGCCTGCTCACTGGCCAGGTTTTCTACGACGCCCTGATAAACCTGAGACTCCACATAGCGGCGCAACAGGGTATCCAGCAGCGGCTTAGGATCGGGTTCATACAGGTAATCCCAGGATTTCTTCGTCAGTTCGCCTTCTTCTGCCGGAGGCAATGGCAGCAACTGAACGACTTGCGGCACCTGAGACATGGTATTGATGAACTTGTTGCTCACCACGTACAGCTTATCCAGACGACCTTCGTCGTAGGCCTGTAGCATGACTTTTACCGGCCCGATCAGCTCGGACAGCGACGGGTTATCCCCCATGCCGGTAACCTGAGCAACAATGTTTGCACCCACTGAACCAAAGAAAGAAACGCCCTTGGAGCCAATCATCGCCAAATCGATGTCAGCGCCTTTTTCATTCCAGGCCTTCATTTCACCCAGCAGCTTCTTGAACAGGTTAATGTTCAAACCGCCACACAGGCCACGGTCAGTAGACACCACCAGATACCCGACGCGCTTGACTTCACGCTCATCCAAGTACGGGTGTTTATATTCCAGATTCCCTAACGCAAGGTGACCAATCACTTTGCGTATGGTTTCCGCATAAGGACGGCTGGCCGCCATACGATCCTGCGATTTACGCATTTTGGAAGCGGCGACCATTTCCATCGCTTTGGTGATCTTCTGCGTGTTTTGGACGCTTCCGATCTTACTACGTATCTCTTTTGCGCCGGCCATCTTAGCTTCTCCTCAATGCCTAGCGGCCTGCCATAAAGGCAGGCCACGGGGCGTTACCAGGACTGGGTTGCCTTAAAGGTATCGAGGATAGTTTTGAATTTCCCCTCGATCTCATCGTTGTAAGCACCCGTCTGGTCGATTTGTTGCAGAAGCTCGCCGTGTTCACGGCTGGCATAGGCCAACAGCGCGGCTTCGAAACTGCCGACTTTCGCCAGTTCAACGTTTTCCAGATAACCACGTTCAGCCGCGAACAGTACCAGAGACTGCTGCGCAACAGACATCGGCGCATACTGTTTCTGTTTCAGCAATTCGGTCACTTTCTGGCCGTGACTGAGCTGTTTACGGGTTGCATCATCCAGATCGGAAGCAAACTGGGAGAACGCTGCCAGTTCACGATACTGTGCCAGCGCGGTACGAATACCACCGGACAGTTTTTTCATGATCTTGGTCTGCGCGGCACCACCTACACGGGATACCGAGATACCCGGGTTAACTGCCGGACGAATACCGGAGTTGAACAGGTTGGATTCCAGGAAGATCTGACCATCGGTAATGGAAATAACGTTGGTCGGAACGAACGCGGAAACGTCACCCGCCTGCGTTTCAATAATTGGCAACGCAGTCAGTGAGCCGGTTTTCCCTTTCACTGCACCGTTGGTGAACTTCTCCACGTAATCAGCGTTAACTCGCGCCGCACGCTCCAGCAAACGGGAGTGCAGGTAGAACACGTCACCCGGATAGGCTTCACGACCCGGCGGACGACGCAGCAGCAGAGAAATCTGACGGTAAGCCACCGCCTGCTTAGACAGGTCATCATAAATGATCAACGCGTCTTCGCCGCGATCGCGGAAGTATTCACCCATCGCACAACCGGCATACGGAGCCAGATATTGCAGTGCAGCAGATTCAGACGCGGTAGCCACCACAACAATGGTGTTAGCCAATGCGCCATGCTCTTCCAGTTTACGCACCACGTTAGCAATGGTGGACGCTTTCTGGCCGATAGCGACATAAATACATTTGATGCCGGAATCGCGCTGGTTGATGATGGCATCAATCGCCAGTGCGGTTTTACCGGTCTGACGGTCGCCGATAACCAATTCACGCTGACCACGACCAATTGGAATCATGGCGTCAACGGACTTGTAACCGGTCTGAACCGGCTGATCAACGGACTGACGATCGATAACACCCGGAGCAATCGCTTCTACCGGCGAAAACCCGTCATTATCAATCGGGCCTTTACCGTCAATCGGTGCCCCCAGCGTGTTCACCACACGCCCGAGCAAACCACGACCAACCGGCACTTCCAGAATACGGCCGGTGCATTTCACTTTCATGCCTTCGGCCAGGTCTGCATACGGCCCCATAACGACTGCACCAACGGAGTCGCGCTCCAGGTTCAGTGCAATGGCGTAACGGTTGCCCGGCAGAGAGATCATTTCCCCCTGCATGACATCGGCCAGGCCGTGTACGCGGATGATCCCGTCACTGACGGAAACAATGGTACCTTCGTTGTGAGCTTCACTCACAACGTTGAACTGAGCAATCCGCTGCTTGATCAGTTCACTGATTTCGGTGGAATTCAGTTGCATGCTCCAGTCCCCTTAAGACTGCAAGACGTCTGCCAGACGTTCCAGACGACCACGAATACTGCCGTCTATCACCATATCGCCCGCGCGAATGACAACGCCGGCCATAACAGACTTATCAATTTTGCAATTCAGCTTCACTTTACGTGACAGACGTTGTTCCATCGCAGCGGTTATCTTGGATAACTGCTGCTCGCTCAACGTGGTGGCGGAAGTGACCTCGACATCCACGGTCGATTCCAGTTCCGCACGCAATTGAACAAACTGTTCCAGCACTTCAGACAGCACCGGCAAACGTCCGTTTTCAGCCATTACCTTAATCAGGTTTTGGCCCGCTTCGTCCAGTTGTTCACCGCACACCGTAATAAACGTTTGCGCCATCGTCTGGGGAGCGATGGCTCCGGCCAGCATACTGGCTATCTGTTCGTTACGTGCAACTTCGGCGGCAAATACCAACATCTGCTGCCAGCGCTCAAGCGCCTGGTGTTCAACGGCAAAGTCAAAAGCTGCTTTGGCGTAGGGGCGAGCTACCGTGACAAATTCAGACATCAGCCCCTCCCTCCTTACAGTTCAGCGACCAGTTTATCAACGATGTCGCTGTTAGCAGCTTCATCCACGGAACGTTCAATAATTTTCTCGGCACCAGCAATCGCCAGAATGGCAACCTGCTTACGCAACTCTTCACGGGCACGTTTGCGTTCGGCTTCAATTTCAGCCTGCGCCTGCGCCACGATTTTGTTGCGTTCCACTTCTGCTTCCGCTTTCACTTCGTCCAGAATCTGAGCACGCTGTTTATTCGCCTGCTCGATGATCACCTGAGCTTCCGCTTTGGCTTTCTTCAGTTGGTCGGTCGCATTGGCCTGCGCTAAGTTCAGATCTTTTTTGGCACGTTCAGCAGAAGCAAGGCCGTCAGCGATTTCTTTCTGACGTTTTTCGATGGCAGCCATAATCGGCGGCCATACATACTTCATGCAGAACCAGACAAACAGGACGAACGCAATGGCCTGGCCGAGGATTGTTGCGTTAAGATTCACAGCACAATGCCTCTTTCATGAGTTAATTGAGTCGATGTCTTTAACCTGGCAAGCTTGCGCTCGCTTAGGCCACCGCAAACATCACGTACAGACCCAGACCTACCGCGATCATCGGGATAGCATCCACCAGACCCATAACGATAAAGAACTGTGTACGCAGCAGAGGGATCAGGTCAGGCTGGCGGGCAGCACCTTCCAAAAATTTACCACCCAGGATGCCGATACCGATTGCCGCACCGATTGCCGCCAGGCCCATCATTACAGCGGCAGCCATGTACAGCAGATCCATACTCAGGTTTTCCATGACAGTCTCCAGTTTGTTTCAGTTAAAACGTTGTAGTGTTGTGAAAAATTAATGCTCTTCAGATGCCATCGAAAGATAAACAACTGTCAGAACCATGAAGATAAACGCCTGCAATGTGATGATAAGGATGTGGAAGATGGCCCACGGCACATTCAGCACCCACTGAGACCACCACGGCAGCAGGCCGGCAATCAGGATAAAGATCAATTCACCCGCATACATGTTGCCAAACAGTCGTAACCCAAGAGAAACAGGTTTGGACAGCAGGCTCACCCCTTCAAGAATCAGGTTGATGGGAATAAACACCGGATGATTGAACGGCTGCATGGTCAGTTCTTTAACGAACCCTCCCACGCCTTTCATTTTGATGCTGTAGAACAGAATCAAAATGAATACGCCCAGCGCCATGGACAGCGTAACGTTGACGTCGGCAGACGGCACAACACGCAGGTAAGCGTGCGCCGGGTCATGGCCGAGTGCGCTGTAGATATGCGCCCACAGTTGAGGCAACAGATCGATCGGCAGCAAATCCATCATGTTCATCAGGAAAACCCAGACGAACACTGTCAGCGCCAGCGGGGCGATCAGTTTACTTTTACCGTGGAACATGTCGCGAACGCTGCCATCGACAAATCCCACGACCAGTTCAACTGCGGTTTGCAGTTTTCCCGGTACGCCACTGGTCGCCGTTTTGGCTACCTTACGGAAGATAACCAGAAAGAGCACGCCAAGAGCCACGGAGAAAAACATCGAGTCGACGTTAATCGACCAGAATCCCGTGCCCACCTGCAAATGGGTCAGGTGGTGACCGATATACTCTTGCGGAGTAGATGCAGACATGATGTCTCTTACCCTTTTGTTGTTAACTACGGTAACGGTTAATTACAGCCGGTGCCAGAATCTGCGTAACCAGCACCACTAAGTACGTCAGGCCTAGCGGAAAAAATGCTGCATGAAACACGCCTAACGCCACCACCAACAGCACGATGGTGAAGAACATTTTCAGCCCTTCCCCAACGGCAAACACCCAGGCAACCCGACCTTCCGGTGGCTTGTCCGCCTGATGTCGCACAGCGAACAGCATAAACATCATGCCAGGCAGACTGGCTGCCAGCCCCCCCGACAGCGCAGAAGCCCCGGCCCTGATGCCATCGACGCCAAACAGTACGCTGACAACAAGAATCACCGTCAACTGGCACAACAGCGATAAGCGGGCGATTTTTCCACTGTAGAGGGATACAGACACGATGCTTGCTCTCCCCGTACCTTTTCAGAGGTATGCTGAATGACCGTATAAAACTGCCTTTGAAGTACCGAGTCAAGCAGCGAAAAACGAGCAAATTATACGGGTCATCCATGCGAATTCAATCGATAAGTAGCAAAAAGGTGAACGATTATTTAAATTTATTTCCGAAGCCTTATTTTCACTAACTATCCTCAGAGCCCACTTTGTTGCTTTGGTACAATTAACGCTGCCAATATGTGATATCACTCACATAAAGAGCAGCCGATACTTTTATAGCTGAATCGTTTTTTTTTTGTCTTTAGCAAAAAAGGCCATTTATCTTTTTTAATTTCAATAAGTTAAAAAAGAACATCTACAAAACAGCATGAATACAGCCACAAAACCATCTGTTGACAAGCCGGATATTTTTTTCCATGTTTTTAACACTGTTTTCCCCCACAAAGGTGAGGGAATGATAAAAACCAGCATCGTGATAAACCGTGCAAAACAAGGTGTCGTATCCGGCGATGCGGCAGAGTTGTAAAATCCAGGTGAAGAATAAGCTTACTCAGGTCATTATTTCATTTTTAGCTATCAACCAGAGAAGCTTACAAATATTCATGATTTTTTTGATAAATGACAAAATTAATTGGGTTTAAGCACCACCAAATGACGCTCGCCTTCCAGCTCAGGAACCGACAAAGCCGTAACGTGTTCGACAGTGACCCCTTGCGGCAGTTGTGCCATCTCATCGTGCGGCGCAACCCCCTTTAGCGCATAAAAACGCCCTTGTGGGCGAGCAGGCAGATGCTGGCACCAGTTCACCATATCCTGCAATGAGGCAAATGCACGGCTGATGACGCCATCAAACGGCGGTTCGGCGGGGAAATCCTCCACCCGGCTTTGCACCGGTTCGACATTCGCCAGACCGAGTTCATGCTGTACCTGACGTAAGAAGCGCACCCGCTTGCCAAGGCTATCCAGCAGGACAAAATGCGCATCAGGACGCGCAATCGCCAGTGGAATGCCCGGCAATCCAGGGCCGGTGCCAACATCAATAAAACGGCTGCCGACCAGATGCGGCTCAACCACCAGGCTATCCATGATATGGCGAACCAGCATCTGCTCCGGCTCTCGCACTGATGTGAGGTTGTAGGCTTTGTTCCATTTGTGGAGTAACGCTACGTACTGCAACAACTGATTTTTTTGCTGATCGGTCAGCGCCATTCCGGCACGTTGCAGCAGGCTGTTAAGTTTCTCGAGCACGAAGAAATCCTGTTGTCGGTTAAGGCAACATGGCCGCTTGTTGCGGCCATGAATCAACATGAGTCGGCGGTGTTATTAAGCGCTGCGGCGCAGCATACCTTGTTTTTTCAGCCAGACCAGCAGAATTGAAATAGCCGCAGGTGTGATACCGGAAATACGCGACGCCTGACCAATAGAGCCCGGTTTATGGTCATTGAGCTTGGCGATCACTTCATTGGACAGCCCTGTGACCTGGCGGTAATCCAGATCCGCTGGCAGCAGGGTATGTTCGTTGCGCAGTTGTTTTTCAATCTCATCCTGCTGGCGGGCGATATACCCCTCATACTTCACCTGAATCTCTACCTGCTCAGCCGCCTGAACATCATCCAGTGCCGGAGCAAACATAGGCAACCCGGTCAACTGTGCGTAGTCCATCTCCGGGCGTCTTAGCAGTTCCTCTCCGCTGGCTTCGCGCGATAGCGGTGACTTGAGCAAATTGTTGATTTCTTGAATATTTCCTGAGTTCGGGTGAACCAGAATATCACGCAGACGCTGGCGCTCTTTTTCGATATTTTCCATTTTCTGGTTGAAGTGTGCCCAGCGCTCATCATCCACCATTCCCAGCTCACGACCCATCGCCGTCAAACGCCAATCGGCATTGTCTTCACGCAGCATCAAACGGTACTCGGCACGAGAGGTAAACATGCGGTACGGCTCTTTGGTTCCCAGCGTACAGAGATCGTCAACCAATACCCCCAGATAAGCCTGATCGCGCCGTGGCGTCCAGCCTTCCTGTTCAAAGGCCAGACGCGCTGCGTTCAACCCCGCCAGCATGCCTTGGGCGGCGGCTTCTTCATAACCGGTGGTACCGTTGATTTGTCCGGCAAAAAACAAATTGTGGATGAACTTGCTCTCCAGCGTTGGTTTGAGGTCGCGCGGGTCGAAAAAATCATACTCAATGGCATAACCAGGGCGAACAATCCGCGCGTTTTCCATACCTTGCATAGAACGCACTATCTGCCACTGCACATCAAACGGCAGGCTGGTTGAGATGCCGTTGGGGTAAATTTCATTGCTGGTCAACCCTTCCGGCTCAAGGAAAATCTGATGAGCGTTACGATCGGCAAAGCGCATGACTTTGTCTTCGATAGAAGGGCAGTAGCGTGGCCCAATCCCCTCTATAACACCGGCATACATCGGACTGCGATCCAGATTATTGCGGATCACCTCATGGGTACGCTCATTGGTGTGGGTGATATAACACGGCATTTGTTCCGGGTGCTCGCTGGCATTGCCCAGAAACGAGAACACCGGCATGGGATTATCACCGTGCTGCGGTGTCAGTACGCTAAAATCAATGGTTCGGGCATCAATGCGCGGCGGTGTACCGGTTTTCAGGCGTCCTACCCGCAGCGGCAATTCGCGTAGACGGCGTGACAGCGCAATAGCGGGCTGATCGCCTGCACGACCACCGCTGTAATTATCCAAACCGATATGAATTTTGCCGTCAAGGAAAGTACCGACGGTGAGCACCACCGCTTTAGCGCGGAACTTCAGCCCCATTTGTGTCACGACACCCACCACGCGATCGTTTTCCACGATGAGATCGTCAACCGCTTGCTGGAAAAGCGTCAGGTTTGGCTGGTTTTCCAGGGTGGTACGTACTGCCTGACGATACAATACACGGTCAGCCTGAGCGCGCGTCGCGCGTACCGCCGGGCCTTTGCTGGAGTTTAGTATCCTAAACTGAATGCCAGCCCGATCGATCGCCCGTGCCATCAGGCCACCCATTGCGTCGATCTCTTTTACCAGATGCCCTTTCCCGATACCACCGATCGCCGGGTTACAGGACATTTGTCCCAGCGTATCAATATTGTGCGTCAGCAAAAGGGTTTGACGTCCCATGCGCGCCGAAGCCATCGCCGCTTCTGTGCCGGCGTGACCGCCGCCGATCACGATGACGTCAAAAGGATCTGGATAAAACATGGTGCTGCACCTCACATGGTTGCGCATGATCGTTATTGGCCCGGGGTGGGGGATTCTACTTAAGTTTGCTCCGCCAACCAAGCGTGTTGGATCGTCGGGTAATTAAAGAAAGATCTTTTTATTTAAAGATCTCTTTATTAGATCTCTTATTAGGATCCGCAACTTCTGTGGATAAGGCGAGATCCAAAATGAAGATCAACAGGTTATGCCCGATCACTAGCTGTGAATGATCGGTGATCCTGCACGGTATTAGCTGGGATCTGAATGGGTACTTATGCACAGCTCAAAAAATAATCTCAGGTTATTATTGGGATAACTACTGCTTTTACCCGTGTTTT